>JAUHWU010000079.1 GCA_030427065.1 Gammaproteobacteria bacterium | reverse complement strand
TGCGTGACGGCAGTAATCTGCATTGTGAGATTCCCATCAGCTTTGTCGATGCTGCCATTGGTGGTGAGCTTGAAGTGCCCACTCTGGAAGGCAAAGTGAAGCTGAAAATCCCTTCAGAAACACAAACTGGAAAGCTTTTTCGCTTGCGAAATAAAGGGGTCACTCCGGTGCGAGGCGGCCCTCCCGGCGACCTGCTCTGCCGTGTTGTGGTCGAGACTCCTGTGCATCTGACCAAAAGGCAAAAAGAATTGCTTGCAGAATTTCAGGAAATACATGAAAGTCATGGCAAAAAACAGTCACCCAAAAAGTCCAGCTGGTTTGATGGTGTGAAAAGTTTTGTTGATACATTGAAGCCCTGATCCCAGTGCCTGATAAGAGTTATTTTCGGAAACCACTATGTTAAGAATTGCCGTGGCCGGTATTGCCGGTCGTATGGGAAAAACGATTGTTGAGGCTGTTAGTAAAACCGAGGGGGTAACCCTTGGTGCGGCGTCTGTCCGTCATAATAGCCCCAGTATTGAAGAAGAAGTTGGCAGCTTGTGCGGACTGCGACCGCTGGGTGTCTATGCTGTTGATGATCTTAGTGAAACTCTTGATGATTTCGATGTGCTGATCGACTTTACGAGTCCCGCTGCCACCATGAAGCATCTGGAGTTTTGCCTCTCGGGTAACAAGAAGATAATCATTGGTACCACCGGTTTTTCGAATGAGCAGAAAGCAGCCATTGCAGAAGCCAGTAAGCAGATCGCTATTGTTTTTGCCCCGAATATGAGTGTTGGTGTAAATCTTTGCCTGAAATTACTTGAGCAGGCTGCAAAAGTCATAGGGGAAGACAGTGATGTCGAAATAATAGAAGCGCATCATCGTCATAAAAAGGATGCCCCCTCTGGAACAGCGTTAAAAATGGGTGAAGTAGTTGCCGATGCCCTGGGACGAGACCTTGACGATGTTGCTGTCTATGGACGTGAAGGCAATATTGGCGAGCGTGATGGTCTTACAATCGGTTTTGAGTCAATTCGTGCAGGCGACATTGTAGGCGATCATACTGTTATGTTTGCCGGAGAAGGTGAGAGGGTTGAGATTACTCACAAGTCCAGCAGTCGCATGAATTATGCCGCCGGCTCAGTCAGGGCGGCGCTCTGGTTACAGGACAAACAATCCGGTTTGTATGATATGCAGGATGTGTTGAGTCTTTAATTACTGGCAGAAATGGCCCTTAATTGGCATATCTATCAGCAATGGATGATTTTTTCCATAAATTCCCTTTCTAATCTGGACAAGATGGGGGAGTTTTTCATAGAATACCTTTTCAGTACGAAGACATTTACAACGGTTTAAAATTCTGAAAAAAGTACTGAAAAAGAATTGAGAAAAGCGGAATAGGTTTGCCTATTCCGCTTTTTTTTAGACTTTTAAATTAACAGTCTTTTAGTAGGTGTCTTGAATTCTCTATTTACTCACTAACTGTTTCAGCCAGTTTTACTGGTTGGAGTTTTCTTCGAGCTGAAATTCGCTCGCAGAAGTAAAATGAAAAGCCCAATGGCCTAACGAGGAGAATATGCACTATAAACCCGCCATTCTGGCCCTGGAAGATGGATCCCTGTTTGAGGGGATATCCATTGGTGCTGAGGGTCAAGCCACTGGTGAAGTGGTATTCAATACTGCCATGAGCGGTTATCAGGAAATCCTTACGGATCCTTCCTATGCCCAGCAGATTATCACTTTTACTTATCCCCACATCGGGAATACCGGCACCAATGCCGAGGATGATGAATCAGAGAGAGTCTGGGCCTCGGGGATGGTAATTCGTGATTTGCCTATGCTGGCCAGTAATTTTCGTAACGAACAAACCTTAAGTGAATTTCTGAAACTGCGTAAAGTGGTGGCTATCGCTGAAATCGATACTCGCAGATTGACCCGAATCCTGCGTGATCATGGCCCACTTAACGGCTGTATTATTGCTGGCGGCGAGCTCGATGCGGATCTGGAAAAGAGTGATGCGGATAGAGAAGTGGCGCTGACTGCCGCAAAAGACTATCCCGGTCTGGTGGGAATGGACCTGGCAAAAGAAGTTACCTGTGAAAAATCCTATTCCTGGGAAGAGGGTTCCTGGGATCTAGATGAAGGCCATCGCAAGCCTGATCAGGAAGGCCGGTTCCATGTGATTGCCTATGATTTCGGTGTGAAACGAAATATTCTCAGAATGCTGACCGATCGTTCCTGTAAGGTCACCGTAGTGCCTGCACAGACGCCCGCCAGTGAAGTTCTGGCAATGTCGCCTGATGGTGTATTCCTGTCCAATGGACCAGGTGATCCTGAACCCTGCGACTATGCGATCAGTGCTATCAAGGAAATCCTGGAAACGGATCTGCCGGTATTCGGGATCTGCCTGGGACACCAGCTGCTGGCATTGGCCAGTGGTGCGAAAACAGTAAAAATGAAACTGGGCCATCATGGTGCTAACCATCCGGTACAGTCTCTTGAGTCAGGCAAGGTATTCATCACCAGCCAGAATCATGGCTTTGCAGTTGATGCAGAAAGCCTGCCTGATTACCTCACAGCTACCTATAAATCTCTTTTCGACGGTTCATTGCAGGGCATTCATCGCACAGACAAGCCTGCATTCGGTTTTCAGGGGCATCCTGAGGCCAGTCCGGGACCCCATGATATAGCCCCCGTATTTGATCATTTCATTGAGTTGATGCAAGCAAGCAAGGCCGAATAGAAAAAAGGACAAGACTGTAATTTATCATGCCAAAAAGAACTGATATTAAAAGTATTCTCATCATAGGCGCCGGCCCCATCGTTATCGGTCAGGCCTGCGAGTTTGATTATTCGGGTGCCCAGGCCTGCCAGGCACTTCGCGAAGAAGGCTACCGGATTATTCTGGTGAACTCGAATCCTGCCACCATCATGACTGATCCCGATATGGCTGATGCGACCTATATAGAGCCCGTGGAATGGCGCACCGTTGAGAAAATTATTGCCAAAGAGCGCCCCGATGCCATTATTCCAACCATGGGTGGGCAAACCGCACTGAATTGCGCGCTTGACCTGGATCGTGAAGGCGTACTGAAAAAATACGGCGTCGAACTGATCGGCGCTAAAAAGGAAGCTATCGACAAGGCAGAGGACAGGGAGCTGTTCGACAATGCCATGGTAGCCATTGGACTGGAAACCCCCAAACATTACATTGCCCGTAGCATGGAAGATGCCTTTAAAGCCCAGGATTTGCTTGGCTTCCCATGTATTATCCGGCCCTCCTTTACCATGGGTGGCAGTGGCGGTGGCATTGCCTATAACAAGGAAGAATTTGAAGAAATCTGCAAGCGAGGCCTGGATCTGAGCCCGACTAACGAGCTGCTTATAGATGAATCGCTGATTGGCTGGAAAGAATATGAACTGGAAGTCGTCAGGGACAAGAACGATAACTGCATTATTGTCTGCAGCATCGAAAACTTTGACCCCATGGGTATTCATACCGGCGACTCTATTACTGTCGCTCCGTCACAGACGCTGACCGACAAGGAATATCAGATAATGCGAAATGCGGCTATTGCCATATTACGCGAAATTGGTGTGGAAACCGGCGGCTCAAATGTTCAGTTTGGTATAAACCCGGTAGATGGCCGCATGGTGATCATTGAAATGAACCCGAGGGTATCGCGCTCCTCTGCCCTGGCTTCTAAAGCAACGGGTTTCCCAATTGCCCGGGTCGCTGCAAAACTGGCAGTTGGCTTTACCCTGGATGAGCTCAGTAATGAAATTACCGGAGGCATAACACCTGCCTCTTTTGAGCCAACCCTTGACTATGTCGTCACCAAGATTCCGCGTTTTACTTTTGAGAAATTCCCGCAGGCACCTGACCGACTTACTACCCAGATGAAATCTGTCGGTGAGGTGATGGCCATAGGCAGGACTTTCCAGGAGTCTTTGCAAAAAGCCTTGCGTGGCATGGAGATCGGCATCTGCGGCTTTGATCCGGTGCTTGATGTCGAAGCCAGCAATGCCAAGGAAGTTTTACTCAGGGAATTAAAGGATCCTGGCTGTGATCGAATTCGCTATGTTGGAGATGCATTTCGAGCGGGAATGTCCGTTGAAGATTTGTTTGAACATACCGCTATTGACCGCTGGTTCCTGGTCCAGATTGAAGACATCATTCTGGAAGAAAGCCGGCTGGAAAAAGCTTCACTGGAAGATTTTACCCATGATGTTCTTTATCGCCTTAAGCGCAAAGGCTTCTCCGATCAGAGGCTCGCCAGTGTCATGGGTGTCAGTGAAGAAGAGGTCAGGAAAAAACGCTATAACCTGGACATTCACCCGGTTTATAAGCGCGTTGATACCTGTGCTGCGGAATTCAGCTCGGCGACAGCCTACATGTATTCCACCTATGAAGAAGAGTGTGAGGCAAATGTAAGCGACAGGAAAAAAATCATCGTACTTGGTGGTGGTCCGAACCGCATTGGTCAGGGTATTGAGTTTGATTACTGCTGTGTACACGCTGCTTTGGCCATGCGTGAAGAGGGTTATGAGGCCATCATGGTGAACTGTAATCCTGAAACAGTTTCCACTGACTTTAATATTTCTGATCGACTTTATTTCGAGCCGGTCACTCTGGAAGATGTGCTGGAGATTGTTCACATTGAAAAACCCGATGGTGTTATCGTCCAGTTTGGAGGACAAACGCCTCTTAAACTGGTTACCCAGCTCGAAAAACTTGGTGTGCCGATTATTGGTACCTCTGCAGATGCTATAGACAGGGCAGAAGACCGTGAGCGTTTCCAGCATCTGATTCAGAAACTGGATTTGAAACAACCCCCAAACAGTACCGTTAGGAGTTTGGAAGAAGCCGTGGTGGAAGGCGAAAAAATTGGCTATCCACTTGTTGTCCGTCCTTCCTATGTACTGGGTGGACGTGCCATGGAAATCGTCTACAACGAAGCTGAACTTAAACGCTATATCAACAGCGCGGTTGATGTTTCCCATGAAAGCCCGGTTTTACTCGATCATTATCTGAACTCTGCCATCGAAATGGATGTGGATGTAGTAAGTGATGGCAAGCAGGTTGTTGTCGGTTCTATCATGCAGCATATCGAGCAGGCCGGCGTACATTCCGGTGATTCCGCCTGCTCATTACCCCCCTACAGTTTGCCGATGGAAATTCAGGACAAAATCAGGCAGCAGTGCATTGAACTTGCCATTGAGTTGGGTGTGGTTGGTCTGATGAACGCGCAGTTGGCCTACCAGGAAGGAGAAATCTATATTATCGAGGTGAACCCTCGTGCTTCCAGAACGGTACCATTTGTCTCGAAATGTATTGGCGTGTCCCTGGCAAAAATTGCGGCCAAATGCATGGTTGGAATTTCCCTGGAGGCGCAGAATTTCACCCATGAAATTGTGCCGTCTTTCTATGCTGTAAAAGAAGCTATTTTCCCGTTTAACAAGTTCCCCGGTGTTGACCCTATACTTGGTCCTGAAATGAAGTCGACTGGCGAGGTCATGGGCACAGGAGAGACTTTTGCCGAGGCTTATTATAAGTCACAAGGACTGGGTGAGCTGAATCTGCCTCTGGATGGAAAAGCATTTATCAGTGTCCGGGAAGTTGATAAGCCGGAAATCGCAGAGCTGGCCAAAAATTTACATTCACTGGGTTTCAGTCTGGTGGCGACAAAAGGGACGGCAAAAATAATCGAGGACGCGGGAATACCTGTGAAGCCGGTAAACAAGGTAATGGAAGGGCGACCCCACATTGTCGATATGTTGAAAAATGATGAAATTGACCTTATCGTAAACACCACGGAAGGGCGCCAGGCAATCGCAGACTCCGCTACAATACGCAGTACGGCCCTGCGTCATGGTGTCTACTGTACAACCACCATTGCCAGTGCAAAAGCCGTTTATGAGGCGCTTGTATTTGGAGGTGATACGTCAGTAAATAGCCTGCAGCACCTGCATGCAGAACATAAGTCCTGATTTCTGCCATGCAATTTCGAAGTATCAGTGCTGGTATCAATAAGTAGTATCTGTAAGCAAGTATCATTTGTTTGATGTCGCTGGCGGTATACTCTATGTCGGTTGCCATGTTGACTGCTTCAGGGAGTGCTATTTATTGACTATGCAACTGAATCAACTGCTCGTGTTGTCACCAAATAGATACAAATCAGATAATGACCTGAGAAGGGTAAGAAAGAGAGTAGGGATATGCGAAAAGTACCGATGACTATTGGCGGAGCGGAAACGCTGCGGGCAGAGCTTAACGACCTGAAAAGCAATGTGAGGCCAAGAATTACCCAGGCCATTGCGGAAGCCAGAGAACATGGCGACCTGAAAGAAAATGCCGAATACCATGCGGCCCGGGAGCAGCAAAGTTTCTGTGAAGGCAGAATCAAGGAAATAGAAGGCAAGCTGGCAGATTCCGAAATCATCGATGTGAAGTCTATTCCTGCAACCGGCAAGGTTATATTTGGTACAACTGTTACCCTGTACAACATTGATACAGAAGTTTCAGTAACTTACCAGATAGTCGGTGAAGATGAAGCTGATGTGAAAAATGCAAAAATTTCTGTTGGATCTCCTATTGCCCGGGCCATCATGGGCAAAGCCGAGGGAGATGAAGTCAGCGTCACTACACCGGGCGGTGAAGTGTCATACGAAATTGAAAAAGTTGAGCACTTGTAGCTTTTATGCAGGAAAGGCTTTTATGCAGGAAAGGCTTTTATGCAGGAAAGGCTACTATGCAGGAAGAGCTTTCATGCAGTAAAAGCGTTAATGCAGGAAACGCGTAAACGCAGAGTTACTGAAAAGTAAGCGTATTCCGGAAAGCCGAATTAGACTGGAAGTCTTACCTGGATATTTCAGGATGACGGCAGATATTTGAAAGATGAGGTTTTTGTTCGGCAGCGGCACGGTAGATCAGTGCAATATTACCGATAGTTTGCACCAGCTCGGCCTTTTGTAATCGGCATATCTCTCCAATCAGCGATTTCTTGTCCTCACGGTCAGCCGCATTTACCCTGACCTTGATAAGCTCATGGTCTGATAATGCTCTGTCTATTTCGGCATTAATATTGTCTGACAATCCATTGGAAACAATCACCACGGGATTCAGGTGATGGCCGATACTGCGAAATTTTTTTTGTAACCTGTTATCAAGACTCATGGCTGGTATTTTGTGTCCGGCTCGTGGCGAAAGGGCTGTGAATTCTACAGTAAATGCAATAATGGCGAAATCGAAAAGCAGCAAAAACTGGCTTAAAGAGCATTTTGATGATGCCTTTGTACAAAAATCAAAGGCTGAAGGCTATCGTTCTCGAGCTAGCTATAAACTGCTTGAAATTCAGAAATCCGACCGTCTTATTCAGTCAGGCATGACGGTAGTAGATCTGGGCGCTGCCCCGGGCGGCTGGTCTCAGGTCGCCGCTGGGCTGGCGGGCAATAAGGGCAAGGTAATAGCTTCCGATATTCTGCCGATGGACCCTGTCCCGGGGGTCAGTTTCGTTCAGGGAGATTTTACAGAAGAGAGTTGTCTAAATGACATTCTTGCATTGGTAAATGGCGGTGACGCGACACGCCAGCGCTGTATTGACCTTGTAATTTCAGATATGGCCCCCAATTTAAGTGGTATGGCTGCCATAGATCAACCGCGATCCATGCATCTTGTTGAACTCGCGCTGGACTTTGCCCGTATAACACTCAAACCGGGAGGTGTTTTTCTCGCAAAAGTGTTTCACGGTGAAGGGTTTGAGTCCCTGCTGAAAGAAGTAAAACAGGAATTTTCCCATGTGTTGAATAGAAAACCCGATGCATCCCGGTCACGTTCCAGAGAAATCTACCTTTTGGCAAAAGGCTTCAAGCCTTGATAGTCAGAGTATGATGAATGTAGGTGATACAGGTTCCTACGTTAATGTGCAGAGCCCGATTCTGGTAGGCAAAGCCTCCGTTTCATGCAAGAATTAAAGATCAAAAACACTCAGATCTTGGGCTGGTTGGGGTTAAGCGGTTGAAAAACCCCTTTTTTTTAGTGGCAATTTAAGAGATATAGAGGGCAGTTCCCTTGAATGATATGGCAAAAAATTTACTCCTTTGGATGATTATCGCGGCCGTTTTGCTGACGGTATTCAATAATTTCAATCAGCCTACCAATGCCGAGCAACTGGATTACTCTGATTTTATACGTGAAGTTCAGCAGGGCAATGTCACCGAAGTTACCATTAGTGGTGTCAATATTCTGGGCATGAAAAGCAGTGGCACACGCTTTAATACCATCAGACCCTATATTGAAGACCCCAAGCTGATCGATGACCTGCTTTCCCATAACGTGAGAATCAGGGGGCAGGAGCCAGAGCAGCAAAGTATCTGGACACAATTGCTTGTTGCCTCATTTCCAATTCTCATCATCATTGCCGTGTTCATGTTCTTTATGCGGCAAATGCAGGGTGGTGGCGTTGGTGGAAAGGGCGGACCGATGGCCTTTGGCAAAAGCAAGGCGAAGATGCTTAGCGAAGATCAGGTCAAGGTCACCTTCGCTGATGTAGCCGGTGTTGATGAGGCCAAGGAAGATGTTAAAGAATTGGTGGACTTCCTGCGTGAGCCTGACAAATTCCAGCGTCTGGGGGGACGAATTCCTCGCGGTGTGCTAATGGTAGGACAGCCCGGCACAGGTAAAACACTTCTGGCCAAGGCGATCGCTGGGGAAGCAAAAGTCCCCTTCTTTTCTATCTCGGGTTCCGATTTCGTCGAAATGTTTGTGGGTGTTGGTGCTTCCCGAGTCAGAGACATGTTCGATCAGGCCAAGAAACAGTCACCTTGTATTATTTTTATTGATGAAATTGATGCCGTGGGCCGTCATCGTGGCGCCGGCGTTGGTGGCGGGCATGATGAGCGTGAACAGACTCTTAACCAGTTGCTGGTTGAGATGGATGGCTTTGAGGGTAATGAAGGGGTCATTGTGGTAGCCGCTACCAACCGGCCAGATGTCCTCGATCCGGCACTATTGCGACCAGGCAGGTTTGATCGCCAGGTTGTGGTTGGCTTGCCTGATATTCGTGGTCGTGAACAGATTTTGAAAGTTCATATGCGCAAAGTGCCTATATCTGAAGGTGTTGATGAGGCGGTGCTGGCCCGCGCGACGCCGGGCTTTTCCGGTGCTGATCTGGCCAACCTGGTCAATGAAGCCGCTCTGTTTGCCGCTCGTGGCAGCAAACAACGAGTTACCATGGAAGAATTCGAAAAGGCCAAGGACAAGATAATGATGGGCGCAGAACGCAAGTCCATGGTCATGTCTGAAAAAGAAAAATTAAATACTGCATACCATGAAGCTGGGCATGCAATAGTGGGCCGTCTGGTTCCCGAACATGATCCGGTTTACAAGGTCAGCATTATTCCTCGTGGCAGGGCATTGGGTGTAACTATGTTCCTGCCTGAAGAAGATCGTTACAGCCATAGCAAGCAGAGCATTCTGAGTCAGATTTGCAGTCTCTATGGTGGCCGTATTGCGGAAGAAATGACTCTGGGCGCTGACGGGGTAACCACTGGTGCCTCCAATGATATTCAGCGTGCTACCCAGATGGCTCACAACATGGTTAAAAAGTGGGGACTCTCCGAACGTCTTGGTCCTTTGCAATATGATGATGAGGCGGATGAGGTGTTCCTTGGCCGTTCTTCTGCCGGTCAGAGTAAAGTGCTTTCCTCCGATACCACCAAAGCTATCGATGAAGAAGTACGTAGTATTATCGATTCCTGTTATTCCCGGGCAGAGCAGATCCTGACCGAAAATCGGGATAAACTGGATGCCATGAAAGATGCGCTGATGGAATATGAAACGATCGATGCAGGGCAGATTGATGACATTATGGCGGGGCGCAAACCGCGTGCACCAGAAGGCTGGCATGATGATGACTATGGTCCTGGAACGACTATCCGTGCTAAAGCTGATGATTCCAAAGGCAGTACAAAGGATAGTAAAGACAGCAAGAGTAATAAGGACTCCAACAAGCCAATCGGTGGTCCTGCAGGGGAACACTAGGCGAAAATATCAACAATACTGGTAATGCTGATAAGGAGCTCTTCTGAGCTCCTTTTTTTATTTGGCCTGATTTTAAAAAATAACTAGAAAGTATGACTAAATCTTCACGACTGTTTGATTTTGCAGGCAAAAAACTCGACCTGTCTATCTCTCATACCATGGGTATTCTCAATGTCACACCGGACTCTTTTTCCGACGGAGGAGAACTGATGAGTGACAATGGAGTGGTATCTCTATCAAAAGTGCTGGAACGCGCCGAAAAAATGGTGAATGCCGGTGCTGCCATCCTTGATATCGGTGGTGAGTCTACCCGGCCTGGAGCAAAAGAAGTCTCCAGTCAGCAGGAAATGGATCGAGTGCTTCCAGTGGTGGAGGCGGTAAAGCATAATCTGGATGTAATAATTTCTGTGGACACCAGTAACCCGGAGCTGATCAGGCAGTGTCCGGCAGTCGGCGCAGGTTTGATCAATGACGTCAGGGCACTGGCCAGAAAGGGGGCTCTGGAAGCTGCGGCTATTACTGGTTTACCGGTTTGTCTGATGCATATGCAGGGTTCACCGAAAGATATGCAGGATGCTCCCGGTTATGATGATATCGTTGGGGATATTGCTGACTTTCTCGGACAGCGTGTTAAGGTCTGCAATGATGCGGGTATTGGCAATGACAGGATTCTTCTTGATCCGGGATTCGGGTTTGGAAAAACACTGGAGCATAACCTTGAATTACTGGGCAGACTTGGTGAGTTGCAAGCGTTAAAATTGCCGCTGTTAATTGGCATTTCAAGAAAAAGAATGATCGGAACCATTACCGGGCGCACAGAAAAGGACAGGGTTCCTGGCAGTATTGCTGCAGCTGTAATAGGCGTTATGCATGGCGCGAGGCTGGTGCGTACCCATGATGTTGCCGAGACTGTAGATGCTTTAAAAATCTGCAATGAAGTGCTGAAAGTAAGCTGATCAGCAACAATAAAAATAATAATCCTCTAAGAGGTACAAGGTGGAAACAGACGTGACTGATAAAAAATACTTTGGTACCGATGGCATCAGGGGAAGAGTAGGTTCCTACCCTATAACTCCGGACTTTATGCTCAAGTTAGGATGGGCAACGGGTAAGGTTTTTGCCCGTAAAGGCGGCGGTAAAATTCTCATTGGTAAAGATACCCGAATTTCCGGATACATGTTCGAGTCTGCGCTGGAGGCGGGGCTCACCTCGGCAGGAATGGACATTAATCTGCTGGGACCAATGCCAACGCCCGCGGTAGCCTATCTCACCAGAACTTTCCAGGCACAGGCAGGTATAGTCATCAGTGCATCCCATAACGGTTTCGAAGATAACGGGATCAAGTTTTTTTCCGCGCAAGGCACAAAACTTCCCGATGAAATAGAAAAAGCTATTGAAGATGTACTTGATGATGAACTTACCACGGTTGAATCCAAAGAGTTGGGCAAGGCATCACGAATAGTCGATGCCAGCGGCAGGTATATTGAATTTTGTAAAAGTACCGTGCCTGGAAATTTGCGACTCAATGGCCTCAAAATTTTGCTGGATTGTGCCAACGGCGCAACCTACCACATCGCTCCCAACGTATTCAGGGAGCTGGGTGCAACTGTTGTGACCATTGGAGCTGCACCAGACGGACTCAATATCAATCACGAATGTGGCTCTACACGGCCTGCAAAACTGGTCGACAAGGTGCTGGAGGAAAACGCTGATCTGGGTATTGCTTTCGATGGTGATGGTGACCGGGTAGTAATGGTCGATCACAAGGGTGAATTGGTTGATGGTGATGAGCTGCTCTACATCATTGCACGTTATAAACTGGGCAAGCTGGGTAACGGGGGCAGTGATCAGGGCATCATAGGTACAGTGATGAGTAACCTGGGGCTTGAAATTGCCTTAAAAGAACAGGGGATACCATTTCGACGAACTCTGGTGGGAGACCGCTATGTTATGACGGAACTTATAACTCGGGGCTGGTTGTATGGAGGTGAATCTTCAGGTCACATTATTTGCCTGGATTCTACCAGCACCGGTGATGGCATAATTTCTGTATTACAGGTACTGACAGCAATGCAGGTGTTTGGCCAAAATCTGCATGATTTGAAGCATGGCATGACAAAGTTCCCGCAAACGATGATTAATGTTCGTATCAGTAAAAGTAACGGGTTGATGGGCAACAAAGCTATTCAGCAGGCCGTCAGCGAGGCGGAAGCAGAGCTTGGCAACACTGGCAGAGTATTGTTGCGCCCATCAGGTACAGAGCCTGTAGTCAGAGTGATGGTGGAAGGCGAAGACCGCGATCAGGTAGACAAACTGGCTACTCAAATTTCCGAAGTGGTGACTCGGGAAATGCAAAAGGATGTGGCTTGAGGTTAGCTGACCGGCACGGTGCGACCGCTGGTATGTTCATCGCTGCCAGGAATGCGGCTCATTAACTATTGAATTTTCTATACCGATGCCTTGCTTTGTTGCATGTTACCCCCATCTTGGTTAGTATTGGCGCCCATTTTTGGCAGGCTAAAATCTGTCAGCTAAACGGGCTTGAAAATGCGAAAAGGGCTGGTAGCGGCTAACTGGAAAATGAATGGGCTCAGTCAAAGCAATGATGCTTTACTAGACGCAATAATTTCCGGGCTGAAAGTAGTGGAGTTGCCGGAAGGCGCGCAAGCAGAGACTCTGATTTGTCCGCCTGCGATTTACCTGCAACAAGTCAGGGAAAAGCTTGAAGGTAGCTGGATTCAGTTGGGTGGGCAAAATGTTCACCCGGCAAAATCAGGAGCATTTACCGGAGAAATTTCAGCGGGAATGCTTAGTGATACAGGATGTACTCATGTCATAATTGGGCATTCTGAAAGAAGAGAACTTTTTGGTGAAACCGACCGGTTCATTGCTGAAAAATTTTCTGCCGCACAGTCTTGTAATTTGATACCTGTGCTTTGTGTCGGAGAAACCCAGGCGCAACGGGAAGCGGGCAGCACGGCGGAAACGGTTTTAGGGCAGCTCTATGCGGTCCTGGGTCATGCTGGAATCGATGCCTTTAAACAGGCAATTATTGCCTACGAACCGGTTTGGGCAATTGGTACAGGACTGACTGCCAGTCCGGATCAGGCACAGGAAGTCCATTCATTAATACGTAAAACGATTAGTGAGCAGGATGAGAGTGTCGGTGAGCAGATTAGAATTATTTACGGCGGCAGTGTTAAAGCTGCTAATGCGGCCACATTATTTGCCCAACCGGATATTGACGGCGCACTGGTAGGTGGAGCATCTCTGGTGGCCGAAGAATTTGTCAGTATTTGTGCAAGTTTCGCAGGCTGAAGATATCGATAGCTAGTTAGTTTAATTAGCAGGGTTTTTGAGAAAATTATGGAATCAATAATTATTTTTGTACATGTAATTGCAGCTATTGCCATTACAGGACTTGTACTTATTCAACAGGGTAAAGGGGCAGATATGGGTGCCTCATTTGGTAGCGGCTCATCGCAGACCATTTTTGGTAGCTCGGGAAGTGGTAATGTCCTGAGTAAGTCCACGTCCATCATTGCTGTGGTCTTTTTTATAACCAGCCTTGGTCTGGCGGTAGTGGCCAGACAACAGGCAGACTTAAGTATAGAAGATAGTGGTTTGATCCAGAATTTGGATGAGATTACCCAGGCACCGCCAGCAACTGCAATAAGCGAAGCAGATGAAATACCCTTTGCTGAGGCGTTTACAGAAGAAAGTCTTGCGGATTTTCCAATAGAAAGCGATATTCCGGTAGTTGAAACCGAATCTGTTGGTGACATTCCCTCAGCTCCCGAGACAATACCAGGAACAACAGAAGAATAAGCCGAAGTGGTGGAATTGGTAGACACGCTATCTTGAGGGGGTAGTGACCTACGGTCGTGCCGGTTCAAGTCCGGCCTTCGGCACCAATATGCTGTCAAGCCCTTGTTTTTCCCTAAGAGAAACAGGGGTTTGCGCAGCCTTATCTTTTAATTCCTGCAACTATTCCTGCAACTCAACTCAACCTGTGTCGAAATAGACTAGGGTATAGGGTTGCCATAGCGCCTCAGTGTTACTGAATACACGCTGATCTTTGACCTTGCTAAAACTTCTCCAGCGGCCCTGTACGGTCTCCTAAAGCCTCTCCACAACCATGCCCTGAACTAGCGGGGGGCTTAATCAAGGGGCGGGAGGGGATGTCACAGCATCACACCGTTACTGTGCCTACACAGATACAAAAAAAGAGCTTTTCAGGCAATATGAAGATGCTGTAATTTATCACAAGGCAATAACTACAGTATTGGTAATTCTGCAAGGGTCAATACTGGAGCGGCAATGCTAGTTGGAAATATGGGTACTGTAATTGACATTGAATTTAAAGTCGGTAGTGGGACCGCTAGCGGAAATGGTGTTGACAAAGACAAGAAAGTTAGTATTCATAAAGTTATCTTTTAGTGTATCGGGACACTGCCTAGTTTAGTAGTTACATACCGAAACGTCTTCAAATTTACATTTTTGGAGCTG
>JAUHWU010000078.1 GCA_030427065.1 Gammaproteobacteria bacterium | reverse complement strand
CCTCTGCGGTATTGGCGGTATCGGCAGTGCCGTGAAGCATCAGCACGGCGACTTTATCCACCAGATTTTCAAAGGGATAATCATCGGTGACTATTGGGCCTGCACTGACAATGATGCCGGCTATGGCATCCGGATATTTTGCTGCAAAATGAAATGCCGAGGATCCGGAAGGATTTTGTCCATGAATAAATATTCGTGAAATATCCGCGTTATATTCCTGTGCCACAAGGTGCAATACATTTATCACATCCTGCTCTGAGCGGCTGTCTTCCTCAGCCGTCCAGCCAGCACCTGGGACCGATGGCCCGGCGGGTCGATCTACCGGATAGGGACTGCCATAATAGGGCTGGGCATAACCCCGATACCCCAGGGGTGAGATAACAATATATCCACGCTCTCTTGCCTGAACCACCAGATCATTATTGTTGCGATGGTTATTGTTAATACTGGGCCCTGCGCGCAGGGTGATTAATACCGGCAGTGATTGCCCGGGACGCCAGTTTTCAGGGACATAAAGCCGATATGGAATTGGCTCCCCGGTCCCGGGAAATTCATAAGCCCGGTATTGCTCCCCGGTTTGCTGAAACATAGGGGCATTCGGATTCGGTACAAGTGAGTCATTTGCCTGCATACCCGGAATAGAGAACGATTGGGCAAAACCCGGCGGCATCCATAAACATGCGATAAGGAAGAAAACTGTTTTTCTCATATTTATTGTCCTGAAACTCAAGTGGAAACCGGCCGAATTAATTGGCTCAATCATCCAGTAATCTTTTGCCGGCATCAAGAGAATATACCCTTATTTCCTGAATATAAGCGTGCCAGTTCTATTTGATTGTCACTCCAGAGAGCTTCTGCTAGTCTGTTTTGTCCGTATTGTTTCGGATAAAGGGGGATCAAACATGCAAGCTATAAAAATCTACGGCCTTATTATGCTTACCACCATGGTGTGCGCCTGCTCTGGTGAAAATACCAGCGAACAGAGTTCGTCAACGGCTTCCGTTGCCACAGCGAGCCAGGACGCAAGTCCCGGGGGAAATACACCGGGAAATATTATTGAAGGGATGGTCACCAGTGCCAACGGTGCTGAAGCTGGTGTTTGGGTCATCGCAGAAACCCATGATTTTGATACCCGCTTTGCCCGTATCGTAGTCACCAACGATGAAGGGCGTTATCTGATTCCCGACTTACCTGAAGCGACCTATGATATCTGGGTACGCGGTTATGGCCTGGTTGATTCTGAAAAAATTTCCGCCACGCCCGGTTCAAGTCATGACCTTGATGCAGTCCTTGCACCCGACGCCGCTTCAGCGGCCGAATATTATCCTGCAGGTTACTGGCTTTCCCTGCTGGAAGTGCCGGATGCCAGCATGTTCCCCGGCACAGGCCCTGCAGGCAATGGCATTAGCCCCGGAATCGAGCATCAGGCTGACTATATACGAATGATAACGTCTGGTGGCTGCGTGGTATGTCACCAGTTAGGAAACAAGGCTACCCGCGAATTACCGGCCTTGTTTAATGGCTACGATACCAGTGCTGCGGCCTGGAACAGACGTATTCAGTCCGGTCAGGCAGGCCCTTTCATGACACGTACCTGGACTGGAATGGGCCTTGATTACACCTCCAGAATGTTTGGTGACTGGACCGATCGCATTGCCGCCGGAGAATTACCTCCCATTCCAGAACGACCACAAGGTGTGGAACGCAATGTCGTTATCACCCAATGGGACTGGGCTGATCCAACAGCCTATCTGCATGATGTGGTATCAACTGATCGGCGTGACCCAACTATCAATGGCTATGGCAAACTATATGGTGCGCTGGAGGAAAGTGCCGACTATCTGCCGGTACTTGATCCGGTCAGCAACACCATTGATCGTGTGCCATTAACCATGATGGACCCTGAAGCCGGGCCAGTTTCCGGGCCAAACCTGGCAACTTCACCGAATTGGGGGGATGAAGCAATCTGGGATTCCCGAGCCAATGTCCACAATCCGATGATAGACCAGGATGGTCGGGTCTGGATTACCGCCAGAGTACGCGACAGGGAAAATCCGGATTTTTGCCAGCAAGGCTCCTCTCATCCATCAGCCCAGGCTTACCCGACACAAACCAATGGTCGCCAGCTGGGTATGTTCGATCCGCGGAGCGGTGAATATCACCATATCGATACCTGTTTCGGCACCCATCATCTGATGTTTGCAGAAGATGAGGACAATACGCTGTGGACCAGTGGCGGTGGTCAGGTAATTGGCTGGTTAAATACCAGGGAATACCTGGAAACCGGTGATTACCAGGCTGCTCAGGGCTGGACACCGTTTGTTCTTGATACCAACGGCAATGGAGTTCGAGACGATTTTGTAAGCCCGAGCGATGATTCTGACCCGACCAAAGACTTGCAGATTTTACCGGGGTTTGGTTTTTATGCTGTGAATCCGGCACCTGACGGCTCTGTTTGGGGCACCATACTTGGCTACCCGGGTGCTGTCGCCAGACTGGTGCCAGGTGACAACCCCAGTGAGACGGCTATCACTGAATACTATGAATTACCCGTGGATGAAAACGGCGACGCCATTGAAGGC
Source organism: Gammaproteobacteria bacterium (assembly GCA_030427065.1). GTDB lineage: Bacteria > Pseudomonadota > Gammaproteobacteria > Pseudomonadales > Pseudohongiellaceae > Eutrophocola. The sequence continues at coordinate 12,055 of JAUHWU010000078.1, read as the reverse complement.
TTTTCCCCTCGCGGTGGTGATATTGATCGTAATGGCGTGATGTGGGTAGCGCTGGCAAGTGGCCATTTGGCCAGTTTTGATCGGCGCTTGTGTACTGGCCCACTAAATGGTCCCGAAGCGACAGGGCAACACTGCCCGGAAGGCTGGTCATTTTACACAGAACCCCTTCCGCAGTTTAAAAATCTGGACAAACCGGGTAGCTCTGAGGGCTCATACTTTACCTGGGTTGATCAGCATAATACCCTGGGCCTGGGCGAAAACACGCCCATCAATACCGGCAACCAGAGTGGCGCCTTACTGGTACTGGATGATGGGCAATGGGTCAAAATGCGAGTGCCCTATCCGCTGGGTTTCTACACCAAGTGGATGGATGGTCGAATCGACGATCCGGATGCCGGCTGGAAAGGCCGGGGGGTGTGGTCAACATTCAGTGGTCGAGCCCCCTTCCATATGGAAACCGGCAAAGGTACCACCAGTATTGTTTATCACTTCCAGATAAGGCCTGATCCTCTTTCCCGATAGGCTCGACAGGCTAAATGGAATAGAGAGGAGGCAGGCAGGCAAAAAAGTTATTGCGGAGGCTGCAACCAGCGCTGCTCAATGTCCAGCGGCGCTTGCAGTGTCATCAAAAAAGCTTCCAGTTGGCGCAATTCAAATGACATCAAGCCCAGCGGGCTGTCGGTTTCGTTATGACCAATCATCGCCAGGGGTGCCTTGTTGTAATGCTCAAGGCTTTCTTTAAGGGTTTTGATTTGCCCCTTATGCATATAGGGAGCCGTGCCTGCAAGATTACGCAAGGAAGGCGTTTTCATTGCACCGATTAATTCAATGCCTTCCCGTGCATGGATCAGCTCCAGACATTGTGATGGATCCCTGTCACTATATTCCCCCTGACAATTGAAGGGGTTTTTCCTCACTTCACGCAGGCCATCCACACGGCCACGGTCAGGCAGATCACCGGGATAAGAGATTATTCCGGTATTGTGAAATTCAAAATTAGTGAACAGAGGACCATTGTGGCATTCCATACAACGACCTTTCCCAATAAATATGCGCAGACCCTTAATCTCATCATTTGAATAAATGTCACCTGGCTCCACCTGGTCATCCAGAAGTGCATCAGCATATTGGTCAAACTTTGACGGTGCCGGCACCAACAGCCTTTCGTAGGCTGCTATAGCTTTCCCTACGTTGGCAAAAGTCTCATTAACCAGATTCTGGTCTGCCTTGCTCATCTGTTCCCAGGCGCTATACCAGGCGGTCTTGAGTCCCGGCCCGGCATTATCAGGAAAACGGGAACGATCGGAAAAATCCGGTAACTCATCAAATATGGACTGATACATTTGACTGTACCCAGGATCCTGGGTAACCAATCGGGCAATGGCCATCCGATTACTGGCTTGCTCCCGGGGATCTTCCAGCGGGGATAAAGCCTGCGACCAGAGCGAATCTCGCCTGCCGTCCCAGTACAGCCAGGGACTGTAGGCCAGGCCGACAATACTCGGCGTATTTCTGCGTGACTGGCCAATTGCCCTTGCCTTGTCCAGACCATCAGTAAAGTTAAGCTCCGGCTTATGGCAGCTTGCACAGGAAATCTGGTTATTGGCACTAAGTCGGGCATCAAAAAACAGGGCGTGGCCCAACTCCTGGGCAACCGGGTCAGCCGAGGCTTTGTTACTGGCATCCAGGGGTAAGGCAGGTAAACTGGAAAGCGATAGCGAACTGATCATGCGCAGCTCGTTTTCCGTCCAGGCTGCGGGCGGTTTGTAGGCAAGAAAAAGCCAACTGAGCAGACCAGCTGCCAGCAACAGACCAAGGCCTAGAAAAGATCTGGAATATCTGGATAAAAAAGACAGTTTCATAAATCCAGAATAACAACGACCTTGTCTTCGGTAGCGCCGCTCGAAATATTCAACTCGAGTTCCCAGTGGCCCATCATGTGAAACCGTAGCCCCTGCAACTGATAATTGCCATTACCAACAGCCTTGATGGAAGGCGCAGTTGCCAGCCCATGATTGTGCTGGGGCATGCCGCCGCCGACGGTTATTTCGGCATCACTCACAGCGTTGCCATCGGCATCGTCGATATGCAGAGTCCAGCTATGCATCTGGTTGATCACAATAGGGTTAAGCTGACTTTCATAGCTCAAGCGAAAAAAACCTTTCTCGGATTCCAGCACAGAAGCGCTCTCTTGCTGGGCGGAAGCATTGCATGCCAGCATTGGCAAAAGCAGCGCTATTTTAAAAAGCATCAATTTCTTAAACACACTATTTTTCCTGTTCTGTTTTCTCTTTTATCTTGTGACTTGTGACTTGTGACTTGTGACTTCTATTATCTACGCTGATTTTATATTTTCAGTTTTAACTTTTTTATCGCGATTCATCCACCAGTATCCCCCCTGCAAAACCACAATCAACAGAATGAACAATGGGATATACCCATATCCAACATAACCCACTTCAAAGGGAAACACTGCTGTATACAATTCGTTGGTTTGCGGGTGCCGGGCCGTCACAATACCAAGGTAATTGCCTGACTCTTCAAAGTAATGGTTAATGGTATAGATGTCAGGCTGTTTTACCGGTGCACGGTAAATTTCTGTTGCAGCATCAATGTCGTCCTGACTCAGGGCCGCCACATCCTCTATCTTGGCAAAGCGTCCCATTCCTGTGATATCGCGAATAATACGAAAATCCACCGGAACCTGACCCAGATCGCCATAGGTATATTCCATGACAAAGACCGTTTCACCGCTATCAGGAATATCCTCACAATAATCCTCGTGTCCGCTGGTACGCGGCAAGTAAATTTTAAAATGGGCGCTGTAGTAGCCGATCTTGATAATGCAAAGGTCTGCATCGGCAGTCACACTGCCATGGGCCTGCACAGCGGAATTGAATCCGAGTACGGACAGGCACAGAAAAAATAGCAAAATGAGCTGAGAGGATTTCATGGAAGACGCAAACTTACAGAAACAGGGAACTCTAGGCAAGTATTGCAGTATTGGCAGAGCAACTATTCAGGTGAAAAATCTAAATTTACCAGGGCACAGACAGGTTGGAATGAGCCGCCTGTTACTGCGCTTACTGTAAAGGAAGATAGATATCGGTAATCATATCCGGATCACGCAAATCAGGCCCTACATTGACGTAATGGAAAAATACCGGGAAATCCCTGAGTTGTTCGCCGCTCTGCGGTAACCAGTCATAGACAAGGTATCCCACTTCCGGCATCCATTCCCGTGAACCAATATGGCGAATAACGGCACAGCGCCCTGCCGGAATGATTTTTGTCACAACGCCGAAATCATTATCAGCGACCGGCTTGTCCACAGACACACAAATATCCATTCGATAATCTTCAGGAAAGGTGTTTCGCGGGTCTGTGTAATGAATTCCGTAGGTCTGCCCCATATCAAATCTGACGCCGTTCGCCTTGCGCCACTGAATAAATTTCATTGAGGTATTGTAGGTTTGACTCTCAGGTCCATGGTGCTCAAGTGCGGCTACCATGGTTTCCGGGAATTTCATTAGTGCGACATCCATTTTTCTGGCCTCTTCTATGGATTTATTGGTGACATTGGGCGCGCCATGAACCTGGTACCACTTTCGCCATTGCGGACAACGCCGAAACTCTAGTGGTGACTGGTCATGGGCGCGTTTGAAGGCTCTGGAAAACGATTCAACATTTTCGAAACCCGCATCCAGGGCAATATCTGTAATACGACAGGCAGGGTTAAAGACTAATTGAAATGACGCCCTTTTCAACCGTGTCTGCTGGGCAAGACGGTTAGGTGTGATGCCAATTCTGGCTTTGAAAAGCCTGAGAAAATGATATTTTGAACAATTGGCCAGTCGACTTAATGCATTGAGGGACAAATCATCCTGGGGATGACGTCTGATATATTCCGCGACCCTGTCAATCCGCCTGACAGTAGCTTGGGGTCGGGAACTTTCATTGGCTGACAGCTCGCTGGGCATAACACCTTATCCCTTTAGCTTTACCACTTACCCTGACATTTCAAGTTATCCTGATACTCGACAGTATTGTACTTTCACAAGCAGAATGACTTGACCCAAATTGCTGTCCCGCTAAAAAAATGGAATTTTTTCGCCAGAAGTTTACAATCGCGCCTTCACGAACGGCTCTTAACTTCAGGCCGATTGGATAAACCCCTAATTTTCAGGCTTTTCTTGCTGATGAACAAACTTACCGGTTATTTTCTGACAGGGTTCGCATATTTGCTGTACTTGATAAGTGCCGCGACCTTCCTCGACTATATATACTCTCTTACTATTCGTGACACTGTTACCGCAGTGGAGAATGCCTTTGGAACCCTGGTGATTCTGGTTTTTATGCTGGTATTGGCAAAATTTTCCCTGAAGGATGGAAAACAACGCCTGCAGCAGGACGAGGCTGAAATTGAAAATGATGATTCGGAATCATCCTAGAATATTCCATGCGCAGGTGCCATGAAAACCGCGATTGACATGGGTCAAACGTCCGGCAGGAAAGTGACTGTTTTTTCCTGAAAACTGACTGCTTTCAGGGCAAAACATCTTGCCCTCAAAGGGGTGATGCTTTACCATCACGGCCTTGTAATTTTGCCAGTTGGAAATTGCTGAAAGTGGCTTTTCAAGCGTTGACGTTGACACGTTCCTTTATGCCGTCGTCAACACCTTTGCCGCTGTCGTGAGAAGGCTTGTCGCCGGCATGATTCAGCATTTTTTTTCAAATAAAACATATAGTTAAATTTATTCGGGTGCTGAAAGCTGTCAATCTGGCTGAAGTACGACCAATAGCTCTTTGTAGTTTTTTACGATGCTCAAAAACCGAAAGAACACAATAGTCATTCCAGCCCCCCACTCTTTAAAAGCGGATAGATCTGCTACCCCCGAAAGAAACAGTCTGACTCAGCACATCCAAAGCCAGTCAGTCTTCGTATCTGTCTGTAAATTATGGTGTTTACACAGTGGGTGGAAAAATTTTACTGACCAATTTATCAATTCTGCACTGGCCGTACCGGTTCATGTGCGGGCATTTTAATAAGAAGGACTGAAAAGTTATGGCATTTGTAGTTGCGATCATATTTCTTGTAATCATCAGTATAGCCCTGCAGTTATTTACCCCTTGGTATTTTCAACCAATTGCCTCGAACTGGACCGGTATTGATTCCACTATCAATATCACCATGTGGGTAACAGGCTTCGTATTCATAGCAGTGAACATGTTCCTGGCATACTGCGTCTATAAATATCGCTATAACAAGGATCGTCGTGCCAATTACGAGCCGGAAAACAAGAAGCTGGAAATCTGGCTGACAGGCTTTACCGCCATTGGTGTTGCCGCACTGCTGACACCTGGACTGTTTGTCTGGGCAAGTTTTGTCAATGTGCCTGAAAATGCCATTGAAGTTGAAGTGGTCGGTCAGCAATGGCAATGGAGTTACCGCTACCCTGGCGCCGATGGCGTTCTGGGCACTGCAGACAATGCCTATGTCACTCATGAAAACCCCATGGGTATCAACCCGGCCGACCCTTTTGGCCAGGACGATCTGGTTGTTGAAGACAAGGAAATGTACCTGCCGCTAAATCAGAATGTTCACCTGTTAATGCGTTCAAAGGATGTACTGCATGACTACACTGTCGCCCCTTTTCGCGTAAAGATGGACATGGTTCCGGGTTCAGTATCCTACATGTGGCTGGAGCCGACCAAAGCAGGCCGTTACGACATCCTGTGTGAAGAACACTGCGGCCTTGGTCACTTTGTTATGCGTGGTTCTGTAGTGGTCGCCGAGCAGGCAGAGTATGACGCCTGGCTTGCAGAGCAGACTACTTTTGCCGAAACCCAGGCAGCTGCCGTTGGTAATGCCCAGGCTGGAGCGGCCAACTATGCCGTTTGTTCTGCCTGTCATGGCGCCAATGGCGAAGGTAATCAGGCCCTGAATGCGCCGAAACTGGCCGGCCAGCAGGACTGGTACCTGCGTCAGCAGCTCAAATACTACAAAACAGGTGTGCGTGGCACCAATCCTGATGATACCTACGGTGCACAGATGGCGCCTATGGCGGCCACACTGGTAAACGACACCGTCACCAGCAATGTTATCGCCTATATCGAATCTCTACCCGACAATCCCGCTCCCGAGACTGTCAGTGGTGATCTTGCCAATGGGGAAGCCCTCTACAACTCCACCTGCAGCACCTGTCATGGTGATGATGGGACAGGCCGCTGGAAAGTTCATGCCCCTGCCCTGGCTGGTATGACTGACTGGTACCTGGTCAGACAGTTGCAAAACTTTAAATCCGGTGTACGCGGTGCGCATCCTGAAGATCAACTGGGTTACCAGATGACCGCAATGGTAACGGCACTGGCCGATGATGATGCTATCAACGACGTGGTTGCCTACATAAATACACTCAAATAAACAATCGGCATCATTCAGTATCAAACAGAATTAAATATAAGTAACTAACCCGGTATTTGGGCTTGGTTAGAGCGAGGAGAAAGTAATGTCATATATTCCAATAGCGGACCAGAAAGAAGAAATGCATGATCCGCATAGTTTTGTTGCCAAATATGTCTGGAGCATGGACCACAAGGTCATTGCCATCCAATACGGCACTATAGCAGTAGGTGTGGGTCTGGTTGCTTTGGTATTGTCAGCCCTGATGCGTCTGCAACTGGGTTACCCTGATACCTTTGCTTTTATTGATCCTGCCGAATATTACCAGTATGTCACCATGCATGGCATGATCATGGTGGTTTATATGCTGACGGCCCTTTTCCTCGGGGGCTTCGGTAACTACCTGATTCCGTTGCAAATTGGCGCAAGGGATATGGTATTTCCGTTCCTCAATATGCTGAGTGTGTGGGTTTACCTTTTGTCAGTAATTATTTTGATGGCAAGCTTCTTTGTTTCGGGCGGCCCCACAGGCGCCGGCTGGACACTGTATCCTCCTCAAGCCATTACAGAAGGCACGCCCGGTGCTGATATGGGCATCGTCTTGATGCTGGCCTCACTGGCGGTATTCATTGTAGCCTTTACCATGGGCGGTCTTAACTATGTCACCACGGTCCTGCAGGCCCGTACCCGCGGTATGACCCTGATGCGCATGCCGCTGTCTGTGTGGGGCATTTTTGTCGCCACCATCCTCGGTCTGTTCGCATTCCCGGCGCTGTTTGTCAGCGCCATTATGATGACTTTTGACAAGTTACTGGGCACCAGCTTTTTTATGCCAGCCATGGTTTCAATCGGTGAAACTCTGGAACACACTGGGGGTAGCCCGGTTCTGTTCCAGCATCTGTTCTGGTTCTTCGGTCACCCTGAAGTGTATATCGTTGCCCTGCCTGCTTTTGGTCTGGTATCCGATGTACTGAGCTGTCATGCACGCAAGAATATCTTTGGCTATCGCATGATGGTGTGGGCAATTGTTGCCATTGGCGGGCTGAGCTTCATCGTATGGGCTCATCACATGTATGTCAGTGGCATGAACCCCTATTTTGGCTTCTTCTTTGCTTTCACCACACTGATTATCGCTGTGCCCACAGCTATCAAGGTCTATAACTGGGTACTGACACTGTGGGAAGGCAATATTCGCCTTACCGTGCCAATGCTGTTTGCCTGCGGCTTTATCTTTACCTTCCTGCATGGTGGCCTGACCGGTATCTTCCTGGGGAATGTAACTGTTGACCTTCCCTTGTCTGACACCTACTTCGTTATCGCCCACTTTCATATGGTAATGGGTGTATCACCGGTAATGGTTCTGTTTGCATCCATCTACCACTGGTTCCCGAAAATGAGCGGCAAAATGTTCAACGTTACTCTGGGCAAGATTCACTTCTGGGCTACCTTCTTTGGTACTTACGCCATTTATCTGCCAATGCATTACCTGGGTTTCCTTGGTGTACCCCGTCGTTACTACTCTATGGGTACCACTGAATTCCTGCCGGAATCAGCCAATGCCCTGAATGCCAACATTACTCTGGCAGCAATCTGGGTAGCAGTCTTCCAGCTGGTGTTCATTTTCAACATCATCTGGAGCCTGTGGAAAGGCAAGAAATGTGATGGCAACCCCTGGGAAGCCACAAGCCTGGAATGGCAGACACCTGAAAACCCGCCAGCCCACGGCAACTGGGGTCCGGAACTGCCTACTGTCTATCGTTGGGCTTATGAATACAGCGTCCCTGGTGTAAAGGCAGACTTCGTGCCACAGAATATTGCACCGGAAGATGTGGAAACCGTTGACGGCAAACCTTATGTAGGACATGAAGATTGAGCTTTTTCAAAAGTATTTTTGAGAAGCCCTGGAACTACCAGGGCGATGATCCGAACTACGGTGGCCTGGAAATAGGCGAAGGCCTGCATCCCAAAAGGATCGCGCTGCGCATGTTTCTGGCCGTCGTCTTCGTTATATTCATGCTGTTCATTGTGGCTTATTTCATTCGTATGGAACTGGAAGACTGGAGCCCGATGCCGGAATCCAATCTGCTATGGGTCAATACCCTGCTACTGTTTATTTGTAGTGTAATTATGCAGTGGACGCGCGCTGCTGCCCGGAAAAGCCTGGCACAGTCAGTCAAGTATGGCATGGTAGCAGCCGGAGCTTTTACCCTGGCGTTTGTCTATGGACAGGTTTCTGCCTGGGAAGAAATGAACAATGCGGGCTATTATCTGGCCAGCAATCCAGCAAATTCGTTTTTTTATGTACTTACAGGACTCCATGGACTACATATCCTTGGCGGATTGTGGGTATGGACCCGGTCGACTTTTAAAGTATTGTCCGGGGCTGAAGTTAAAGCAGTCAAATTAAGTGTAGAACTGTGTTCAGTGTACTGGCACTTTCTACTTCTGGTCTGGCTGGTAATTTTTGCATTACTTTCATATACCTAAAATAAAATCCAGGATGTATTTATGAGTGGAGAATCACTTAGCCTCTCCGGGCACGCAAAAACCGTAGTTGAAGATTGGTCAAGCGACAAGCAGGCGTTTAATGTCCCTTGGGGCAAGTTTATGATGTGGATGTTCCTCGTCAGTGATACATTCATCTTTAGCTGCTTTCTTGTTGGCTATATGAATGTTCGACGAACCACCACAGACCCATGGCCCTACCCCAGTGAAGTCTTTGCTCTTGAGCTGTTTGGGCAAAATGTTCCCCTTATTCTTATTGCGATCATGACATTCATTCTGATCACAAGTTCGGGCACCATGGCTCTGGCCGTACGCTTTGCCCATTTCAGGGATAAAGAAAAGATCTTCAAGCTTATGTTGGTTACAGCTCTTCTGGGCGCATCATTCGTAGGCATGCAGATGTTTGAATGGTCCAAACTTATTGCCGAAGGTGTTCGTCCCTGGAGCAATCCGTTTGGCGCCCCACAGTTTGGTTCTATCTTCTTTATGGTCACAGGTTTCCACGGAATACACGTTACTTGCGGGGTTATCTACTTGCTAGTGATAGCGAGGAAAATACTACGCGGTGATTATGACAAGAAAGGCGACTACTCGATTGTTGAAATCACTGGTCTGTACTGGCACTTTGTTGACCTGGTATGGGTTTTCATTTTTGCATTTTTCTATCTCTGGTAAGAATTTAATTTAGCGCGGTAAGAGGTTTATAACATTATGGAAAACGTTGCAACACAACAATCCGAGAACCACGAAGAAGAAGCTCAGCATCCTATTGGGGTCTACCTGAAGGTATGGATCCTGCTCTTTGTTCTGAGCTTTTTTTCCTACATGGTTGATTACTTTGATTTTCAGGGCATGCTGCGCTGGACTCTAATCATAGTCTTCATGCTACTTAAAGCTGGTTTCATTATGGCCATCTTCATGCATGTTATGTGGGAACGTATGGCGCTGATTACCGCCATTTTGGGACCACCCCTGCTTCTCATATTCCTGATTGGTTTTATGATTTCAGAAGGCCTATATGTATTCGGAAACCGTGTTGATTACATGGGCCGTCCTGCAGCCGCTGAAAGAATTCATGTTGCTGATGTATTACATCATGATGGCGAAGAAACAATGGAAGAAGGACACTAAGCCCTTCTTCCGGGTTTCTACCAAACTATCAACTATTTTTTTAGAACAACCAAGACTACAAAATTATGAGCCTTAACGAAGAAGATAAAATTGCACAATATGAAGAAGGCAGTGACAGTGATGCTGATGCCTTTGCATTCATCATGCTGGTTGTGATCATTGGCTTAACTCTGGTGCATTATCTTAATAGCTAGTCATAGCTGCGACTGGTCTTCCTGGCCAGTCGCATTAGTGCCAACTCTATTCCTTTACCCCCTCTCCTTCTAACCATCAATAGCATTGCTGCCCCGACTTCAACGTTCATCACAAAAAACTTTTTCCATCACTACATAGCCTAACTCTTCGATTTCCAAGAATATTAAATGGGAATAAATTAATTGATTCAGATCAATGTCGAAAATCTACGCCTTTTGTATAGTTTGTTCAGTCAAACAAACAATTGGAGAAAGACAATGGTTTTCATGCTTTGTGGTGCATTAGCAATAGTTGCGGTTGGTGGGATTATTTTTACCTTGGCTGGAATTGCTTCCCATAAAATTGCGGTCTGATAACAACGCCGTAATTACATTTTACTAACCCTGTACCGACTGTAGTCCATATTTAAAATAATGGATTACGGTCGGTTTTTATTTTCCGTATTAAAAATTTATTAAGTCCTCTACGTTAATCCCAAAACATATTTATGGCATAATGGTCCCCCTTCACAAACTGAGGCCAATACCAGATTAAATGCCATGAAAACTAAAGTATTTACCTTTGGAGAACTGGAAATCCGCTTTAACTGGGTGGTGGCATTCTTCGTACTGCTGGTGCTGACCGGTTTAATCCGACTGGGTTTATGGCAACTTGACCGCGCCCAGGAAAAAATGTCGCTGCAAAACACCTACGTGGAAATGGGTACCGATCAGGCGGTCCCCGTGGACGATGTCCCCATGTCTGGTCTGGAAAATGATGCCCGTAATATCCAGAACCTTCATGTCAATGCCACCGGCGAGTACATGAACGAGAAAACTATTTTTCTTATTTATCAGACTTATGAAGAAAATATTGGTTACGAGGTAATCACGCCATTCAAACTGGACTCATCCGAAAAAATAGTCTTTGTCAGTCGCGGCTGGATACTGGCCAATACCTATGAAGAGACGAAGGAAAAAGTAAAGCCAATTTTAGGAGAACAAACTATTCAGGGGCAGGTATTCGTTCCTACCCCAAAACAGGCTGACCGCACCAATAATATCGATTTAACGAACGTCCGCTGGCCGCTGGAACTGCGTTATCTCAATACCCTGGAAATTTCCCATCTGTTTGATGAGACCTACTTTCCCTATGAAGTCAGACTGGATGAAGGCCAGCCAGGTGTGTTGATTCGGCACTGGCCCACTGTCATGGTTGACACCAGCAGGAATTTCTCTTATTCCCTGCAATGGTTTGCCATGGCTATTGCCTTGTTGATCGTCACCTTCATTCTGAGCAGTAATATATTGCAACTGCTTAAAAAGAACTCCAAATCGATTTAGTCCAAAACGTTCTGCTCCATTCCCCAGGAAAAGCCCGACAGTCTCGTAAGTAATTGGCAAGTCAGAGGCTTTCCACCCCTGGCACCAGTGCCAATATTGTGTAAAAACATGGCTATTGCTATTCTTGCTACTGTTTAATTTCAGTTTTTCATTCCAGGAGTATGCAGTGAAATCTCTTTTAACGTTTATTTTACTTTCCCTTGTGAGCTGTGGTCTATTTGCCCAGCCAGACACCCCCGTTCAGGAAAAAATTCTAGCCGCCATGGCCAGCGACATCAGGACAGATCAGGATAAAGCCAGGGATATGTATAGAAAACCTGACCAGGTGCTTGAATTCTTTGGGCTGGAAGATGATATGCGGGTTATAGAAATACTTCCCTTTGGCGGTTGGTATAGCAAAATTCTTGGCCCTGTTTTACGTGAGAATGGACATTTTTATACAACCCAACCCGATCTGGGTTCCTACAGTGAGCCATTGGATCTGACACTGACCTTGCCT
>JAUHWU010000077.1 GCA_030427065.1 Gammaproteobacteria bacterium | reverse complement strand
ATCAATAGGTGCAAATGAACACAGGGGGATCAGGCGAACAGCCAGGAAAGCGTGAAAGCAGATTTATAGAATAGAATGAAAACAGCAGCTCATCAGAACTGGCAGAGTGCTAATCTGGACAGTCTGGTCTGTCTGAACTAAAAGAGACTCTCAGGCTGGAAATAAATTTACCAAAGCGCAGCATAGCCTGCGCTTCGTTATTTTACATAAATACAATAACAATAATTATCAAGGAAATATTACATGCTCGTACCTAATGCCATTGCCCAGATTCTGAAAGCAGAAGGAGTGAAATATTTATTTGCCTACCCGTTGAACCCGATCATCGAGGCCGCAGCAGAAGTTGATATCAGGACTATCATAGTGCGCCAGGAAAGAACCGGTGTGCATATGGCTGATGCGCTGAGTCGAATGACTTCCGGTGAGGAAATTGGCGTCTTTGTCATGCAGCATGGTCCGGGTGCGGAGAACGCTTTTGGCGGCGTTGCCCAGGCCTACGGAGAATCTGTGCCGGTGCTTATTATGCCAGCCGGTTACGAGCGCAGGCTGGCCCATTATTATCCCAATTTTAATTCGACCCTTAATATGAAGCACATTACCAAATGGGCGGAGCCGATAACCTCGGGCGCCGAAGTGCACAACATCATGCGTCGTGCCTTTACCCAGTTGCGCAATGGCAGACCCGGCCCGGTACTGGTCGAAATTCCCTGGGACGCCTGCAAGGAAGATGCGGATATATCATCCTACGTCCCCAGCTATAAAACTAAATCCACCCCTGAAACTGATGCCATCAAGGCGGCGGCCAGAGAGCTGGCCACGGCGGATAAACCCGTTATTTATGCCGGGCAGGGAATTAATTATGCCAAGGCCTGGGACGAATTAAAGGAAATCGCGGAACTGCTGAATGTCCCGGTGACCACCAGTCTGGAGGGCAAAAGTACCTTCAATGAAACCCATCCCCTGAGTATTGGCTCCGGGGGACATGCGACACCAAAAGCGGTTTATCATTTTATCAATGAAGCCGATCTGATTTTTGGTGTTGGCTGCAGCTTTGCCATCACATCATTCGGTACCCGTATGCCTGATGGTAAAAAAGTCATTCATGCGACGCTGGATCCAATGGATCTGAACAAGGATGTTCCGGCAGAAATTGGTCTGATTGGGGATGCCAAACTAACCTTGCGTGCATTAATAGATGAGTTGAAAACCCTGGATCTTGCCAAGGCAGAAGGCCGCAAGGATTCTGTGCCGGCAGCCATCAAGAAAGTGAAGGATGCCTGGATGGCGCAGTGGTTGCCCAAGCTTACTTCCGATCAGGCGCCAATGACGCCTTACCGGGTAATTTATGAGCTCAACAAGCTGGTAGATAAGCAGAAAGTGGTTATTACCCATGACGCCGGCAGCCCCCGCGACCAGCTTGTGCCATTTTGGGAAAGTGAGGCGCCCCTGTCCTATATTGGCTGGGGAAAAACCACGCAGCTGGGCTATGGTTTGCCACTGGCGATGGGCGCCAAGCTCGCTCGCCCCGACCATCTGTGTATCAATGTTTGGGGAGATGCGGCCATTGGATTTACCGGCATGGATTTTGAAACAGCGGTGAGGGAGAACATTCCGATACTTTCCATTCTGTTTAATAATTTCTGCATGGCGATGGAATTACCTATTATGGAAGTGTCTACAGAAAAATACCGCTCCACTGATATCGGTGGTAATTATTCCGAAATGGCTAAAGCCTTTGGTGGTTATGGCGAGCGCATTACTGACCCCAATGATATTGTCGCCGCGTTGAAAAGAGGCATAGAAGCCACAGAAAATGGTCAGGCCGTATTGCTTGAATTTATCACCTGCAAGGAACTTGATATGTCCCTGCATTATTCAAGCTACGGAAAATAATCTTGATCAGAAAGCAGAAATAAATTTTTCCTCACTTGAAAAAGGGAAAAGGGAAAAGGGAAAAGGGAAAAGGGAAAAGGGAAAAGGGAAAAGGAAGCGCTAAAAAGTGACAGGGCACCAGGAAAGAAATTCCCTGTAGCTTATATATAAAAAAAGAAATATCAGAATGGGGATGCGATGTTCAATAGGCTTCAGGAAAAACTTGGCCCAGGGCTGCTTTATGCTGCTCTGGCGGTTGGTGTTTCACATCTGGTGTCCTCGCCTGTTGCCGGAGCAACCTATGGCCTGATCATGGTTGGCTATGCTGTTCTGGTATGCCTGGTTAAATATCCTACATTTCTGTTTGGCGCTACCTATGCGGCTGCTACTGGTGACACACTGGTGGAAGGATACAGACGCATGGGGAAATGGGTTGTTGTGCTGTTTTTTCTTATGCAATTATTTGAATACACCTTTGCCATATCCGGGGTAACAGTAACCACAGCGGCCATTATGCGAAGTGTTTTTGGGCTGGAAGTTGGCATTCAATTGGAACTTGGGCTGGTTTTTTTCTGCATGGCTATTCTGGGTTTGGGCAGATATTCAGTTCTGGAAGATACCACTCGTGTGCTGGTTATTCTTTTTACGGTTGGCACAGTGATCGCGGCTATATTTGCTATCGTTGGAATAGATACTACCGGTAGCAGCCTTTCTGCAGACCTGAACTTTGACACACCTACAATATTATTTTTGATTGCTGTCGCCGGCTGGATGCCTACTGGTACTGCCGGCTCTGTTGGCCTGTCTCTTTGGGTTAAGGCAAAAAGCATACGCTTGCAACGGCCGGTCACTATCAAGGAAGCTGCTTTCGATTTTCATGTTGGTTACGGTACCGCTATTTTTCTGGCTATCTGCTTTGTTACGCTGGGAACGTTGGTGATGTACATCAATGGTGTAGCTGTTGAGTCCAATGGTGCGGCTTTTGCCGATCAGCTGATTAGCCTGTTTACTTCAACCATTGGTAACTGGATTTATCCGGTAATTGCCCTGTCTGCCATTACCGTTATGTTTTCCACCTTGTTGACTCTGGTGGATTTGCTGCCCCGATCTTCAGCGGCAGCGCTGGTTGAAATTTTTCCCGTAAGTGAAGAAGAGAAATCCGTAAAGTTCAGCACACTGTACCTGACATTTATTGTTGTTGAACTCTTCCTCGTGATGGGCGTGTTATTTTTATTGCTGGATGATTTCGGCACCTTTATTGCCTGGGTTACCTCCATGGGTTTTGTCGTGGCGCCGGTTTTTTCCTATCTTAATCACAAGGCAATGTTTGGTCCTGATGTGGCGGAAAAAGATCGTCCCGGAAAAATCCTTCGTTACTGGAGCATTGGCACAATTACGATTTTGTCTCTGGTCGCGATCATGTTTGTCACCATGAATTGGCTGGCATAGGCGGATAGCCTGTGTCATGACACCATGTAATTGTGTTTAAAAACAATATGCCTGTAATTGTTCACGATAAATTACTGAGGGAGAGTTCATGTTAGAGCTGTTATCCAGGGAGCGAATTATTGCCCCCCCGGGCTTCAATCGCTGGAAGGTTCCTCCTGCATCCATTGCGATTCATCTTTGTATTGGTTCGGTTTATGCCTGGAGTATTTATAACCCGCCACTAACGCGCCTGTTTGGCGTGGTTAATTCTGCTTCATCGGACTGGAGCCTTCAGGACGTCACCTGGATATTTTCTGTTGCGATTGTTTTTCTTGGTCTTGCCGCCGCGTTAGCCGGACACTGGCTGGATAAGGTTGGTCCACGTTTGATGGGAACAGCCGCAGCAGCACTCTGGGGTGGCGGCTACCTGATTGGCGGACTTGGTATTTTCACCCACCAGTTATGGCTGCTCTATTTTGGCTATGGTGTTCTCGGGGGGTGTGGTCTTGGGCTTGGTTATGTTTCTCCTGTCAGTACACTCATCAAATGGTTTCCCGATCGCCGCGGAATGGCAACGGGCATGGCCATCATGGGTTTTGGTGGTGGGGCAATGATAGGGGCGCCATTGAAACAATACTTCATACAATTTTTTTATGAAGCACCGGAATATCTGGGCACTGTCGATCAGGTTAGCCTGATCACTGAAGCCGGGCGTCGCTTTGTTGAGCGTGCAGGTGAGCAGCTGGAAGTGGTAGTAGTTGGTGCTAATGAGCTTGCAGGCATGCTGGTCCCCGGCCCGGAAGGTGTCTATGTGGTGGGCACCGGGTCAGCGGGCGTAGCTGAAACATTTATTGTACTGGGCATTCTGTATTTTTTTGTTATGTTGATTGCCTCCTTCTCCTATCGGGTTCCGGCAGAAGACTGGCGCCCTGAAGGGTGGACGCCGCCTCAGGGGGATGAAAGTGCCAGCAAAATGATGACATCCCATAATGTAGATATTGAAGAAGCGATGAAGACACCGCAGTTTTACAAACTGTGGATCGTGCTTTGCATGAATGTGTCGGCCGGTATTGGCGTGTTGGGAGTTGCCAGCACCATGATGAGTGAAATTTTTGGAACTACCTTGCCTGGCATTGTGGACGGCGCCTTTGCCGCCATTTACGTCAGCATGATTTCGGTGTTTAACATGCTGGGCCGTTTTATCTGGGCCAGCTCTTCAGACTATATCGGTCGCAAAAATACCTATTGGATATTTTTTGCGCTGGGAATTTTACTCTATTGTTCCGTACCATTTGCCGCACAGCAGGTCAGTGCCAATCCGGCAGTGGTCTGGCTGGTGTTGTTTTATGCAGCGACCATGATTATTTTTACTATGTATGGGGGTGGATTTGCCACTATCCCTGCCTATCTTGCCGATGTCTTCGGCACAAAGTATGTTGGTGGCATTCATGGTCGTTTGCTTACTGCCTGGAGCACTGCAGGTGTTGTTGGACCACTGGCAATAACCTCATTACGCGAGTCAGCGGTAACCCGGGCAATTGCCGACCTGGTTGGCAGGATTGATCCAGCAGCTTTCCAGGCCCACTATGGTGCCGGGCTTGACCAGCTCTCGCAGCTGGTTTCGGCGCAAACTGTTACTATTGCCAGTCTGATGGAGATAGCGCCAGCTGGCACTATTGATCCTACATCGAGTCTCTATAACAACACCATGTACCTTATGGCTGCGCTGTTATGTATTGGTTTGATTGCCAATGCGACCATGAGACCGGTTGATAAAAAGCACTATTTACCGGAATAATTGTTGAAGCAATTATGAAATTGGTGAGCATGCCCGGTGATTCCCTTGATTCCTGACTGGATGTAGTTTACTTTCGATAGCCAATTTGCAA
Source organism: Gammaproteobacteria bacterium (assembly GCA_030427065.1). GTDB lineage: Bacteria > Pseudomonadota > Gammaproteobacteria > Pseudomonadales > Pseudohongiellaceae > Eutrophocola. The sequence continues at coordinate 9,503 of JAUHWU010000077.1, read as the reverse complement.
TCAGCAGGTGCATCAACAAGGTTTCTGGTACCTGCTTTGAGTAAAGTCAGTATCCGTGGTATTTATTTTTTCTATTTTTTAGTTCGAGGGGTAAGAACATGAAAACGTTAATTGTTAAGTCTGGGCTGATGCTTTGCCTGTTATTCAGTGCACATGTGGTGAATGCCGAAGTAGCACCGGACTTTATGGACAAGCTGTTATCTGAAGATCGTCCAGAAGAAGATCGTGCCAGGGATGGATCACGGCGGCCGTATCAGGTCATGAACCTTCTCCAGGTTGATGAGGGCATGACCGTCATGGACATTGGTGCCGGTGGTGGCTGGTATAGCAGGGTCTTGTCAGCAGCTGTCGGACCTCAGGGTAAGGTAGTAGCCCAGTTTGGTCCACGTGCCCTGCAAAGAAATAATGGGCAGGCTCAGAAAGATATGGCAGCAAGCCTTGGTAATACAGACGCTTTTTTTGAAGAAGTCGCTGACTATCCATCCAACTCGATTGATCGTGCCATTACTGCACTGAATATTCATCATTTTAATAGTGAACGCGCTGCGCCTTATTTTCAGGCTATTTATAATGTGCTCAAGCCAGGTGGCATGGTCGCAGTTATTGACCATATCGGTATGGCGGGAATGGAAAATGCCATGATGCACAGGATGTTGAAATCTGATGCTCGCACGTGGATTGAAGCATCCGGTCTGGAAATCGTAACTGACTCTGATTTACTGAGCACCAATGCAGATGATCACGCCCGTTCAATCTCTGATCCAATTTATGGCAGGGATGTGGATCGATTTGTTTTTATCGCAAGAAAACCCAATTAATTATTGTATTAAGTCGTAAATTTTAAAGCCGGGTAGCTACCCGGCTTTTTTTTGATTCAGCAAAAGGGCAAAACAATGGAATTAAAAATTTTTCTAACGGTGATGACTACAGTATTCATTGCTGAGCTGGGCGACAAGACTCAGCTTGCTACAATGCTTTTTGCTGCCGATAAAGAGGTAAACAAGCTTACTGTTTTTCTGGCAGCTTCCCTCGCACTGATTCTGGCATCTGCTATTGGCGTGCTTGCCGGTAGTGTGTTGTCTGAATATATCAATGAAAAATACCTGCACTATATTGCTGGCGCAGGTTTTATCATCATTGGCGGATATACGCTGGCTACCGCTTGAAGAGCTGAAAAAGGAAAAAACCGACAGGAAAACAGCAATTGCTGAGTCGGGCAAAAATATTGGGGAAGTGAAGTTTAACTATGCTAAATTTAGCCGATTGACAGCAGCTTGTCTGTAGAGAACTAGAACTATTAGCACTATCAGTGATGGGGAAAACAATTGGGGGAAAATATGACCAGAAATCTACTTCTTGTAACTTTATTAATGCTGGGCTCGACTCTGGCGCACTCCCAGCCGGACTTCAGTGGACTCTGGTTTCCGGCTTTTGGTGCTGGTGCTCCTCAATTGGCGCCGGCTACCAGGGAGTTACCTTTTAACGATACAGCACGGAAAATGTATGATGAATACGTCGCCTCTTTTGATGTCTCTGATGACCCCGGCGGTTTTTGTATAAAACCTGGTCTGCCAAGAAGTATCTGGGGGGCGCCTTTCCCGGTTGAAATCGTGCAAACGGACAGTTTTATTAATATGTTATGGGAAGGTTACTTCCAGTATCGAAAAATATACCTGGAGGGAAGTCCAAGGCCGGAACCAATCCTTCATACCGGCATGGGTTACTCGGTCGGGCATTGGGAGGGTGATACCCTGGTGATAGAAACCAGTTATTTGCGCGAATATCCCTATATGCGACGTACGCCGAATTCTGATGATGCGACCATAGTGGAGCGTTGGAACCTGGTAAGTCTTCCCGGCGCAGACGGGACTGAGCAGAAGTATCTGACCAATGAAATGTTGCTGACAGATGAGAAGCTTTACACAGAACCAGTGCGTATTACCGGTTCTCTAAGATATTCCCCGGATACTCCCATTCTTGAATATTCCTGTAGCGAATCGATTTATGATGAGTATTTACAGGAACGGGGTCTGCAGTTGCCCGATTTCAGTAACCTCGATTAAAAGAGCAGATACAGGGCGGGCATATAAAATGCACCACCTGGCCACGTCTGCTTTTGCTTGAAAAAGGTTTCCTGACTATTTATTCTAGCAACCCTTTTGCCTCACTGTTTATATGCGCATTGACAGGCTTAATGCCTGTCTGCATCGACCCGTAGTGGATGACCGACACGCAAAGAAGGCAAGATTGAAAAGGTATTAAGCAAGTAAGTGGCAGGTAAAAAGCACAGGTCGACTATCCTCAAAGAGATAGCTTGTCGTTAACACTGGTGGGATAACGAACGCGATTTTTCCTCAGACTTGAATTCAGGGTTTTGAGTAATAGACCCGGAGGGTTAGGCAGTCAGCATGAAAAGCAATAAAAACAATGTCATTCAAAGGCCTGGTAGAAGAAGATTGTTGGCTGGCACGGCTTTGTGTGGTCTCGGTCTTTCTGTGTCACCCTCACTGATGCTGGCTGCCCAGAAGACACTGGAAACTTCCCTGATAAGAGACAATATCTATCTGATATCCGGAGCCGGCTCTAATGTAGTCGTGGCTGTGGGCCCTGACTCTGTGCTGGTTGTGGATGGTGGCCATCGGGACTATTCATCGGCAGTACTGGCTGAAATTGATCGCCTGGGGCAGGGTAAGCCAGTTGCAGCCATGTTCAATACCAATTGGCGACCGGAACATTGTGGTCTGAATGAGCATTTTGGCTCAATGGGGACGCGCATTATTGCCCACGAGAATACCCGGCTCTGGCAAAACAACGATTTTTATGTGTCCTGGGAAGATCAGCATTATCATCCAATGCCGGCCTCAGCCCAGGCCAATTCTACTTTTTATAAACAAGCCACCCTGGCCCTGGGTGATGCCACTGTCGACTATGGCTTTATCAGTCAGTTCCATACTGATGGTGATATCTATATTTATTTCCGAGAATCAAACGTCGTTATTTTAGGGGATATGCTGACAGTGGGTACTTACCCACTTCTGGATTATGTGACCGGTGGCTGGATCGGAGGAGCCCAGCAAACCACGACTGGTTTATTGGAGATGACAGATGCACAGACCCTGATTGTTCCCGCTGTTGGTGGGCTACAGCAACGACCGGCACTCGAGGTCCAGCAGCAGATGCTCGACTTTGCCTATGAAAAAGTTGCCGATGCATACAGATCGGGCAGAAGTCTCGACCAGTTCATGGCGTCATCAGCAATGTCGGAATACGATGGTATCTATGGCGATGCCAGTTTGTTTGAGCAGTTATTATACCGTGGAACCTGGTATCACATTCCGGGACGAGCGGTTCGTGGGATTATATAATCCAATAAAACCATTAATATCAACACGCTAAGATATTCAAATGGAAGCAGAATGCTTAAGTAAGTTGCCACGGTCCAATACGATTTTATGGCCCTGGGGAAATAAGGGTAATGCGGAAGCTGAAAATATCTGGCCTGCAATCGCATGCCAAGACATGTAAGAGATACAAGAAAGTACAGGTCTATTGGTACAGGAATGTGAATAGGCAGAATTGAGTTAATTTGCGACAAATAAAAGAATTTGGCGTCAATTGGGCGCAATAAGCCGCAAATACAGGCAAGTATAAGCAGGTAAAAGCAGGTAAGCAGGTAAAAGGTAGAGAAATTCGTATTATCAGGCAAAAATTTCTATGAAGAAGAAAACTCTGTTAAAAAATCCATCAGGCTTTCTGACAAGCAGGTTACTGATTGTGCTCACGACGACGGGCCTGAGCAGCATGTCAGTAATGGCAGCATCAGCTGATTATGAGGTTGCCGTTAATGATCTGGAAAAAAGCTGGGCTACCCTGGATAAATATTGCACCACTTGCCATAACTTTGAAGATTATGCCGGTGGGGTCGACTTCACTCTGGTGGGCCCGCAGGATGTTGGCCTGGAAGCAGAAACCTTTGAAATGGTGCTTCGTAAAATCCGTAACAGCGTAATGCCACCGCCGAGTCAGGAGCAACCCTCTGAAAAAGAGCGTTGGGAGTTAATAGCCGGCCTGGAAAAAGTACTCGATAGCCATGCTTCCATGGAGCCCGATCCTGGTCGTATAGGGCTGCATCGTCTGAATAGAACAGAATATGTGAATGCCATTTATGACATTACCGGTGTACAACTCAACACCGAAATGTCCTTGCCCAAAGATGACAACAGTGATGGCTTTGACAATATTGCCACGGTCCTGAAGATCTCCCCATCATTTCTTGATCAGTATATTGCTGCCGCAAGAGTGGTTAGTGAGCAGGCTGTAGGGAATCCGTTTCCAAGAAGTGAAAGTACTGTCTATCGTATGGATCCGGCCAATCAGGCTGGCCATATCGACGGCTTGCCAATGGGGACCAGGGGCGGTGTTCTGGCAGAGCATGTGTTCCCTGTCGATGGTGAGTACTCACTAAGCGTATTAGGCATGGCCGGCGCCGGCTACACTCTGGGGATGGAATACAACCATACTGTGATAGTGACTGTGGACGGCGAAAAAATATTTCAGCGCGATATAGGCGGTGGCGAAGACCTGCGTATGCTGGATCAAATTCAGGCGCCGGCAGTGGCTGAAATTAATGGCCGCTTCAGTGATATCCCGGTATCCCTGACATCGGGGGTCCATGAGATTGGTGTGGCATTTGTTGCCCGCAGTTTTGCAGAATCAGATGAGTTTCTGCACGATCTGGGCGGAAACCGTGGCATGAGCAGAATTGCCCGTGCCAGAGGCCTGGAAATCAAGGGCCCGATTACGTCTGCCGGGGTTATTGACACCCCCAGTCGCCGCAAGGTGATGATCTGTGAACCTGAGTCTGCTTCTGCTGAACTGGATTGTGCACGTCAGATTTTTGCCAATCTGGCTAAACAGGCCTTCAGGCGTCCGGTCAATGAAGAAGATCTCGCCGCCCCCCTGCGTTTTTATGCTGCCGGTCGTGAACAGGGCTCTTTTGATGACGGCATTAAAAACGGCATGATGGCTATTTTTACCAGTCCCAAGTTTCTGTTCAGAGCGGAAATACCGCCTGAGAATGCCCGGCCCGGCGAAATCGTTGCCATCAGCGATCTTGAACTTGCATCGCGATTGGCTTTTTTCCTGTGGAGCTCGCCCCCGGACCAGGAATTAATAGACCTTGCTGCCAGGAATGAACTGAGCAAGACAAGGGTTTTGTCAGCCCAGGTAGACAGAATGCTGCAGGATCCTCGGGCCGAATCGCTGGTAGAAAACTTTGTGTTTCAGTGGCTTCGACTTCGTGACCTTGAAAATATTGATCCGGATCCGGAGATTTTTCCTGCTTACAACACCGGGCTACTGGAAGCATTCCGGGAGGAAATCCGTCTTTTTGCTGGCAACGTTTTTCGTAAGAACAGCAGTATCCTTGAATTGGTTACTGCAGATTACACTTATCTGAATGAAGACCTGGCTTTGCATTACGGCATCAGTGATGTGAAGGGCGGTCAGTTTCGCAAGGTGATGCTTGAAGATGAAGAACGTTTCGGCTTGCTGGGCACCGGTGGTGTATTAATGGTGACCTCCTATGCCAACCGCACTACACCGGTGATTCGGGGTGCCTATATTATGGAGAACTTCCAGGGTGTTCCACCGGCAGCACCACCCCCCAATGTTGAAGCCTTTCCGGAGACACCTGAAGGAGCGACAGTTTCCCTCACAGTACGTGAGCGTCTAGAAGTTCACCGCGACAACCCTGCCTGTGCCGGTTGCCATGATGTGATGGATCCCCTTGGACTGGCACTGGAAAACTATAATGCGATAGGCCAGTGGCGTGAGCGGGACAGTGACGCGGGAAATATTCCTATTGACGCTTCTGGCCAGCTGGCGGATGGTACACCACTGAATGGCGTTAATGATTTGAGAGAAGCATTGGTGGCAAGGCCTGAGCAGTTTGTGCAGACATTTACCGAAAAATTGATGACATATTCACTGGGGCGTTCTGTGGAGTATCATGATATGCCTGGAGTCAGAGAGATTGTAAGAAATGCAGCCAGGGATGGTTACAGTTTTACATCAATAGTTATGGGAATAATTAACAGTGATCAGTTCAGAAAAATTACTGTACCAGAAGAGACTATACAGGTCGGTAGCCTATAAATAGTTAATAGTTAGCTATCTGTTCGCACCGATTGTACAAGGAGAATAAAGATGTTCATTACCAAAAAGCACATGCCCAGAAGGACCTTTTTGAAAAGTGCTGCCGCGAGTATGTCCCTGCCATTGCTGGAAGCAATGATTCCGGCAGGTACTGCCTTGGCACAAACTGCTGCCAATACAGCGCCCAGAATGGGATTTTTCTATTTTCCCCATGGGGCAGTAATGGAAAACTGGACTCCTGAAACCGTTGGCAATGAATTTGAACTGAAATCCATCCTGCAACCTCTGGAAAATCATAAAAACTATCTGACCATTGTTTCCAATCTGGAAAACAAACGTGCCTATGGACCGGTTCATGCCATTACTCCTGGCACCTGGTTAACCGGTGCGGCACCCAGAGTCAGCCATGAACCCTATGGCGGGACTACCGTGGATCAAATCGCAGCCCAGCATATTGGGCAGGATACGCCGCTTCCTTCCATAGAAGTGGCAACAGAAACCAGCGGCGCCGCCGGTTCCTGTGATCGTGCCTATGGCTGCAGTTACGCTGGAACCATTTCTTTCCGAACACCCACTACGCCATTACCGATGGAGAATAATCCACGTAAACTTTTCCAGACCATGTTTGGCGTTGGCGACAATGCCCAGGAACGGGAGCGTCTGGCAAAACAGACCAGCAGTATTCTTGACCTGATGATGGAGGAGTCCAACCAGTTGGCGAAAAAGCTCGGTGCCACTGATCGCGTGGTGTTGAATGATTATCTTGAAACTGTGCGGGAAATAGAGCGCAGGGTGCAGAAAACGGCAGAGCATGATATGTCACATATGGAACTTCCCGATGCGCCGTCCGGCATACCAGGCTCTTTTGATGATCATATCAATCTTCAAATGGATCTTATTTTACTTGCCTACCAGGGAAATATTACCCGTATCGCCAGCATGATGATGGCAGCAGAAGTCAGTAACCAGACTTATAACCATGTGGGTGTCTCTGATGCCTTCCATCCTTTGTCACATCATCAGAATGACGCGAATAAAATAGCTCGCCTGTTGAGGATTCAGGAATATCACAGTCGTGTTTTTGCGCGCTTTGTTGACAGACTTGCTGAGATGCCTGATGGCGATAAAGGTTCCATGCTGGATAATTCCATTATGTTATATGGAAGTAATATGAGTAACAGTAATGCTCATGATCATTATCCTCTTCCGTCTGTCATTGTTGGAAAGGGTGGTGGCACTATCAAGGGTGGTCAGCATATCCGTGCTGCAGAAAGAACCCCTGTTTCCAATTTGATGCTGACTGTTCTGGACCGTATTGGCATACATGAAGAATCCTTTGGTGACAGTACCGGACGCTTCGAAGAAGTTTAGACGCAGAATAAATAAAAGAGGAGTACTGGACCAGATAATTACCGGTTCGGGTTTTTTAGTATGAATAGAATTCACTTCAGAAATATTCTCTGCGCGGGATTTTTATCCTTTATCTTTTATCCTTTATCCGGTTTTCCCCAGGGCGGCAATGAAGCCCAACTCCTCGAACTGGCTAGCTCAGGGGAGACCCGGGCGGCGCGCGAACTGATTGGTCATAACACTGATGTCAATCAGGCTCAGTCTGATGGAACCACTGTTTTGCATTGGGCAATTTATCACAACGATGAAGAGCTGGTTCGCGCATTACTCAGACGCGGTGCCGATGTGAGCATCAGAAATGAGTATGGTGCCACACCATTATCCCAGGCAACGATTATCGGAAATCCGGATGTCATCAAGCGATTGCTGGATGCTGGTGCTGATCCCAATGAAAAAGGCGCTGATGATCAAACCCCGATCATGATTATTGCTCGTACTGATAACATCGAAGCCGCTGAAGTTTTACTGAAGGCTGGTGCGGATGTTAACGCTGTAGAAAAATGGCGTGGTCAGACCGCCCTGATGTGGGCAGCGGCCCAGAAACAGCCGGCTATGGTGGACTTTTTGCTGGAGCATGGTGCTGATCCTGATGCCCAGTCCATCCCCAATAACTGGGAACGGCAGGTTACGGCTGAGCCACGGATGAAAGTATTGCCAGCCGGCGGGCTTACTCCCCTGCTGTATGCAGCACGAGAGGGGTGTACAGAATGTACCCGCTTGCTGATCGAAGGTGGAGCCGATATAAACAAGACGGACCCTGAGTCCGTAACGCCGCTTTTAATGGCGACACTGAATGCCAAATGGGATTCAGCAAAACTGTTAATTGAAGCGGGGGCCTGGCTGGACAAGTGGGATTTCTATGGAAGAAATCCACTTTATGCTGCTGTGGATTACAGCACCATTCCTCACGGTGGCCGTCCTGACCGATTATCCGGGGACCTCGCTACGCCACTTGAAATAATTGAGATGATTCTGGAGCGCGGTGGTAACCCGAATTTACAGTTGAAACTATTTCCGCCTTATCGTGCGCTGGGTGCAGACCGTGGTGCCGATGGTTTGTTGAGGACCGGAGCCACACCGCTTTTTCGAGCAGCCCGAGGGGCTGACATTCCCGCCATGAAATTACTGCTCGATCATGGCGCCCTTGTAGATCTGCCCCAGGAAAATGATGTCACGCCGCTGATTGTTGCAGCAGGATACCGTGCCAGCGCCATTGATACCCGTGGAAGATTTCGAAATGAAGAAGAATCTTACGCAGCGACAAGCCTGCTGCTTGAATATGGAGCGGATGTAAATGCGCAGGAAGATTTCGGCCAGACAGCTATTTTTGGAGCAGCGACCAATGGCTGGAACAGTGTCGTGCAATTACTTGCTGAAAACGGTGCTGATCTGAGTATTGAGGATGCCAATGGAAATACTGTGCTTGATGCCGCTATGGGGCAAGCCGGCAGGTTTGGCCGTGGCGCTGGTGGTGATGTGCATTTGGATACAGCCGCTTTGATAGAGCAATTAATGTCCCGATAACATTATTCAGAAGACGCTTCTTGCAAGCCTGCCCGGGAGACGTTCTTGCATATTTTTTATCAGTCAATAAATGACTTTATATCTTGGAAAATAATGACCTTTTGCATTAGGCGGACTTTTCAGGCGCCACAAAAAAGTTCAATTTCCTGGTGACACACTGAATTATCACCGCAGGATAAATGTAAATGCAGCAAAGCATCAGTATTGAGTCGTAAATTCCTTCACTAAAAGTTTTAACGCCAAAGAATTCTATAATGAAAAAAATCATCCGCATTCATTTCTTATTATTCAGTCTTTTTTCTATTACGCCATTCATGCAGCTCCAGGCCCAGGTAACACCTTCGCCAGAGTTTCTTGGTGAAGACCTGATACAGTCGCCTGCACAGGCCTGGGTAACCAATGGTGGGAATATT
>JAUHWU010000076.1 GCA_030427065.1 Gammaproteobacteria bacterium | reverse complement strand
TCCTGACCAAGGCAGATGGTGACGCCAGGGGCGGCGCTGCGCTGTCAGTAAGACATATTACCGGCAAGCCCATCAAGTTCATGGGTATAGGTGAAAAAATAGATGGCCTTGAGGCCTTTCACCCGGACCGCGTTGCTTCACGAATCCTTGGTATGGGCGATGTGCTCTCCCTGATTGAGGATGTGGAAAAGAAGGTTGATAAGGAAAAGGCCGAGCGCCTGGCCAGAAAAATCAAACGCGGACAGCGCTTTGATCTTCAGGATTTCAAGGAACAGCTGCAACAAATGCAGAATATGGGCGGAATGGCCAATATGCTGGATAAAATGCCTGGTCTGAGTAATGCCCAGAAATCTGCTGCCGGCATGGTCGATGAGAAGTCCTTCGCCCGCATGGAAGCTATTATTAATTCGATGACACTCAAGGAGAGGCGTCGGCCGGAACTGCTCAATGGCTCAAGAAAACGTCGAATCACTATGGGTTCAGGCTCTTCCATTCAGGATCTGAACCGTTTGCTCAAGCAGCATAAGCAGATGCAAAAGGTAATGAAAAAAATGAAAGGGGGGGGTATGGCCAATATGATGCGTGGCCTGGGTGGCCTTGGGGGTGGAATGAAGCCGCCTGGTGGAGGCTTTCCAGGCATGTAGAGTGGGTCAATAGGCAAAATCAGGGTTATTCTGTTATATCAAGCATTTCCCTGTGCCGCTTCAGCTGATTTTACGTGTGCTAATAACCCCAAGATTTAGTTAAGTTTTTATGTGATATAAGGTTCCAAATCCGCGTCTTTTCTCGTAGAATACCCGCCTTTTTCGCCAGCCCTGGAAAGTGTTTGGCGAGCAGGCTGTTTTGATTTAAATTTTATCATTGGAAACAACAAGTTATGGTAACAATTAGACTCTCAAGAAGCGGCGCCAAGAAGCGTCCGTTTTACCATCTGACTGTAGCAGACAAGCGTTTTAGCCGTGATGGACGGTTTATTGAGCGCGTTGGCTTCTTTAATCCGGGTGCGCGCGGACAGGAAGAAAGACTGCGTGTTGACCTTGAAAGGGTCAAGCACTGGACTGATCAGGGGGCAATTGCCAGTGATCGTGTCGCTAAATTGCTGAAAGATGCCCAGGCTGCAGCAGCGACTGCTGCCTGATTGGCGAGTGTGCGGCCGTCATGACGGACGAGCCATCTGCTCCGGCAAATGAGTTAACTACCCTGGCCAGGATTGGTGCCGTACATGGCATTAAGGGCTGGGTAAGGTTGATTTCTTTTACGGATCCGGCAGATAACATTCTCGGTTTCAGGCATTTTTATCTTTCTCCAAAGACTATTCCCGGGGGCAGTGCTCCAGTGGGGAAGCTGGAAAAGATCGAAATCGACGAGTGCCGTGCCCAAGGCAAACAATTCATCGGTCATATTAAAGGATGCGATGACAGGGAACAGGCCAGGTTATTTACCGGCTGTGAACTGAAGGTAGAGAAGAGTGCTCTACCACCACTTGATAGCCAGGAATATTACTGGTTTCAACTGGAAGGACTGACGGTCATAAACCTTCAGGACGAAAATCTTGGTTCAGTTCATCACCTGATGGAAACCGGAGCTAATGATGTGCTGGTCGTCAGGGCAACGAATGACAGCATTGATGACCAGGAAAGACTGATTCCGTTTTTGAAGGATCGGGTTATCAAGCAGGTGGACCTGGCGCTGAAAGTGATCCAGGTAGATTGGGAGAAAGATTATTGATTTCCCCTTGTTTGCCCGGGGCAATGCCAGGGCGATGTGGAGGGAAATCAAAAAGAATAGTCAGGCATAGCGCCAAATGATTCGAAAAAAGAGTCCGGAATAATTGATGCGGGCAGGTATAGTCACACTATTTCCGGATATGTTTGTAGCGCTGAGTGAATTTGGTGTCAGCAGTCGCGCAATCAAGGATGGACTTGCCGAACTGAGTTTCTGGAACCCGCGAGACTATTCAACAGACAAACACAGGACCGTGGATGACAGGCCTTATGGCGGTGGTCCCGGCATGTTAATGAAAACGGGGCCTCTTGAAGGGGCCATTAATGCAGCAAAACAGGAATTGCCCGGGGCGAAAGTTATTTATCTGACTCCCCAGGGGAAACCACTGGAGCAGTCCGCAATTAACCAGCTGGCTCAGTGTGATTCTTTAATCCTGTTATGCGGGCGTTATGAAGGCATTGATGAAAGGGTTATTGAAACCCATGTAGACGAAGAATACTCCCTTGGGGATTATGTTCTCAGTGGGGGCGAGTTGGCAGCAATGGTCTGCCTTGACGCAATAATCCGGTTACAGCCTGGTGCTCTGGGTCATGAAGAGTCAGCAGGACAGGATTCGTTTATGAATGGACTGTTGGATTGTCCGCATTATACGAGGCCGGAAGAATTTGCAGGAAAGGTGGTGCCACCGGTCTTACTCAGTGGCGATCATGAGGCGATCCGTAAATGGCGCTTGAAACAAAGCCTGGGAAGAACCTGGCAGCGAAGACCCGAGCTGATAGAGCGGATGAGTAAGGCAAAAGAATTGACTGATGAACATAAGCAATTGCTGGAGATGTTTATCAGTGAACATGAATCAGATTAATGATTGTTTAACAATGGTGAAAAGTAATGAGCAAGAACAGCATTATCCAGAAAATTGAGCAGGACCAGATGAAGACCAATGTCCCCGAGTTTTCTCCCGGCGACACAGTGGTTGTTCAGGTACGTATCAAGGAAGGCGACCGTGAACGTCTTCAGGCTTTTGAGGGCGTTGTCATCGGCAAACGCAACCGTGGTCTGAATTCAGCTTTTACTGTGCGCAAAATGTCCCACGGTGTAGGTGTGGAACGTACTTTCCAGACCCATAGTCAGCAGATAGAAAGCATTACATTGAAACGTCGCGGTGATGTTCGCCAGGCGAAACTTTACTATCTTCGTGACCTTACCGGTCGTGCTGCCCGTATTGCTGAAAAACTGGGCAAGAAAGGTGAAAAAGCACCGGCTCCTCTTGCAGATACCTCCACTATTGCCGAACAGGTAGAAGCGGCAGTTGAAGAGGAAGTAATTACCGCTACCCAAGCGCCTGCAGCAGAACAGCAGGAAGAGAAAAAAGAAGATTAGTTGATGGCCTGGCCGGAACCCCTGGTTCCGGCCAGCTTGATATTCTCTGTGAAATAAAGCTCCGTTATCATGTGTCTTATTGTTATAGGCACCAATTGATTATTTGACTAAGAACCCTCTTCTGGCAGTAAACGTCTGACAATAAATTCCAGCAGGTGACATTCATGGCTAAGACAGCAACTAGATTCGCATTCGCACGAAATTCAATTGTCACCTTCCTTGCAGTTTTTCTATTCCTTCAGTCGCCAGTTTGGGCACAATCAGCTCAGCAACAACAGGAAATGGAATCTATTCGTAGCGTAATCTCTGCAACTCAGCCCAACATGCTCATACAGTCTATTGCTGTCAGTCCAGTTGCCGGCCTTTATGAGATAACACTGGAGAATGCCCAGGTAATCTACGCTTCAGCAGACGCTCGATTCTTTATCCCGGGTGACCTCTATGAAGCCATGCCTCAAGGCCTGGTAAACAGGGGTGAAGAAAAACGTAATATTGTTCGCGCAGAAAAAATTGCAGCGGTTCCTGAAAGTGAGATGATTATTTTCGAGCCGGAAAGCGGGCGCAAGGCCACGATTACTGTTTTCACCGATGTAGACTGTCCCTATTGCAGACAGTTACATGGTGAAATCGACAGGCTCAATGAGCTGGGTATTGCTGTCAGATACCTGGGCTATCCACGAACCGGGCTGGACACTGAAACCCATTACAAAATGGTTTCAACCTGGTGTGCAGAAGACCCGAAAGCCATGATGACCAGTGCAACGCGCGGCGGGAATGTGCCCCAGGCGGATTGTGATAACCCAATTGCACGACATTATCAGCTGGGACGCGAGGTGGGTGTCACGGGAACGCCGGCATTGGTGCTTGAAGACGGTACTATCCTGCCGGGCTATATTCCAGCAGATACGCTTGCGGGATACCTGCTAAACCCGGCTACCCCCTAGTAAACACGCTAACTTTCAATTATCGCACTCAGGTTTTATTCCTGAGCGATCCCAATGGATTGCAGACCTCCTTGAAGCGTATACTTAGCGCCTTTTCAGTCAGCGCCGAACAGGCTAAAAAACTAATTTTGGAGTATTCAACTTGAAACCCATCAGCATTGGCATTTGCGGACTTGGAACTGTTGGTTACGGCAGTTTTTCTGTCCTGACAAAAAATAGTGCGGAGATCAGCAGGCGCACTGGACGTGAATTTGTAGTGTCACATATTGCGACACGACGCATTAAAGAGCATCAGCAAATTGGGGATGTGAAAGTCAGCGCTGATGTTTTTGCGGTGGCTGAAGATCCAGATGTGGATATCGTGCTTGAACTCATTGGTGGATATGACACGGCCCGGGAACTGGTGTTAAGGGCAATTGCGAATGGTAAACATGTAGTTACTGCCAACAAGGCGCTGATTGCGGTTCATGGCAATGAAATTTTTTCAGCGGCGAAAAAGAAAAATGTCATCATTGGATATGAAGCCGCAGTGGCCGGTGGCATACCAATTATCAAGGCAATTCGTGAAGGTCTGGCTGCAAATCATATCCAGTGGCTTGCCGGCATAATTAATGGCACGGGTAATTTTATTCTCACAGAAATGAGAGAAAAGAGCAGTGAGTTTGCTGCTGTTCTAACACAGGCGCAGGAATTGGGTTATGCAGAAGCAGATCCTACCTTTGATGTAGAAGGTATTGATGCTGCACACAAACTTACCATTCTGGCGTCTATCGCTTTCGGTATTCCACTGCAGTTTGACAAGGCGTACACCGAAGGCATAAGCAATATCACCATTGAAGATATTCGTTACGCCGAGGAACTTGGCTACCGCATCAAACACCTTGGTATTGCCAGAAAGTCAGACAAGGGCATTGAGTTGAGAGTGCATCCCACCCTGATTTCAGAAGATAATCTCATTGCCAATGTAAACGGTGTGATGAATGCTGTGATGGTCCAGGGCGATGCTGTAGGTCCTACACTGTTTTATGGCGCCGGTGCCGGTGCCCAGCCTACGGCTTCAGCCGTTGTGGCTGATGTAATAGATGTAGCAAGAATAATCACTAATCCTGAAGTCAGCCTTCCTGCTTTGGCCTTTCAGGAGGACAGCCTTTCTGATATTCCTGTTCTGCCTATCAGTGAAATTGTCAGCGAGTATTACCTCAGGATAATGGCCAGAGACAAGGCCGGTGTACTTGCCGATATCACTGAAATACTCGGTGACTTTTCTATCAACATTGAGGCTGTAATACAAAAAGAACCCAGGGTTCATGATGCGGAACAGGTGTTGTCAGTAATCATTCTTACTGATGAGATCCAGGAATCAACCATGGACGGTGCGATTGAAAAAATAGAGGCACTGGAGGCGGTAGGGGGCAAAGTTGCTCGTATCCGTCTGGGAAAAATGGAAAGTTAATAATTAATAAATAAAAATTATCAAAACTGATTCAGACAAAAGTAAAAATTTTTGCAGTTCTATAATTAGTTCAGGTTTATCAAATGAAATACATCAGTACCCGTGGCAGAACCCCGGCACAATCATTCGAGGAAGTATTGCTAACCGGTCTGGCACCGGATGGTGGTTTGTTCGTACCGGAATCAGTCCCCCAGGTAGATCGCGAAACCATGTTGTCCTGGAAAAATCTGGGCTATGCGGAGCTCGCCTTTGAAATTATCCGTCTTTATACCGCCGACTCTATTCCAGATGAAGATCTCAGAACAATTGTCGATGAGACGTATGCGGTATTTTCTGATCCCGAAGTAGCCCCTCTGCATCAGCTGGGTGAGCAGGAATATGTGCTTGAGTTGTTTCATGGTCCGACCCTTGCCTTCAAGGATTTTGCGCTGCAATTACTGGGTAGATTGCTTGATTATTTTCTGGCCCGCAGACAGAAACATGTGGCAATACTGGGCGCGACATCCGGTGACACCGGATCTGCTGCAATGGAAGGCTGTCGACATTGTGAGTTCGTGGATATGTATATTCTTTATCCTCACAATCGGGTGTCTGAAGTTCAACGCCGACAGATGACTACAATCCAGGGCAGCAATGTAAATAGCCTGGCGGTAGAAGGAAACTTTGATGATTGCCAGACTATTGTCAAAAAAGCCTTTTCTGACCAGGGGTTTTTACCAGAGGGTTACCAACTGGTTGCGGTGAACTCGATAAATTTTTCGCGCATTATGGCGCAAATCGTTTACTACTATTTTGCTGCGCTGAAGTTTGTTGATAATAATGAGGCAGTTTCTTTTTCAGTCCCCACGGGTAATTTTGGCGATATTTATGCGGGTTATCTTGCCAAACAAATGGGCCTGCCGATCGATCGTCTCATTATTGCGACAAACAAAAATGATATTTTGCATCGTTTTATGAGCAGGAACCAGTACAACCTCGAGCAGCTGGAAGCCAGCTTGTCTCCGAGTATGGACATCATGGTGTCCAGTAATTTTGAACGTTATCTGTTTGATCTGTTTAACCAGGATGCGCAAAGAGTAGAAGCCTTTGTCACAGGGTTGAACCAGGACGTACAGCAGGTTTCAGAACAGGAATGGGAGCGTGCAAAAGCAGTATTTGATAGTTGCCGCGTAGATGATGAAACCACCTGTGCAACCATCAGGGATGTCTATGATCAGTATAATTATTTACTGGATCCACATACCGCCACTGGTGTGAAAGCGGCCAGAGAGTGTCGGGCAGGCAGTCAGAATCCCGTCATTTGTCTGGCCACAGCACATCCGGCGAAATTTTCCGAGGCTATTGAAAAGGCCGGGTTGGCGACACCGGCATTACCTGAGCATCTTGCCGATCTGCTGCAAAGGGAAGAGCGCTTCACGGTACTGCCGTCAAGTCTTGATGCGGTCAAGGGATTTATTCAGGAATCTCTCAGGCAAAATCGCTAGAAACCCACAGGCAGTCTCAAAAGCCATCGCAAAAGTAGTCAGACAAGACATTCTGGTTTTTGGTTTAGCCCGGCGGTGCCAGCTTGACCTCAAACTCGAGATTTTCCTTATTGCGTCGTGTTAACACTTTTACCGTATCTCCTGGCTGATATTGTTCTATTTCATTGAGCAGGTCATCCTGGCTGGAAATCTTTTTGCCATTTACACCAATAATGACATCGCCAAGAAAAACATCGCCGCGGTTGTTGCGTTGCAGACCAATCATGCCGGCTTTTGATGCCGGCATATTTTCATAAACCCGGACCAGTGGCACACCATCAATGCCCCGTTGCCTTGCCCAGCTGTCTGACAAGGACAGGTCAACACCAATAACCGGCCTGACTTCCCGGCCGTATTCCTCCAGTTGGGGAATAATTTTCTTTACAGTGTTTACTGGTATTGCAAAGCCGATTCCGGCATAGGCGCCACTGGGGCTGTAAATCTGGGTGTTGACTCCGACCAGCTGCCCCATTGAATTGAGTAGCGGACCGCCAGAGTTACCGGGGTTGATAGCAGCATCTGTCTGGATAACATCCTTGATGGTTCTGCTGGTCATTGAATTGATTTCCCTTCCCAGTGCACTGACAACGCCGACTGTAAGCGTGGTGTCCAGACCAAAGGGGTTGCCAATAGCGATTACTTTTCTACCCACTTCCAGTTGCGCAGAGTCTCCCAGAGGTAGCGGATGTAGTTTTTCCTGTGGAGCATCAATGCGCAGCAGTGCCAGGTCCTTGTCGGGTGCAGCACCAATTAATTCAGCATCCCAGCTGCTCTGATCCTGTAGCGTTATGGTGACGCGATCAGCACCCTGAATGACATGGAAGTTGGTGACAATCAGACCACTGTCATTCCAGACAAAGCCGGTACCTGAACCCTGGGGTATTTCCTGTACATTAAGGGAAAAGACACCGGTGCGACGATAGGCATTGTTGGTAACAAAAACCACGGACGGACTGGCATTTTTAAAAATCTCGATAGTATTGGCTTCATCCTCTGTTTCAAAAGAAAGATAATTGGCCGCCGAAGCATTCAGGGCAGGGATTAAAAAAGTTACTGAAGCGCACAGGGAAAAGAATACAATAGTAATCAAGTTTTTAATTTTCATGGTCTGACCTGTTTGTGAAAGCCGTGAAAAACGGCATCAATCATTTATGTCCCAACGTTTATTTAAAATTTGAGTTGTTAAAAAGCATTGCTCCAAAATTATAAAATATGCATTAAAAGCTAAATATGTTCTGTGGAAAGTGCTTTATGAACTATGACCTGTGACTTATTACCCATGACCATGATCTATGATCTATGATCTATGAAAAGTACAGTCAAGACTGCAATACATCCTTAGGCCGGTTTTACCCGAATAAGTTCCGTCAGAATCTATCCTGAGCGCATCAGCATCACCAGCAAAATAGGGCTAAATCAGTTACGCCTTCATTTATCATCAGTGTTAATGCTCTATAATTTATGTAAGGGCGCCATTGATAGTATTCAAGATAAAAAACATCAGCACAATTGCTGGTTTTGAGAAAAGTATGAAAATTCTGGAAAGACAATCAAAGCAAAAATCAGCGCTTGATGATTCAATACATCCGGTATTGAGAAAAGTGTATGCCGCCAGGGGGGTGGTAAATGAAGATGGCCTGAGCCTTGAGCTGGCCGGTCTGCATCCGCCTTACCTGCTGAAGAATATAGATAGAGCTGTTGAAATTCTGGTGGAGGCTGTAAAGGAAAGAAAAAATATTCTTGTGGTCGGGGATTTTGATGCGGACGGAGCAACCAGCAGTGCATTATTTCTGATCTGTCTGCGTGCAATGGGGCATCACCATATCGACTTTCTGGTGCCTAACCGTTTTGAATATGGATACGGACTCACGCCGGAAATAGTCAGCGTCGCCCGGCAAATGAATCCTGATCTGATTGTCACGGTGGACAATGGCATAGCCAGCCATGATGGCGTCAGCCAGGCCAATGCTGCCGGCATTAAGGTGCTTGTCACAGACCACCACTTGCCAGGCACCTCACTGCCCGATGCCAGTTGCATCATAAATCCCAATTTACCGGGCTGTAATTTTCCGAGTAAGTCATTGGCCGGGGTAGGCGTAGTGTTTTATCTGATGAGTGCCCTGCGCGCAGAACTACGCAAGCAAAATTATTTTGAATTATCAGGCTTGCCAGAGCCCAATCTGGCCAGCTTTCTTGATCTGGTCGCACTTGGTACTGTGGCTGATGTGGTGCCCCTGGACCAGAATAACCGTCGCCTGGTGAAGCATGGCCTGGGTATTATCAGGAGTGGCAGGGGGCGGCCGGGAATCAGAGCCCTGCTGGAAGTGGCAGGCCGCAACCCGCAAACCGTTGTTGCCAGTGATCTGGGCTTTGCCGCCGGGCCACGTCTGAATGCCGCAGGAAGGCTTGATGATATGTCTCTGGGTATCGCCTGCTTGCTTGAGGATAATCCGTCCAAAGCGAGACAAATGGCGCATGAGCTGGATGCGCTGAATAAGGATCGCAGACAGATAGAGCAGGATATGCAGAGTCAGGCAATGACTGCCCTTGAGTATCTGGACATTAATACCAATGATTCTTTAAGCGTCTGCCTTTATGACCCGGCATGGCACCAGGGGGTGATTGGTATTCTGGCCTCGCGCATCAAGGAAAAATATCACCGTCCCTGCATAATTTTTGCGGAAGGTGGAGAGATGGAAGACGGCAAAAAAATGATCAAGGGCTCTGCCCGTTCCATCGAAGGTCTGCATATTCGTGATGCTCTGGATGCCGTCGCGACCCGGCATCCAGACATCCTGCAACGCTTTGGTGGGCATGCCATGGCTGCCGGGCTAGCCATCAGGGAGGAAGATTTCCAGGCTTTCGTCAGGGCTTTTGACAAGGTACTTTCCGGTGTGCTGGGTGAGGATCTGTTACAGCATAAGAAATATATTGATGGCCAACTGGAAAATGACTGCTTCTCTCTGGATTTTGCCAGCGTTCTCCGTGAAGCCGGGCCCTGGGGGCAGCATTTTCCTGAACCGGAGTTTCAGGGTGAATTTATCGTTATCAACAGCCGGGTGGTAGGCGAGAAACATCTTAAACTGACATTGCAGGTGCCAGACACTGACCAGTTGATTGATGCTATTGCATTTAATACCGAGCAGATTTTACTGGAGAACAGACTGGCTACTATCAATGTTGTTTATCGGCTGGATGTTAATGAGTTTCGTGGCACAAGTAGTGCGCAATTAATGGTGGATGCAATTGTGGATTACTCGCTAGCCTGAATACTATCTGCTCAGATCAGATCAGATCAGATGATTGATGAGCTCAGTAATGGACGCATGAAAGCGGACCGCAATCGGCATAATTAATGCCTCTGTAGACAAATGACAGGCAAAAAAAACCCGGTAAAAACCGGGTTTTTCCAAACTGTTGTACTTATTTTTTCAGGCTGCTGATGTAGGCTGCTACATCTTCAATAGCCTGGTCTGTTGGCAATGTCATCGCCATAGGCGCCATCTGCATACCGAATGTATCCCTTGCATCAGATCCGCGGATGCCAGCCTTGAAATTTTTCAGCTGACGAATTACGTACCATTCTTCCTGGCCGGCCAGGGAAGGGGCATTGAGTGCCTGCATACCTTCCCCGTTAGCACCGTGACAGGCGCCACAAGTGGCGTATAGGGGTTTACCGCGTTCTGCATCACCGGCAGCAAAGGCGCTGGAGGCAAACAGGGAGACGAGGGCAGCAATTGCGAGTGTTGCTTTCAACTTCATTGGGTTACTCCTGGTTAAGTTTTAACTATTTAATAACGGGTTAACTGAACATCAGCTGAATTATTTTTGAAACGCACACCATTTGGCGGTGTTCCTTTCACGTTAACTATTTAGGGTTAACTGGCCATAAGTCATAATAGTTTTACGCGTTCTTGCTGCAATTTGATCACATGTTTGATCTGCTCATGTGGCCAGTGTGAGAAGAACTGGAAGTTTGCTTTGTAATTTATCTCAGGCTGTTTGGACGGGGCGCGATTATAGCAATATTGGGGCAAAATAAAAGTGGATGATTTAGCCCTTTAGACACCATTACTCATGGAGTATTGGCGCTTTACCCAGTAGTATTTGCTGTTTTTTATTGGAAGGAAATAAGCATGACAATAAAGTCTGATAAATGGATCCGGCGCATGGCGCAGGAACATGGAATGCTCGACCCTTTTGAGCCTGGTCAAGTCAGGGAAGTGAATGGCAAACGTGTCATTTCCTACGGCACTTCCAGCTATGGCTATGATGTCCGTTGTGCCAATGAATTCAAGATTTTTACCAATGTTCTGACCTCCAGCGTGGTCGATCCGAAAAATTTTGATGAAAACAGCTTTGTTGGTATTGAAGCTGATTCCTGCATAATTCCTCCCAATTCCTTTGCCCTGGCCCGGACTGTGGAATATTTTCGTATTCCATCCAATGTCCTGACGATTTGTCTCGGCAAATCCACCTACGCGCGCTGTGGCATCATTGTGAATGTCACTCCGCTGGAACCGGAGTGGGAAGGGCATGTGACGCTGGAATTTTCAAACACCACGCCCTTACCAGCCAAAATCTACGCCAATGAAGGTGTCGCCCAGATGTTGTTCTATGAATCTGATGAACAATGTGAGGTCACCTACAAGGATCGTAACGGCAAATACATGGGGCAGACCGGCGTAACACCGCCAAAATCCTGAGTATAAATTTCTTCACAGACTGTTCGCTTTATTTGCACGGTTATCCAGCACTATCCCCTTGATAATTCGGTATAATCGCCGCCTTTAAAATGTTATGCCCGGGTTCTCCATACCCGGCTATACCTGAGGAAGACAAATGCTTGAAGCCCAAGGCCTGTTTTGTGAAAGGGATGACCGGGTGCTGTTCCAGCGCCTGGATTTTTCCCTCTTCGGGGGCCAGGTAATGCAGATTCAGGGTTCCAATGGTAGCGGTAAAACCACCTTGCTGCGAATACTCTGTGGGCTGAATACTGATTATGAGGGAAGGATTCTCTGGGATAACCAGCCTATTCAGGAGATGCGGACGCAATTCCGTGACAATGTGTTCTTTCTTGGTCATGCGCCCGCTATAAACAAGAGCCTGAGCCCGCTTGAAAATTTGCGCTGGTTCTGCGCGTCAAGGGGCGTAAGTGATAACGGCGATATTCCAGCGGCACTCGCCGCTTTCGGGCTTGCGGGCTACGAAGATGTGCCCTGTTACGTGATGTCAGCAGGGCAGCAACGACGAGTCAGTCTGGCCAGGATGAAGCTGATACCGGCTAAAATGTGGATTCTGGACGAACCGTTTACCGCGCTGGACAAACGCGGTGTTGCAGAACTTGAAACGATGCTGGCGGCTTTTGTCAAAGAAGGGGGCGCGTTGATGCTGACCACTCATCACCCCCTGCAGTTGCAATGTCCCATTACTGTGGTTGATCTTGACCGCAGTAACGATGAGGCAGACAACTCATGATGAATAATCCGCGTATGGGACTGGGATCTGTCATTGTGGCGACAGTCAGGCGGGAATTGCTACTGGCATTTCGCTCTCCTGGTGATGTGATCAATCCACTGATGTTCTTTATTATTGCCGTAACGCTGTTTCCGCTTGGTGGCGGCGCAGATTCTGAATTTTTAAGCGGTATTGCTTCAGGCGTGATCTGGGTAACCACCTTGCTGGCTATCATGTTTTCCATGGAAAGCCTGTTTCGTGCCGATTATGAAGACGGTTCGCTGGAACAGTTGTTAATGAGCCCACAGCCCCTATATTTTTTATTATTGGCCAAGGTATTAAGCCACTGGCTGGTCGCCTGTTTACCGATTCTGATTCTGGCACCCTTTTTTGCTGCCATGCTGGCTTTGCCTGCGGCAGGCATTTTGCCACTTATCCTGGGTTTGCTGGCAGGAACGCCGACTTTATGCCTGCTTGGCGCTATTGGCATGGCCTTGACGGTAGGGCTTTCAAGAAGTGGTTTATTACTGGCTGTGCTAATATTGCCTCTTTATATTCCGGTGCTGGTATTCGGTACCGGAATGGTTTCAGCGGCCCTTGGCAGCCTGCCTTATACCGGTTTATTGGCGCTTATGGGTGCCATGCTGGTGTTGGCCATTTGTCTATCGCCGCTGGCCATTGCAGCGGCTTTGCGAATCAGTGTGAATTAACACTTTTTTTGAAAAATTTTTATCTTTACGGGATTTGAACAAAACGTATGTGGCAGTGGTTTTTACAATTGGGCTCACCCAGACTGTTTTACAGTATGACTGACCGGTATCTGCCCTGGCTGACCTGGTTTACGGTAATTTTGCTGGGCACAGGTCTGGCCTGGGGCCTTGCTTTTACCCCTCCTGATTATCAGATGGGTGAAAATTACCGTATTGCCTATATCCACGTACCAATGGCCACTCTGGCGATGGGGTGTTATGCCATGATGGCCTCTTTCAGCGCCGGTTACCTGATATGGAAGATCAAGGTGGCCGATATGATTGCCAAGGCCTGCGCGCCGATCGGTGCGAGTATTACGGCAGTGGCATTGGCAACGGGTTCACTTTGGGGAATTCCCACCTGGGGCACCTGGTGGATCTGGGATGCACGCTTGACGTCAACCCTGATAATGCTTTTTCTTTATGTCGGTATAATCGCACTGCGTTCGGCTTTTGATTCCATTGATTCCGGTGCCAGAGCCTGCGCGGTTTTGAGTCTTGTCGGGGTGGTTAATCTGCCAATCATCAAATACTCGGTGGATTGGTGGAATACCCTGCATCAGGGAGCCAGTAATCTTTCCCTTAGTGATACCGCGGCCAATCCGCCTGAAGTCTGGATTCCTGCGTTTTTTGTGGGCTTTGGTATTCTCGGATTTTTCCTGATTGCCCTGATTCTCAGAACGCGTAATGAAATTTTGATACGGGAACGCCGATCTCAATGGGTAAGCGATCTTGTGGCAAACAATATGAAGGAGTCTGGCGATGCCTGAATTCCAGTTTCAAAGTCTTGCCGAATTTTTTGCCATGGGGGGGCACGCTAAATATGTGTGGTCTTCCTATGGCGTGTTTGCGCTAATGATTGCGTATAACCTGATACAACCGGTACTGGCAAAACGAAAAATCATCAAAACACAAAAAGCCAGATTGCAAAGAAATAGTTCCTGAGAGTGAGTAAACAGAAAGTCCCCAGTGATCAAACTGCCTTATAAACGGTCTAATAAAGTATAAAAAACGTAAAACCGGATATTGTCTATTTTTAATAGCGAGAGAAAACTATCATGTTAGCCCACCGCCAACAAAAACTGGCCATAGTGATGTTCATAGTCTTTGGGGCAGCAATTGCTGTCGGACTATTACTGCTTGCCCTGAATGAGGGTATCAATGTTTTTTATACGCCTACGGAAATCTCTGCAGGGGATGTATCACAGGGACAAAGTTTTCGTGTTGGTGGCATGGTGAAGCCCGGTAGTCTGGTTAAAGATGGCCTGGAAGGCACTGAAGTCAATTTTCTTGCTACAGACTTCTGTAATGACATTCTTGTCAGTTATAGCGGTCCCTTGCCTGATCTTTTTCGTGAGGGGCAGGGCGTAGTTGCCGACGGTGCTCTCGATGAAGGTGGGGTTTTCAGGGCTACCCAGATCCTCGCCAAGCATGATGAGAATTATATGTCTGCGGAAGTAAAAGCTTCCCTGGACGCTGCTGAAACAAACACTACCGAGGTATGTCATCAATGATTCCTGAACTGGGTAATTTCTCCCTCGTACTGGCGCTAAGCCTGGCGATCCTTTT
>JAUHWU010000075.1 GCA_030427065.1 Gammaproteobacteria bacterium | reverse complement strand
CCTGATGGCAATGATCTTTGTAAAGGAGGTTCTGATCGTTGAACCCATCGCAATACGTTTGCGAATAGAGCTGTTTAGTCTGGGCATTGAATCCAGCAGCCCACTGGAATATATCAGTAATCTGCGTCACGTCGAGAATGCTGGCGAGAAAGGATCAACGTGGCGTGGCAAGCATCTTGCCTTTGATTACCTGCAAATTCCGGTAAGTTTTGGTTCGGATATTTCCGGGTATAAAGCCAGGGGATTGTTACTTCGGATTCAAAAGACATTGCAGCACCCGGTTCCACCTGTACTCTCTGCCCGGATACAGAAGAAGATTTAAAACAAGGAACCGCTTGAGCAGGATGCCGCCACTTTTTCTTCTGACGCTCGGGAAACAGGCACAGCTTTAGAGGCAAGCACCAAGAGCAAAGCCAGCCTTTATCTGCTGCTAGCTGCAAACCTCATTCCTGTGGGCGGGGTAATGCTGGCTGGCTGGGAAATTGGCGATATCATGCTGTTGTTCTGGCTGGAAAGTGCCATTATCGCGCTGTTTAATATTCTGAAAATGTTTCGTATTGCCGGTCCGGTGGCTGTTTTTTACAGTATCTTTTTTATCGGTCATTTTGGTGCTTTCATGGCTGTCCATCTGATGTTTATATTTGCCTTGTCTATAGAAAATGAGGGGGTTTCTGCATCCATTCCGGAAGTTCTGGCCATATTTAAATCAACGTGGTTAACCGCCGTAGCTCTGCTTGTCAGTCACGGGTTTTCATATAAGGAAAATTTCATCCACAGGCAGGAATATCTGAGGCTCACCATCAGGGACCAGATGCACAAACCTTACAGCAGAATTATGATTATGCATGTAACGTTAATCATTGGCGGCTTTCTGGTGTTGGCGCTTGATTCGCGTTTGCTGGCACTACTGTTGTTAATTGCCTTGAAAGTAATTGTCGACCTGAAAGCGCATATCAGGGAGCACCGATAAAACCGCTACGCAATAAGCTGGTATTTTTCAGGTAAAAATTATTCTTTCTTTTTTCATTAATTGCGAAGCGCCAAAAATGAATAGCATTGAATAAAATAAAAGCGACGTCCCTGCCAGAATAAAGTCGATAATTTCCGGTGTCTCACCGCGCACGACATCCGTCAACAGCATATGCTGCGCCAGCATTGGCACAAAGTTCATCCAGAATTCCCTATCCTGGGTATTAAACATGTTGAAAAAAAATGGTGCCATTGGCAGCAACATAATAAAGGATAAATAGGCCTGGGCATCCTTGAAAGATTTGGCAAAGATACCGACGAATATCTGAATTGACGGGGCAAAAAGCGCCAGTGGCAAGGTTGTCACCAACACCCCGATTATTTCCAGTCGCCCTAAATTAAACACAATGCCGACTTCTTCCAGGGGCACCTGGCTGAGACTGAAGAAGTTCAGAATCATCACCAGGACAAGCCCTGTGGCTGAAAACAATACTGCTGCCATCCACTTTCCGATGACAATGGTATAACGTGGCACCGGGTTAACCAGCAGCGGTTCAAGTGACTTGCGTTCACGTTCCCCGGCAGTCACATCGACAGCCACCCCCATACCACAGACAAAAGCCGCCATGATCACAAAAAACGGCACCATGCCGAGAATACTTTGTACGCGGGACTGCTGGCTGGCCACATCAATACGCACGATAGACACCGGCGAAATAATATCCGGATTAATGCCACGTACGATTAATCTCAAGGCGGCGGTTTCCCTGGACCATGCATCAATCAGGCTGCTTATTCTGCTGACCTTGGGGGATGATGTTGTGCGCGTACTTTCCATATGCAATTCAATATTGCTGCCTCTGGAAGCGCCGATGAGTTCATCAAATTGCGGGGGAATCACCAGCACATAATCAAAACGGCGACTCCTGATAGCCTGGCTTATTTCATCAAGCTGTGGCTGTGAATAAAACTCCCCTTCACTGGCAGGCCTGGAATTCAAGCGCATATTCTCGATATCGATACCATTTTGCTGAAGGTAATCAATCAGGTCACCAGCATACTCGGCACCAACCACTGGCAGGGTGACTTCAACAGCATCTTCGGCAATATCGATAAGCATATTGAACATAAAATAGATCATCACCGGCCCCAGTAGCGGGAACAGTAGCAAGGCTGCAAGAGCACGCCGATCCCTCAAGGCATCCTTGAGCTCTTTGCGGGTGACGACAGACCACATCACCCCTGCCTCGTGATTTTCATGAAAGCCTCTTCAAGATCGCTTTCCCTGGTTAGACGAGCCAGTTCATCAAGGGTGCCCTGCATTAGAACCCGGCCTTCTGCAATGACAATAATTTCATCACAAAGGGCAGTTATTTCCTGCATGATATGGGAGGACAGCAAAATACATTTATTTTCCTGTTTCAGTTTTTGCAAAATACTTCGAACACTGCGTGTGGTCATCACATCCAGGCCATTGGTTGGCTCATCCATGATCAGATTGCGCGGATCATGGACAAGTGATCTGGACAGGCAGACCTTCATTTTTTCACCCTGAGAGAAGCCCTCTGCGCGTCGTTCTGCTATGTCGCCCATATCCAGCGTTTCGATCAATCCATCTATACGCGTCTGGATAAGTGCCTCTTTCATGCCTCTCAAGCGGGCAAAGTATTCGATATGTTCGCGTCCGGTAAGGCGGGGATTCAGGCCATGCGCATCCGTCATCACGCCGATGCTGGCCTGTACTTTAAGAGAGTCAGTGACAACGTCGATGCCATCCACCATCGCACTGCCCTGATCGGCTTTTAACAAGCCATAAAGAATACGCAGAGTCGTGGATTTTCCTGCTCCGTTATGACCGAGCAACCCGGTAATTGCGCCATTGCGGGCAGTAAAGCCCACATCATCGACGGCGACAATATCCCTGAACCGTTTGCAAAGGTGCCGTACTTCAATCATTGCTGGCACTGCTCCCGCCAGGGGTGATAAAGAAAGGGCGTCTTGCAAACCGTTCGACACATTCGCCATCAAGGTCTGCCAGGGTTCCCGCTTCAATAAAGCTGTTCATGATTGTTGCCGTACACTGGGTAAAAGGAGTGCCATGGGCAAATCCTTCAAGAATAAAATGCCTGGCATCCGGCAGAGTTTCAGCAACCAACTCTCCCCACTGCGGTGGTGTTATCGGATCGAGGGTTCCGGAAAAAATCAGTACCGGCCTGTCCTGAGTGACCGGCTCAAAATAGGAAGCTGGCATCTCCCGTTTGGGCCAGATTGCACAGGCTTCGTAAACAAAACTGTTAAACATGGTGAATTCAAGCAAGTAATCGGTGCCGGTTTGGGCGGCCTGATCGATGAATGGATAATCTTCATTACAGATAACCGAGAGAAACATACCCTGATTGATCTGGTTCTGGGAATACTGGGCGGTAAGTGAAAACAGCGGCTTGTAGTTATCCTGCCATGCCTGTTCGATAATTAATGGAATCAGGCGCTGTGCCTCCCGACTGTAAAGCACCTGTCGCAGGATACTGAGAAATTCAAAATCCGCGATAGTGGTTTCAAGCTTGGTAAAGTCTGCGTCATTAACGACCGTGACTGGCTGTGGTGAGGCCAGCCTCTCAAGTAACTCACTGTAGTGCTGCGCCAGGTCAGGAAACGCCTGTTTGCACTGTTTATCAGCAGCACAGTCCTGAAAAATCTTTTCCAGTGAAGCGCTGGCGTCGCGCTGTGTAAACGAAGGTAAGGCCATTGCTGTTGGTGCAACGGCATCGATAATTACTGTCCGGGTCGTTGCTGGAAAAGCCTGCAAGTAAGCTAATGCGGCTCTGGATCCATAGGAAGCACCCCATAAATTTAATTGGGAATACCCAAGCAATTCCCTTACTGCATCCAGGTCACGCATGGCGATATCTGTGGTGTAAAACTGCGGGCTGGCATCCATCGCACTGAGACAATCACGCAAAATCTGCAGTTGTGCTGCCAACACTTCATCAAACCCTGGATCCCTGGCTTCAAATGCTGCCGTCTGTTCTTCATCCATCTGGCAATCAAAGGGACTCAGTTCCCCTGTACCACGCTGATCCACCAGAACAATATCGCGATCGGTACGAGCCCTGGAAAACACCTGTGCTACCTGAAGCAAATCAGTAGCAGCCTGGCCTGGCCCACCGGCAAGCAGAAATAACGGATCCGGTTCTGGCAGGTCACTCAGGGCAGGAATCACCATCACTTTTAGGTCAATCTGCCGGGCCTGGGGGGCTGCGTAATTTTCCGGAACCTGGAATGTGGTGCAAAGACTTTCAGCAACGAGAGTCGCCAACACAGTAGTGCCTGTTCTGCTACAAGGCTGAAAATCCTCCAGGGCAGCATTGCGGTGATCAATAAATGCCTGCCTGGCAGTTGCCTGTGCAGTGCTATAACCGGTTTTCACGTCACAGGCTGATAAAAATATAACAACAAAAGCGGCCAGACGTAATTGAAAGCGTGGGAAAGACTGAATCATATTCTGACACCAGTCCGTCAGGGTTCCTGCAGGGACAACTGGCGGGTAAATTCAACCAGGGCCTGCAGGTCTTCTTCCGACAGAAAATAGCGCACCATCAGGTTTTCATAGCCCTGAACCAGCCTGGCTTCAGGTCTGACTATAGATTCGATAATATAATCAGCATCCACGATAGCAGTTGATCCGTCCTTGAGAGTTTCAGTCTTGCCATACATACCCAGCCAGGTGGGTCCGATACCAACACCGCCATCCAGACTATGACAGGCAATACAGCCATTGGACTGGGCCAGCTCCAATCCTCTTTGAGCAAGTGCATTATCCAGCTCCGGTATCTGCATATCACTATTAACCGTAATAATGATCCAGGTTAAACCCACCACGAGCATGGTGATTAGTGTCGTGCCGACCAGAAAGTGCATTTTATTTTTCATTATTTAAATATCCGACTGTCAAACTGCAAATATAACGTGATTATACAGATTGCCAGAATTTTGCCTCAGTTAACTTTGCTAATTATTGGCGAATGAAATTACCGTGGTAATGATAATGACCCTGACCAGTGAGAATGCTAATATTGCCGCCTTAAAAAAACAGCAATCAATTTACCAGGACTGATCTATCTATGGTGACTGTAGGCGAAATTCTCTGGGAACCTTCCCAGGAGTGGATTGAAAAAACCAATCTCTATGCCTTTCGGCAATGGCTGAAAGAAAACCGAAATGTCGAATTTGATGACTTGCACCAGATGAGGCGCTGGTCACTGGATCATCTTGACGATTTCTGGCAAGCCGCCTGGGACTATTTTGACATAGACGCGTCATCACCCCCAAGCGCTGTGCTCGGCCAGCGCACAATGCCGGGAGCACAGTGGTTTCCTGGCTCCAGACTTAATTATGCCCAGCACATTCTGCGTAATGAAAAACCGGGAACCACCGCCCTGCTTTACGCCAATGAGGACCAGATCCTTAAAGAACTGGATTGGTCAGAACTTGGCAATAGTGTCCGTGTTCTCGCTACAGAATTGAGAAAAATGGGGATCAAGCCTGGCGACAGAGTTGCCTCCTATATGACCAATATACCCGAAGCAGCAATAGCGCTTCTCGCATGCAGCAGTATTGGCGCAATCTGGTCA
The DNA here is from genome assembly GCA_030427065.1 of Gammaproteobacteria bacterium. Classification (GTDB taxonomy): domain Bacteria; phylum Pseudomonadota; class Gammaproteobacteria; order Pseudomonadales; family Pseudohongiellaceae; genus Eutrophocola. Next base: position 9,522 of record JAUHWU010000075.1, on the reverse strand, counting down.
TCCTGCTCACCGGATTTTGGTACCCACAGTGTTCTTGATCGTCTTTCACAGATTGAGCCCAAGGTCCTGTTCTGTGTTGATGGCTATGAATACAAGGGAAAAGCATTTAACCGCAAGGCTGAAGTCAAAAATATTATAGAAACATTACCCAGTATCCAAAACGTAATCTACCTTCCCTACCTGGACAAGAGTGATACTGAACTTCCAGTTAAAAATGCTGTTCTTTGGCAGGATTTGCTGGATAAGCAGCCGGTTGCTGCAGCTGATTTTGAATTTGAACAGGTCCCATTCGACCATCCGCTGTGGATTCTTTTTTCCTCCGGTACTACCGGCCTGCCAAAAGCCATAGTTCATGGCCATGGCGGCATTATTCTTCAACATTATGTACTGGGTGTCTTGCATTACAACCTCAAACCACAGGATCGACTGTTCTTCTTCACCACCACTGGCTGGATGATGTGGAACTTTGTCATCAGTTCATTACTCTATGATGCCTGCCCGATTCTTTATGACGGCAATCCGACGTATCCGGAACCCGATGCGCTGTGGAAAATGTGTGATGATGCCGGTGCCGTCCTGTTTGGCGCCAGCCCTACCCTGCAGCAGATGCAGCAAAATATGGGACTGGTGCCCAAAGACAAGTTTGCCTTTGAAAAACTGGAATCGATTATGCTGGCCGGCTCGGTGGTTTCCGCTGAATGCACGAAATGGTTTTATGACAACGTTAAAAGTGATTTATATGTCGCACCTGGCAGCGGTGGTACTGACATTTGTAATGGCTTCTGCGGTCCCATGCCAGGTCTGCCAGTAAAAGCCGGCGTCATCCAGATGCCACATCTGGGAGTGGATTTACAGGCCTTTGACGAAAACGGCAATTCTCTCATAAACGAGGTAGGCGAATTTGTAGTAACCCAGCCCATGCCTTCAATGCCCCTTTATTTCTGGAATGACGAAGGCAATGTGCGGTACCAGGAAACCTATTTTGAGGAGTATCCGGGCATCTGGCGCCAGGGCGATTACTTCATGATTAATGAAGAAGATGGCTGCTTCGTATTGGGACGTTCCGATGCCACCCTGAATCGTTACGGTATTCGTATCGGTACTGCAGAAATTTACCGCGCTGTGGATGGTCTGGACGAAGTGGAAGACTCAATCATCGTTAACCTGGATCTACCCGGCGAGCAGTTTTTTATGCCACTGTTCGTTAAATTACCAGAAGGCAAAACGCTGAATGACGAACTTAAACAAAAGATTTGCCAGAAACTTCGTAACGACTACACACCGCGGCATATTCCTGACGAGATTTACCAGATAGAGGAAATCCCCTACACCCTTACCGGTAAAAAAATGGAAGTCCCTGTGAGAAAAATTCTGATGGGAAAAGATCCTGTTAAAGCCGCCAATCGCGATGCCATGAGTAATCCGGGATCACTGGATTACTTTATTCAATTCCGGGAAGAACATAAAGATAAACTGGGGTAACTACCAGAATAGGACTAAAAGCGGATAGTAAGGAAACAAATTCGTAAGACAAAAACCATTGCACCTGTTGCTGCACTCGTAAAGGGGTAGAAAATTTTTCCAACGCTACCTGTACGAGTGCAGTAACCAAAGCCACATCAGTCTCTTTTAAATAAATTGCCTACACTTTCCAGTGCCTCGCTTGCCTGATTGCTTACGTCTTCAACACGGTCACGGGCATCGCGAACCTGCTCATTAATCGCATCGGCATTTTGCAATAGCTCTGTAATGGATTGTGCAAGAGCCCGGGCTGCAGCGCTGCCAACCTGAGTGATCACCGGTGCCATGATCTGCTGCGCCAATTCTTCAGGGCCTCCCTCAAGATTGCTCAGCCGCACATCCCCCAAACTTACATCGACAGGTCCGGGCAAACGGTCAGACAGCAAGGTACCCTGAATATTTTCTATCAGCACTGAGTCAATGATGATGTTGATATCCGCTGAATCATCAGCCTGGGGCTCAGATGCAGACTCATCACTTTCAAAGCGTGCACTGACTGTATCCAGGTTAGTGACACCGTCTTGTGATTCATAGAGCACGTGTGGCGAGCGTGCCACGATACTGGTTACATGAACATTTTGGCCATTGGTATTTTGCAAATCGATAGCCACGCTAAGCTCATCAAAACTGATCATCTCGGCATTGCTGTAACCAGTCGGATTGGCAATGCTGAAACTGTAAATGGAAGCAGAACCTGAGGTGAGATTAATGGCGACACTGCCCACCTCGACGCGAGAACCAAGAGCACTGCTACCAGCAGTTTCAATACCTGTTTCCACAATTTTGTCCAGGTTGCTAAAAAGCAGAAAAACTCCGCCTCCAATCAGGATTAAAACTACTACCAAACCTATCAGTACTTTTTTCATGGTGTTTGAACCTCAGTTCGCGAAAAAACTCGCTATATTTTATGGCCTTGGATTTTATCCGGTAATTGCCAGCCTGAATCAATAAAGCCTGCTCAACCCAGGCTGCTTCAGGGAGAATCCTTTTGATGTATTTAGCTTGATTGAAAACAAAACATCAACAGCGACAATAATACAAATTCCACACTCTCTTGTGTATGATTTAGCACATACGAATAAAAACCAATAATAAGGAAATAAGGACAGCTGATGCGATTCTATCCCTCGGAATATTTTGACGACAAGAAAAATGGCTACAGCGCCATCAGGACCCTGCCTCTGGCCAGCGCCATGGGCGCGGAAATCCTGGATGTAGATATTTCCAATATTACTGATGAGCAATTTGAACAGGTCAGGGATGCCTTGTTCCGCTACAAAATGATCTATTTCCGTGGTCAGACCAATATGACTATCGAGGACCAGGAAGCTTTAACCCTCAGGTTTGGTGACTTTGGCACCGATGCCTATACCAACGGTATTGAGGGGCATCCGAATGTGCAGCGCCTGATTAAAGAGGCCAGTACAGTGGTGGACTGGATTTTTGGTGATGGCTGGCATACCGACTCGCCTTTTCTCAAACAACCCCCTTCAATCAGTCTGCTTCAGTCACTTGATGTACCACCCTATGGGGGGGATACCTGGTGGAGTAATGTCGAACTTGCCTATGACCTGCTCAGTGACAAAATGAAAGAAGTGATCAGTGATCTGAAAGTTCATATGTCTGCCGCCTGGGTTCTGCAAAATGTCACTAAAGCCAAACCTGTCATGAATGATCTCAGCGTTGGTGAAATTGAATTGACCGTGGATCAGCAAAACATGGTGAAAGGTAGTTTTCATCCCCTGGTACGCACGCATCCTGTTACCGGCAGGAAAAGTCTTTATTGCGACTGCTCCTACAGCATGGGCATTGAAGGAATGACCCAGCAAGAGTCCAAACCCCTGCTCGATTTTCTTGGCTGGCATGCTACCCGCGAAGAGTTCAACTGCCGTTTGCGCTGGGAGCCGAATATGCTGGTGATATGGGATAATCGTTTGTGTCTGCATAAAGCCTTTAACGATTATGACGGTTACCGCAGAGAAATGATTCGTACCATTGTAAATGGTGAAATTCCTGTATAGCGAGAATTGGCTTTTATAATTCATGGAATTACACAAGCCCGCCTGATTATCAGGACCAGCGCCAGCTTCAAGGTTCGTTTAAAATACCTGATTGCTGGCCATAATTAGCCATTAGTCACCTCGAATTTCTGCTATTGTGCAGAAATAATACTCTGCTAGAATTTTGCAAACTTTTTTCCAGCATTTTTTCCACCATACAGGCGCCTTCTTTGTCCACCCGACCCACATCAGGCCCAGCTACACCGTCAAAAAAACCTGACCTTCTCCAGGACCCTGTCGGCCTGACGCTCTATAAAACATCGGTACCCACTGTTATCGGAGCCATCGCTACCATCCTATACTATCTCGCGGACACCTGGTTTGTGAGTTTACTGGGCACACGTGAGCTTGCAGCACTGGGTTTCACCTTTCCACCAACCATCATGATTATGTATCTGGGGGTGGGACTGGGCATCGGAACATCTGCCATGGTTGCCCGAGCCATTGGTGCAAGGAATCCCGAGAATGCCACGGAGATGACCTTTGCAGCCGTTGTTTTCGGTTTGATCATCGGCTTGTTGTTGATCATTCCTGCACTTTTAAGCATAGAGCCTGTTTTTACCTTATTGGGTGCAAACGGTAACACCCTGGTCCTGATCAGGCAGTTTATGTCTGTGTGGTATCTGGGCATCCCCTTCCTGCTTATTCAGTTTGCAGGCACCGCTGTCATGCGCGCCAGTGGTAACGCAAGTCTGCAGGGACGCCTGATGATGCTAGGTGCTGCCTTAAACGCAATCCTTGATCCCATTCTAATATTTGGCCCTGGTCCATTACCTGCTTTTGGTATTCAGGGAGCCGCCATTGCAACAGTAATAACCTGGATCTTTTCGAATGTGTTTATCTGGTATTTCCTTGCCGTCAGGGAGCAAATCTTTAAATTTATCTGGCCTGGTCTGGAAAAACTCATCAAGGATTGGAAGCGCCTGTTAAGCATTGCCTTGCCGGCCGCTCTGGCCAACATGATCACCCCTCTGGCTACAGCAGTATTGACTGCAACGCTGGCCAGTTATGGCGCCCAGGCAGTGGCAGGCTTTGGTGTCATCATGCGCATGGAAGCGCTGATCATGATTGTGGTACTGGGTATGTCAATGAGCCTGCCACCCTTTATCAGTCAAAATTTCGGCGCCAATGCGTTTGAACGGGTTAGACTTGGACTCAGGCTGTCTTTGCAGTTTATTCTGGGCCTGCAACTGGGTTTGTATGTAGTAGTGGCTCTGACCGCCCCCTGGATTGCCCGCATTTTTTCCCAGGAACAGGGAGTCATCGACATTATTGTTACGGTATTGCGAATTCTGCCGGCCAGCTATGCTTTTCAGGGTATGGTGATTCTCAGCGCCTCAAGTTTTAATGCCTTACACGCCCCACGCAATGCCCTGCTCACCAGTCTGTTACGCTTTTTTATCTTCTATGTTCCGCTGGCGCTGCTTGGGGAAAAGGTCGCCGGCATCACCGGCATGTTCATTGGCGCCGCTTTTGGCAATTTACTCTCCGCCCTGGTCATTACCTGGTGGATACATCGCTATACCCTTTCTCTGAAATCACAAGCTCGCGACGCCTCTTCCTGATCGATATTCTTCAATAAATTCAATTCGTTATTTTCTATTTGATAATGAGTATCATTTTTAATATCATTCTTGGCTGCACTGGTTTATCAAGCTTTCATTATCCATGTTTAGAAAAATAATTTTCTGGTCCCATCTTGTCAGCGGTATCTCGGCAGGACTGGTTATCCTGATGATGTCAGTAACCGGCGTACTGCTAACCTATGAACGCCAGATATTGGCCTGGGCAGAGAAAAGCCACTACCTGGCGGCTGATCAAATCAGTACCAAACTGACACTTGAACAACTCCACTTTATTGCCAGAACCAGGCATGGCGATATCTCACCAAACGCACTTGTCGTGCTAAATGATCCCGGTGCTCCGATAACTTTTAGCGCGGGTAGAAGTGGTGGATTAAGCCTGAATCCGGTCTCCGGTGAGGAAATGCCTGTGGCGAATGAGTCCCTGGAATCTTTTTTCAGGACCGTAACAGGGATTCATCGCTGGTTTAATCAAAGTGGCGAGCGTCGCAATACCGCCAGGGCTATCACCGGCGCCAGCAATCTTGCGTTTCTCTTTCTGGTATTAAGCGGCCTTTATCTATGGCTGCCAAAAATCTGGAGCTGGAGTGCCATCAGGATTCGCCTGCTGTTTCGTAATACGGCAGGAAACACCAAAGCCAGGGATTTCAACTGGCATCATGTCATGGGTATCTGGTCAGCCATCCCGCTGGCAGTTGTCGTGGCCACCGCCAGTGTATTTTATTACCCCTGGGCCAATAGCCTGGTCTATCGAATATATGGTGAAGAAGTCCCCCGCCGCGGTGCATCTGCCGCCGCCCCCGACAATAAGCTCACTGAGTCCATTGGCAGTCTTCCTGCCAGTGAAGTTATCTACCTGAGCCTTGATGAGTTATTTGATAGCAGCGTGGCATACCTTGAGTCAGCGGACGAGAACTGGCGCCAGATAAGCCTGTCACTGCCGGAAGAGAACAGTACTACTGTTGCTGTCGCCATTGACCAGGGCAATGGCGGTCAACCTCAACGACGACACAATATGATAATGAACAGAGTTAGCGGTGAGGTAGTGCAATGGCAACCATTCAGCAGCCAGTCACCGGGACGCCAGACCCGCTCCATCGTGCGCTTCCTCCATACGGGCGAAGTACTGGGTATTTGGGGACAGACAGTTGCCGGGCTGGTTTCACTGGCAAGTGTATTGATGGTCTGGACCGGATTGGCGCTGGCCTGGAGAAGACTGATCACTCCCCTGTTCAGAAAAAAATTCGCCAAGTAAGAGCCTGTAATTATCCTGCTTGATAAACCACACTGGTGGCGTTTTCGCCTGCGCTTGATTAATATTGCCGTTTTACGAAAAACTGTCACAGTGAATAAATCAGGCAATTACAGCAATGTATTCAGTAATCATCAAAAAAGCGTCGGTCAGAGTAACGCCTGATTTCCTTCATGATAGTTTGTCCGGCACTATTTCAAAGTTTTCAAAGTTCCTGCCATTGCTGCTGTCTCTATTATTGCTGACAGTCATCAGCACCACATCAGCACAGGTCCAAGCTCAGGAAACGATTCAATTTACCGCTGAACAGGTCGCCAATGGTGAAGCGATTTACAAGGAAACATGCCAGATCTGTCACGGCAATCGTTTGAGTAATGGTCAGTTCGGGACACCACTGCGAGGAAGTTTTTTTTCCAACAACTGGAAAGGCAAAAGCCTTGGTGAACTGGTACAAAATACCTATGAGAAAATGCCCCCTGACAATGTTATGTCAATGAGCATGCAGCAATACGCGGAAGTCATCTCGTTTATTCTTTCCAGGAACAAAATCGAGCCCGGTGATACGGCGCTTGAAGCCAACATTGATGCCTTGAACCAGATACCATTGCCCTGGCAATAAATCAGCCTTGGCTCACAGCAGCTTTTCGTCTGGTTCTAGCCATTGTCATGCTGATTCAGGGCATTGTGGTGCGTAAAGTTTAGTCCCAACGCCCAACGATAGAACCGTCAGCCTTCATGGCACCATCAAATTCCCCCATTGGTGATCCGCTCACATGCTGGCGCAGACGAACACGCACTTCATCACCGGGTCTGAAGGTGGCCGGATTATAGCCCTGGCGCATCAGAATATTCGGTATCAGCCATTCCACGCTCCATTCAACTTCCTCACCACTATCATCCTTCACCATTACCTGGATCCAGGAATGAGGGTTCTTGAACTGAAACTCCTTAACCACGCCACTGATCTCAATGGACGTTTCTTCTATCTGGCCAACTGTGGAATGATGAGCAGCAGCTAACTGACATCCCAATAGTAAAATTGCAGTGATAATACCCTTGAACCCGTTCTTCATTGACACTTCCCCCAGACCCCTGTTTTCTCGATTTACTGAGTCGAATTATTTTCGCAAATTATTTGCCGATTACGCACAAATTAATAGTTGAGTACCTTGCCATCTTCATCAAGAATCATACTCCTACCCTGTTCATCAACAATGGCCCGGTTATATTCATTGCACTCATAATCAAAAATACGTGTCCCCGGGGCATCTTTATAAAAACGTTTTTCAACTACCCAGGGCGCCGTTAGGGCCAGCGGATCTTCCAGAGTGATTTCCACCAGTAACAAGTCTTCCCCGTTTTCCCCGGTACGACGAATGCGCGTAGTGGCATGAGCCTGATCACTTAGCACAAGACCACTGCGATCAAGCACACTGTCGTGATCACGCCAGCCCTTGAGCGCAACCGTAGTAAAAACCAGCGTATCACCTTCCCAGTGCCCTACCGAATGACCATAGAAATTATGCCAGCGCGCTTCTGCCGGGGGATGCTCGCTACCATCAGTGTAAATACGCATGGTAGCGCGGGTATGTTCCGCAAGGATCCAGGTCTGTTCTGGCCGCACCACAAATTCAACCGGCGCCAGGGCATTAAAAATTCGGGGAAAGCCATGGGAGATACAGCGGGTTAATGGATCCGGGAAAAGCCCTGCATCACGCAGTGCCAGATGCTCCTGATATACAGCTTCCCACTCGGCATTATAGGGAGGGTGTGCTCTTGTACCTGGCGCACTGACACCGGCACCGGGTTGACCGGGATGGGTTAAAACACCATTGAGTGTCCATGAACCGCTATCAAAAACGGTTCCTCCGCGTCTCGACCAGGTACCACTCCAATCCGGTAGAGCTGAAAATTCCGGCAACTCAGCGCCACAGGCAACCACAGCATTCATAAGGACAGAAAGTCCAAGCAAAATCCTGAAAACAGATTCCGTCGTTAGTATTAATTTGCTCTTCATGCCACCCCCTCAGATGAAACTCAATTCAAGGTTTTTGTCTTTTAATAAGTCATTACACTGCAATCATCCTACAACAGTCCAGCAGTTCAATTAAAGAAATAGCATTTCACAACAAGTGCTTTTTAAGGTAAAACAGACTGATCTTGCACATCAATGTTTTGCAGATCATCAAAGTCACTAACCATTAATAAAGTGACAGGGGGAAATTATGGGGATTCAAGGCACCCGCACGGGAGCTTTTTTTGTACTGGGCATTTTCTTTATTGGGGCATGTTTAAACTGCTCCATAGCCAAAGCGCAGTGGATAGGTTATCCAAGCAAGGATGTTCCCCGTCATGCTGATGGTACGGTGAACATGGACGCACCCACACCTCGCATGGCCAACGGCAAACCGGATTTGTCCGGGATATGGGTTGCAGACCGCACACCTGAAGGCGAAAAAACACCCAGCAGTGTAGACAGCATTCAATCATCACGCCAGATGGCCAATCTTGGTGTTGATATTCCTGGCGGCCTGCCTTACCAGGATTGGTTAAAGCCGATCGTTGCCGAACGTACTGCCAACCTGGCATTGGACGATCCTCATATTCGCTGCCTGCCGGACAACTTTCTGCGTGCCTACGGATTGCCCCATCTGCTTAAATTTGTTCATACTGACGACCTACTGGTCGTGCTTAATGAAATGAATGCCGGATACCGCCAGGTGTTTACGGATGCCCGGCCATTACCGGAAGATCCCTCCCCCTCATGGCAGGGCTATTCATCGGCAGCATGGCAAGACGATACTCTGGTAATTGATACTATCGGTGTGCGTGACGATACCTGGATCGACTGGAATGGCAGTGTTCTGACGGAACAAGGCAAAGTACGTGAAGAAATCAGACGACTTGACTATGGACATATGGAAATAAAAGTAACGGTGGATGATCCTGGAGCCTATACCACCCCCTGGACCGTAACTCTTACTGAACGCATCGTCGTCGATGCTGAATTAATTGATGAAATATGTCTCGAAAATGAGCAGTTTGTTGAGCGTATGAATCTGCAGAATTAAAACTGATTGCGCGCATTGAAAATTTCCTCTGATAC
>JAUHWU010000229.1 GCA_030427065.1 Gammaproteobacteria bacterium | reverse complement strand
AATGAATGGGCTGAATTGCAACTAGAATATATTCGTCAGCAAACCACGAACACCCAGAATCTGTTGGCCTTGCAGGCTGCATTTCTTGTCGGTATTGCATTGCTGCTTGCAGGTATTTTTACTGTATTGATAACACGGCCACTACTTCAAATCGAGAAAGCCATTACGGTACTGGGCTCTGGTCAGTATGACGAGAGTATAAGGATTTCAGGCCCTCGGGACCTGGTTAATTTGGGTAACTTACTTGATTGGTTGAGAAAAAGACTGGGTAAACTTGAGCAGTATCGTTCATCTTTTTTTCGTCATATATCCCATGAATTAAAGACGCCATTGGCTGCCATCAGGGAAAGTGCTTCTTTGCTCTACGATGGTGTGGCAGGAGAATTAACTCGAGAGCAAAAGGAAATCATTCACATACAAAGTAAAAATTGTCAGCGACTCCAGGTGTTGATTGATGATCTGCTTCGCTATAACTCTGATAATTTTTCAGTAATACAACCAAAATTCAATCCGGTTCGGCTGGATTCCATTGTAAAAAAAGTGACAGCCTGCCATGAATTGATAATCAGGACCTGTGGAATTGGTATTGAGTGCAAACTAGCCAGTCTAATCGTAATGGGTGATGGAGAACAATTTCGTGTAATTATTGATAATTTACTCATCAATGCAATCAGATATGCGCCTGCAGGCAGTACTATTCAAATAAACCTGCAGCAAAATGAAGACCAGGTAATATTTGATATTTGTGATGCTGGACCTGGAATTCCAGTCCATGAACGAGAAAAAATATTTTCTCCATTTTACCAGGGCGAACAAAGAGGCAAGGACTTTCTGAAAGGTAGCGGTCTGGGACTGGCAATTGCCAGAGATTATATTGCAGCTAACAAAGGCACAATAGAGTTATGTGAAAGTAAAAAAGGTGCCCATTTCAGGCTCTGTTTCCAGGCCGCAAACAGAGAATCCAAATGAACACTCAGGACATGCCAGACCTCATTCCTAAGTGCTTGAAAATAATAGTCATATCGATGGTTTATTCCTGCATATGCGCCTGTACCGCAATAACTGAATTTTATCCACGCAGTGCAGGTGATGTAGCTGCTGTAGAAGGAAATGAGCTATCAGTATGCGCGCTGGAATATTTCACCTGGTTACAATCGGCATCCCTTGAACAGCTCACGTCAGCAAAAATGCGTCTGCAAAAAGCAGGGCATGTAAGGAATTCCTCTGAGGGTGCTATTCAGTGGGCATTGTTAATCAGTGTGCCATCAGTATCGAACGAACAAACTGATCGTGAAGCCATGAAAATGATAGCAAGGACACTAAAAGAAGATATAAATCCATCTAATTCCAGAACGCTGGAATATCAGACGCTTGGCAGAATATGGCTTTTGTCGCTACAAAGTCGTGAACAATTAAGAGCTAATGAAAGAAAGCGGCAATCTGAAATTGAGAAAATTGAAGGCTTAATCAAAAAGACTCAAGAGCTTGAGCAACAAATAGAAGCATTAACCAGTTTAGAGCAAAACCTTATTGAAAGAGAGCGGTTGCACGAATAGCCATGATGACAAATACAAAAGCCGATAAAATTAAAATATTACTGGTAGATGATGACCATGATTTATTACGACTGATTTCACTACGCCTTAAAGCAAACAACTACAGGGTAAGTGCGGTAGATAATGCAAAAAATGCATTGTCTCAATTGGCTACTTTTCGACCCAATGTTGTTATTACAGATTTGAAAATGCCTGAAATGGATGGAATGGCATTGTTTACTGAAATACAGAATCATTATCCCAGCCTGCCAGTTATCATTCTTACAGCTAACGGTACGATTCCTGATGCGGTGGCAGCCACTCAAAAAGGTGTTTTCAGTTATATGGTTAAACCATTTGATGCGGATTTACTGTTGTCCAATCTTGGTAAGGCCCTGCGGCATGGTGCAATTTTGCCAGATAATAATGACAGCCAACAAGCATGGCGCGCTGAAATTATTAGCCGCAGTGAATCAATGGAGTCTTTATTGCAACAAGCCCATGCGGTGGCAAAATCAGATATCAGTATCCTTATTCAAAGCCAAACAGGTACTGGAAAGGAATTGCTGGCTCGTGCGATTCATAAAGCCAGCCTTCGTAGAAACAAGATTTTCATGACCCTGAATTGCGCCGCTATTCCGGAAAGCCTTATTGAGTCTGAGCTGTTCGGGCATACGGCAGGATCTTTTACAGGAGCAAACAAAGCGCATAAAGGACTCTTTCTTTCTGCAAATGGCGGCACTATTTTTCTGGATGAGATTGGCGATATGCCCGTTAGTGCCCAGGCAAAATTATTGCGTGTTCTGGAGCAACAGGAAGTTCGGCCACTGGGGTCTACCAGAACGGAATCAATTGATGTGCGTATTATTGCGGCTACTCATCAGGATTTGATGAAGAAAATTGAGGATAAAACATTTAGAGAAGACCTTTACTATCGGCTTAATGCAATTACTTTGGAATTACCTCCCTTAAGTGAGCGTAGAGAAGATATACCTATATTGGCAGATTATTTTTGTCATCAAATAGCAAAAAAAAATGCTGCAGAGTTAAAAAGATTTTCACCTGAAGCTGCAGAATTGTTACTGATGGCACCATGGCCAGGAAATGTGAGGCAACTGAATAATGTGGTTGAGCAATGCGATGTGCTTTCCTCAACAAATATTATCTCGCAAAGTCTTGTAGAGCGTTCGTTGAGATTTAAACCTGAAAAATTACTTGGTTTGAATGAAGCCAGAGATCAGTTTGAAAGAAATTATCTGGTTCGATTATTAAACCTGACAGAAGGTAATATTGCTCTGGCATCAAGACTGGCAAAACGCAATCGTACAGAATTTTATAAGCTATTGCGCAGGCATGAACTTGAACTTACAGAATTCCGTAACAATGATTAGTATTATTGGGAATATAGGTTTGGCGAAAAAAGGGATTGATGAAAATCAGATAAGCAAACTACTGTGTGTTTTCAATAGTGTCCATGC
>JAUHWU010000228.1 GCA_030427065.1 Gammaproteobacteria bacterium | reverse complement strand
GGCCAGCGACACTTTTTCCGGATTGCGATTATTCCAGCCGTCTTCAGCCGCCTGCACTTTTTGTATGGCGGTGGCTTCAGTGAAGGGAGGTAATGGGGGGCGTTGTTCTGTCATTGTTATTTCCAGTGAAAATTCTCAAGTGAAGTTTATAGATAAAGTTGCAAGTCTCAAGCAGGCGACCAAAGGTCGCCACGTCGGATGCGTCCCTGCGGTCCTTATCCGACCTACAAAAAACCCATTGAAGCCGGAAAGCAGGATTGCTTGCCTCTTGTCTCTTACTTTTGCCTGCCACCTACCTGCACCGCCCACTTTTATCCTTTATCCTTTATCCTTTATTTTTTATCGTTACGGCATCTTCCTGCATCATGTCTCCTGAATCCAACTCAACGTCGCCTATTTCCAGGTTACCTGTGTTGCAAAAAAATGATCAAACACTTCCCGGTTAGGGTGGTTGTTTTCATTACGGGCAGGACTCCTGATATAAAAATCCAACTGCTGGGTTGCCGGGTTGATTGAGCCGGCCTCGCCAGAATCAGGACTCAGTATCACCTGTAGTGATTCACGGGCTCGCATACCCTGGGTTACCATAAAATGAATTTCATAATCTTCATACAGTGTTTCTCCGTTCAGTGTTGCCGATCCATAACCCCAGCCAGCCACGAAGAGCAAACTCTTGGGCCAGTTGCTGTCGCCACACCCGGCATTACCATGTTCAAACAGATAAGCTGCGATACCGCCATCCTGACAGGGGGAAAATTCATTAAAGCGTTCCAACTCGACCCGATAGAGTCCTTGCGGCAATACCAGTTCAGCAATAAAAGAACCGCTATTCTCGATTTCGTTTACGTCGATTTCAATCTCACCGCCAACAAACTGCAGGTCACTGGCGTCATCATCCATGTGATCCCAGGGGGAGACATCATCAAGACTGCCTGCCTGGTAAATATTTCTGCCGATGATGTTGAAGCGACCATCATAAAGTTCATGCTGCTCCGGGGCATACAGGCCCATCATGGTGTCAGGCTGAGTTCGTGCAGAACGGACAGGATTGGTGCTGGACTGACAGCTCACCAAAAAGACAAGCGCAAGGAAGGTAAGATTTTTCATTAGACGTCCCGATCATTGAAATGTGTCAGCCTAGCATACCATTCTCAAGGCATTGAAGAGTCTCAAGTCTCAAGTGGGCGACCAAAGGTCGCCACGTCGGATGCGTCCCTGCGGTCCTTATCCGACCTACAGAAAACCCATTGAAGCCGGAAAGAGGGGTTGCTTGTCTCTTGTAACTATAAAACCAAAAGAGCCACAGGAACGGCAGTATCACATTCAAAGCGAAAGTATAAATATTTAGGTATACTTCCGCGCTCTTATGAATGAGAACAATACAACACACTCCAGGTTTCAGATTGCGCTGGTGCTGGTGCTAGCCTTTCTCAGTGGCTTCATTATCATGGCGATAGAGCTTCTGGGGGGCCGCATCCTGGCGCCCTACTTCGGTAGTTCGATTTTTGTCTGGGGAAGCATCATTACTGTGTTCATGCTTTCTCTGTCTATTGGTTATCTGCTGGGTGGCAAACTCTCCCTGCTGAAACCTGACCTGAGACTCTATGGCAGCTTTTTCGTCTGCGCCGCTTTTTTGCTTTTGCCTTTGGTGTTTGCCGGCAACGAAATTATGGAAGCGATTTTCCTGCGTATTGAAGATCCCCGTTACGGCTCATTATTGGTTTCCATGTTGCTGTTCTTTCTCCCCACTGCCGTGATGGGGATGATTGCCCCCTACTCTGTCAGACTGTTGGTGATATCTACTGATGGCAGCGGCCATGTGGCCGGCAAGCTGTATTTTATTTCCACTCTCGGCAGCGCCCTGGGTACGCTGGCAACATCCTTTTACCTGGTACTGTGGTTCGAGGTAAACCAGATACTGATTACCATGTGTGTGGCTCTGCTTTGCGCCGGCTTTGTTGCTATTATGGCTGGAGTCAGAAATAAGCAGAACCCAATGATAAACCCGGGTGATAAAGCCAAGTGATCACTACAGACGGACATAATTTGCAACGCAAACAATCCCCCTGGCGCAACATCAAGACCGAGGTCATGATTGTGCTGGTGATAGCCCTGATTATTTTTGCCAAAGACATGCTGGCCCAGAGCGGCATTCGCTATATTCACCAGGAGCGCTCGCTGTATCGCAATATCCTGGTAACGGAAGATTCACAACGTCGCTGTCTGCGTTTCACCATTACCAGCCGCAGCGGCCAGAATCAGAGTTGTCGTTATCTGGACAAGCCTGTTGAGCTGGTGTTTCCCTATGCCAAGATGACGCTATCCAGTCTGCTGGTGCAGAGTAATCCCCAACGCATCCTGATCGTCGGGCTTGGCGGCGGGACATTGTCCGATACCTACAGCCAGCTATTTCCCGAAGCTGACATTGTGATTTCGGAAATTGATGATGCCGTGGTGCGCGTGGCACGAGAATATTTCGGCTTTGAGGAAACAGATAAAATCAGTGTTGATGTTGGTGATGCCCGGGTATTTATCAAACGCGCCGGACTGCGTGGCGAGAAATATGACCTGGTGATACTTGACGCCTTTAACGGGGAATATATTCCGGAACATCTGATGACGGTAGAGTTTTTGGAAGAAGTGAAGCGCTTGTTGCCGGATAACGGGTTGGTTGTCGCCAATACCTTTTCCACCAGCCGCCTGTATGCGGCAGAATCCAATACCTACCGGGAAGTTTTCGGAGAGATTTATAATATTCGCATGAGCGGTACCGGCAATCGCGTTATTGTCGCCTCCATGCAATCCCTGCCGGATACCGACACGCTGGAATCACGTGCACCTGCATTCAAAGCACTGCTGGAACCGTTTGGCATGGATGTCACCGAGTACCCCAAATACATGAGTAATGAGATTAGCTGGGATACCAGCGAACGAATCCTGACGGATCAGTATTCACCTGCCAACCTGCTGAATAATTAAAAAATTGAATTGCTGAGAGACGTTGCCGGAAAGGG
>JAUHWU010000227.1 GCA_030427065.1 Gammaproteobacteria bacterium | reverse complement strand
TGGCCGAATGCTGGCGGCTACTGAATATTGCGCAAAAACCTCATTATCAAGTCCCGGCAACAGAAAAAAAATCAGCAATAATTTGCGCATAGTAAAAGACAAAAACCCGTCAGAAAAATGCTCAGCCGTTAAGCTGTGCTTTCAAAAGATGCTATGATATATCACCCTGAATGAATACCACAGGATTGTAGTGTTCAGCGTAAAAAATATACTGCACAATCCTGTTATGTCATTCTCAACTTCTCTTATCCGGGCTCCCTGTCGTGGAAGAAAATTTCCTAATTAATGCCAGCAACATTTCTCTGCAAATTGAGCAACGGCAAATTCTTGAAAATATATCCCTTCAGGTAGCAAAAGAGCAGATTGTCACACTGATTGGTCCCAATGGCGCTGGTAAAACTTCTCTGGTAAAAATTGTGCTTGGTCTGCTGAAGCCTTCCTGTGGCACAGTTACGCTAAAAAAAGGTTTACGAATTGGTTATATGCCACAACGATTACATATAGATCCCAGTATGCCGGTTTCAGTTGATCGTTTTTTAAAGCTGGCAGTGAATGCTAACCGTAGTGAAATAAGCTCGGTTTTGAAAGAAGTAGGAGCAAGCGCATTACTCAATAGCCAGCTCCACTCTCTATCTGGTGGTGAACTGCAGCGTGTTTTGCTGGCCAGGGCATTAATTCAGGCACCCCAGTTACTGGTACTCGATGAGCCTGTACAAGGCGTTGATGTGAACGGCCAGGCTGAACTCTATCGGCTTATTGAAAGCATCAGAACCCGGCACAAGTGCGGGATTTTGCTTATTTCCCATGACTTGCATCTGGTGATGTCAGCCACGGACGAGGTGATCTGCCTTAATCAGCACGTCTGCTGTCATGGCCACCCCGAGCAGGTTAGTAATGATCCTGCTTACCTGGAATTATTTGGCAAAAAAGATGCAGAGACCCTTGCCGTCTATACTCACCATCACAACCATAGCCATGATCTGGGTGGTGAGATCGTAGAAAAAAGTAAAGGCAGGAATTAGGCGAAAACGCTATGGCTGATTTTATAATACGCGCATTGTTAGCCGGCTTGATGGTAGCCATCATTGCAGGCCCGCTGGGATGCTTTGTTGTATGGCGCCGGATGTCTTATTTTGGTGATACGCTCGCCCACTCCGCTCTTTTTGGAATAGCGATGGGACTAATTCTGGATATAAGCCTGCAGCTATCCGTTATTATTGCCTGCATGCTTCTGGCAGTTGCCCTGGTAATGATGGAAAACCGGCGTGGCCTTTCCACTGACACCATTCTTGGAATTCTCGCTCATAGCTCTCTTGCGCTTGGGCTGGTAATCATCAGTTTTACTGATAACCAGATAAATCTGATGGCTTACCTGTTTGGTGATTTGCTTACCGTCTCATGGCAAGATCTTATCTGGATTGGTGCCAGCGTTTGTATCGTAATGGGCGTATTATTGGGAAACTGGAACCATCTATTAACAATAACCCTGCATGAAGAACTTGCCCAGGTTGAAGGCCTCAATGTTACTCGTCTACGACTTTTACTAATGCTGTTAATTGCATTGATTGTAGCGGTGTCAATGAAAGTGGTCGGCGTGCTACTGATCACCTCCCTTCTCATTATCCCTCCCGCCTGCGCAAGGGCATTTTCCAAAACCCCGGAATCAATGTCGGTTATGGCGAGTATAGCAGGCTGTATTTCTGTTTGTGGCGGTTTGGCGGCATCCTGGTTCTGGGATACGCCGACCGGCCCAAGCATAGTAGTCATGACCAGCTTGTTATTTATTCTTTCCAGAATAGCGCTTGGCGCTGAGAAAGTGTGAGGTGTATGGTAGCCGGAATTATTGCTTGCCAGTGTACTTCTTAACCGCAAGAAAATTATCAAGCATCAGCTGTGGATCATAGGGTGCTTTAAAGAAACCTACGTTATTTGCCTGCGGATCTATCAACATGACTTCTCCGTTATGAGTCACCAGGTAATTATCATCATCTACCCGTAAATAGGAAAATGCCACGTTCATTTTTCGCGCCATAGTATAAAGATTGTTGTAATCACCGGTCAGTCCAATAAATTCAGGATTGAAGAATCCGACATATTCTGCCAATTTTTCCGGTGTATCGCGATTTGGATCAACACTGATCATGACCACCTGCACATCTGATTCCAAACCTTCGACTGCCAAAAGGTCATAAAATTGTCTAATCGCTGCCATCGTGATTGGGCAAATATCCGGGCAAAAAGTATAGCCAAAAAAAACCAGTGTCCATTTATCTTTAAGGGCATCGCGGGCAAACGGTTCGTTGTTGTGATCCGTCAGGCTGAATTCATCAAGCTCTATTGGGGCATCGTAAACAAAAAAACTGTCATTGCGAAGAGACTCTTTGTTTACCTGATTAGTTGCGATAAAAAGATAAACCAACAAGCCTCCGGTCAGCACTGATATACCGGCCAACAATGACATCATTATTTTCAAACGGTTATTTTCCATGCCGGTTGCTTTATGAATCCAGAATATTAATGAAACTAAAAGCGGCTTGCGATTACGGAACGATTACAGGTAGTGATCTATCAACAAGGCTATAAATAGTGCAATCAGGTAGACAATTGAATAGCGAAAGGTCGTTAAGGCTGCACGGGGGTTATCGGTTACCAGCAAGCGCATTGAGTGATACAGAAACCCTCCACCTAGTAATATGGCGGCTGACAGATATAGCGGCCCGCTCATCCCGGTAAGGTAGGGCAGGATGGTGACAAGGCACATGATAATTGTGTAAAGCAGTGTATGCAGTTTGGTCAACGGGTCGCCATGGGTAACAGGCAACATCGGAATATCTGTCTTGGCATAATCACTTTTACGGTGAATCGCCAATGGCCAGAAATGCGGAGGCGTCCAGGCAAAAATTATCAGTACCAGTAGCAAACCATTGGGATCTATCGAGCCAGTTACAGCAGTCCATCCAAGCAGTGGCGGCATGGCACCGGACAGCCCACCAATAACAATATTTTGTGGCGTCG
>JAUHWU010000074.1 GCA_030427065.1 Gammaproteobacteria bacterium | reverse complement strand
AATTACCGTCCCGGGCATTTCAGAGCGCCATTGCGGGGCAAGTCGACCTGGACATTTTAGCGGCGTCTGCACCGTTGTATGTAAACTTTTCAATCTGACCCAACCCGACATGGCTTTTTTTGGTGAGAAAGATTACCAGCAGTTACAGGTAATCAAAAAGATGACCGCGGACCTTTGCCTGCCGCTGGAAATAATTGGCGTTCCCACAGTCAGGATGCCTGATGGATTGGCCTTGAGTTCGCGCAATAATTATTTAAATGACGCGCAAAGAATAAAGGCCGCCGGTCTTCAAAAAAGCCTGCAAACCACAAAAGAAAAATTACTGCGGGGCATATCAGATCTACAAGCGCTGGAACAAGATGCCAGGGATTTCCTTACTGATTGCGGCATGGAAGTTGATTATTTCACTATCTGTCATGCCCGGTCATTGCAGCCTGCCGGTGTTTCCGACACTGACCTGGTGATTCTTGCCGCCGCATGGCTGGGCTCAACCAGGCTTATCGACAATATCATGGTAAGGCTTAAAAAATAACGCCCTTTATTTATTACCATGCGTACAATAGTATTACTCCCCCCTCTATACATAATCTGTAAGAAAAAAAATCAGGAAATTGGAATTTTTATGAAAATAGGCATCCTGTCAAGGAACCGTAATCTGTATTCAACAAACCGTCTGGTTGAAGCGGCCAGGGAACGTGGCCACGACGTACGCGTCATTGATGTGTTGAAATGCTATATGAATATTACCGCCAATGACCCCACGGTGTTTTACCAGCGCAACGCGGATACCGTTGAAGCCCTTGAGTTTGATGCGGTAATACCTCGTATTGGCGCCAGCATTACTTCCTATGGTTGCGCCGTGTTAAGACAGTTCGAAGTCGGCCATGTCTATTCCATTAATGAATCCATTGCTATTACAAGATCCAGAGATAAATTGCGTGCTCACCAGTTGCTTGCCCGCAAAGGTATTGGACAGCCAGTGACCAGTTACGCGCACTCGGTAAAAGCAACTGACAATCTGATCGAGTCTGTCGGTGGCGCGCCCCTGATTGTGAAACTTACCGAAAGCACCCACGGTAATGGCGTGCTGTTAGCAGAAACCAAGAAAGCTGCTGAAGCCCTGATTAACGCCTTTCGCGGTATTGGTGAGGATTTTCTGGTACAGGAATTTATCAAGGAAGCTGGCGGTTCCGATATCCGTTGTTTCGTCGTAGGCACAAAAGTTATCGCTGCCATGCAGCGTAAGGCAGGCAAGGGTGAATATCGCTCCAACCTGCATCGCGGAGGTACCGCTGAAGTAATCAAACTGCATCCGGAAGAACGCCGTCTGGCGGTCAAGGCTGCCCAGGTAATGGGGCTTGATCTTGCAGGAGTCGATATCCTGCGCTCCGCCCATGGTCCACTGGTCATCGAAGTGAACTCCTCGCCAGGTCTGGAAGGTATTGAAACCGCTACCGGTAAAAATGTGGCCAGCAGCATTATTGAATATATTGAAAAAGACTCCCAGACCGGCCCCAACAAACCAAAAGGCAGGGGTTAGGGAGTCTCTGAAGAGGCTTCATTGTCCCATGCAGTAGCAGGATACCTGTGGTAAATAATCGACTTTCAAAATTAAAAGTAGGAGCGCTGGAATTATGCGCTCTCCCCGAACTCGGTATTGAGAACCTTCATATTCGAGTTGACAGCGGTGCCGCCACCTCATCCCTGCATGTGGACAATATTGAAGAATTTACCCGCAATGGCAGGAACTGGGTAAGTTTTGATCTGCATCCCGACTTTCACAATGTTGAAAAAGTCACTCGCACCACAGTACGAATCAAGGGGCGCAAGAAAGTAAAAAGCTCCTCTGCAGATACTGAAAAGCGCGTGGTGATCACCACCCCGATACAACTTGGTGGACGTGAATGGCCCATCAAGCTGACCCTCACCGATCGCTCGGAAATGACCTATCTGATGCTGCTGGGCCGGGAAGCAATGGCCGGCAGAATTATTGTCGACCCGGAATTTGATTATCTGCTGAATTCCGAGCTCAGTGAGGATACGGATCTCGATGAATACCAAGAGGAAGAATAAGCCCTGTGCTGTCATTCGACACTGCGGTTTAATCAAACTACCTCTTTTTTGGGATAATCCCATCCGCTATACTCTTGCTCCTCACATCCGCATCATACTTAACCATAAAACATTAACCTGTTTATCAGAATAAGGGTAAAACATTGCATACACTGATGTTGAAAGCCAAGCTTCACAAGGCCTGTGTCACCCATGCAGAGCTCGATTATGAAGGCTCATGCGCCATAGACGGCACTCTGCTGGATAATGCTGGCATTCGCGAATTTGAGCAGATCCAGATTTACAACATCAGCAATGGTGAGCGCTTTACTACCTATGCCATTCGCGCTGAAACAGGTTCCGGTATCATTTCCGTGAATGGCGCCGCTGCCCATAGGGCCGATGTGGGGGATAGAGTAATCATCTGTGCCTATGGCAGTTACACCGAAGCCGAATTGCTGAACCACCAGCCAAAACTGGTTTATCTTGATGAAGTTAACACTATTATTCGAGCCAGCAACACCATCCCGGTACAGGTCGCCTGATCAGTTGTGAAAAGGCGTCTGTATAGACATTAAAGAATTGAGGTGTCCCCGTGTCAGATATTAAAGTTTATCCTGTTCCTGAAAAATTAAAATCTTCAGCCCTCCTCAACAAAGAGCAATACGAAGCCATGTACAAGGCGTCCATTGAGACCCCTGACAGCTTCTGGTCGGACCAGGCCACGACTTTTCTCGACTGGATAACGCCTTTCACCCAGGTCAGCAATTGTGATATGAGCAAGGGCGATATCAACTGGTTCCTCGGTGGCAAGCTCAATGTCAGTGCTAACTGCATTGATCGTCACCTGCCGGCACGGGCAGATCAGATCGCCATCCTCTGGGAAGGCGATGAACCCGGACTTGAGCGAAAAATTACTTATCAGGAATTACATCATCACGTTTGTGAATTGGCCAATGTACTGAAACAGCGTGGTGTGAAAAAAGGCGATCGGGTTTGTATCTACATGCCCATGATTCCTGAATCGGCTTTTGCCATGCTCGCCTGTGCCCGCATTGGTGCTGTCCATTCTGTGGTGTTCGGTGGCTTTTCCCCGGATTCGTTGAAGGACAGGATTCTGGATTCCGATTGTCAGACCGTGATTACCTCCGACGAAAGTGTACGTGGTGGTCGTATATTCCCGTTAAAAGCCAACGCTGACGCAGCGGTAGCCCAGTGCCCCAATGTACACACCGTGCTGGTGGTAAAACGAACCGGCGGTAATATCAACTGGGCAGAAGGTCGTGATATCTGGTATCACGAAGCCATAGCCAATGCCGAAAAGACCTGTGAGCCGCAAGCCATGGACAGTGAGGATCCCCTGTTCATTCTCTATACCTCCGGTTCAACCGGCAAACCCAAAGGCGTGCTGCATACCACTGCCGGTTATTTGCTGATGGCTGCCATGACCCACAAATACGTATTTGATTACCATGATGGCGATATTTACTGGTGTGCTGCCGATGTAGGCTGGGTTACCGGTCATACCTATATCGTTTACGGCCCATTGTGTAATGCCGCTACCACACTAATGTTTGAAGGCGTTCCCACTTATCCTGATTATTCGCGCTTCTGGCAGATCATTGATAAATACCAGGTCAATTCCTTCTACACCGCCCCCACGGCTATTCGTGCCCTGATGGCCCAGGGTAATGATCCTGTTACCGCAACGTCACGAAAATCCCTGAAAATTCTCGGTACAGTGGGTGAGCCCATTAATCCGGAAGCCTGGGAATGGTATTACCACATTGTTGGCAACGAGCAGTGCCCGATTATGGATACCTGGTGGCAGACCGAGACTGGCGGCCACATGATCACCCCGCTTCCCGGAGTGACTGATTTGAAACCGGGTTCAGCCACCTTGCCATTCTTCGGCGTCAAGCCGGAACTGGTGGATCCCGAGGGTAATATCCTTGAGGGCGCCACTTCAGGCAACCTGGTGATTACCCGGAGCTGGCCAAGCCAGATTCGAACCGTTTACGGTGATCACCAGCGCTGCATCGATACTTACTACTCCACTTATCCCGGTTATTACTTTACCGGTGATGGTGCCAGGCGTGACGAAGATGGCTATTGGTGGATTACCGGCCGTGTTGATGATGTCCTCAATGTATCGGGACACCGTCTGGGTACTGCTGAAATTGAAAGCTCTCTGGTACTGCACGAAGCAGTTGCCGAAGCTGCGGTGGTTGGCTTTCCCCATGACATCAAGGGACAGGCTATCTATGCCTTCGTCAGCCTGATGGCAGGTGTTGAGGAAAGTGATGAACTGATGCAGGAACTACGTGCGTTTGTTGCCAGGGATATTGGTGCTATCGCCAGACCGGATGTCATTCAGTGGGCACCAGGTCTGCCAAAAACCCGTTCCGGCAAGATTATGCGACGTATTTTGCGCAAGATTGCTGCCAACGAAATGGATAGCCTGGGGGATATTACCACCCTGGCCGACCCTTCCGTGGTAGAACATCTGGTAAAAAACCGACCCAACATTTAATCCCGAAGCAGGTTACAGCGTCCCCTTCAGATACTGTTTGCGGCGCGTCTGGGGAAACTTTTCAATGGCATAGCGCAACATGGTACGAGGCATGTTGCGGTAATGCATTATCAGAAAATCCTCTGCTTTATCACGATCACGATTCCCCACTTCACGCAGCATCCAGCCCACTGCCTTGTGAGTAAGGTCTTCATCATCTTTTAGTAAAATACGGGAAATTTTCAAAGTCGGGGAGAAATGTTGCTGCCTGATAAAGTGAAACGTGCACATGATCGCGATACGTCGCTCCCACAAACTCTGGAAACGTGCCAGAGTTTCCAGAATTCTCTTGTCACGCCGCATCAGTCACGGACCCAGAATCAGGTGCGCTGAACAATCCACCAGGTCCCAGCCATTCACATAAGCCGTATGTTTGAGATAAAGCGTCACTATCCGGGCCTGCGTTTTCTCATCGCCCTGCTGGAATTTCAACACCAGAATAAGTAATGCGCTTAGCCGTGCTTCATGGAATTTACTTTGTAGTAATAGTGCGGTTTCAGTAAGGGACAAACCCTTGTACTCATTTGCACGCTGACGTAATACAGGCATGCGGATACCCAGAAATAAATCCCCCTCCCCGTACTGGCCTTTATCTGTTTTGATAAAACGTGAAGCCGCGAAGGCATCTTTTTCACTGGCTGAATTTTTAAGGGCACGAAGAACCACGCTTGCAGTCAAAGCGCGGGGCAGCATTTAAAACCTGAAAAATGATCTAGTCGGAAGCATGGCTGTTGCCCTTTTTATTATCATCTGTGGCCGCTTCATGAGCTGGTGCGGTAGCAGAGATTGATTGTGATCGGGTAAGCAAAAAGAATGAGGTCAACGTCAGGAAAAACAGTGGAATCAATAAGGGATATAAATAATCAGGGTGCAGGATGGAAGAACGATAGTCAAAAATTTCAAAGGCGTAGGCCACTGTTGTGCCAATTAACGCGACGGCGCTGGCGAGTACCAATCTGGCAAGCAGGTTCGATGTTTTTATTTTCACAAGCAGACATAAAGGAATAATAATCAGACCATTGCCAATGGCCGCAGCCAGATAAGAGAAAAGTAATAGCAATATTTCAAATACAACCGGGATATACATAGAATCCGGTTGGCGCATTAGCTGCCATGACATAGGGATGGTGAACAGTATCGCCGCGCTCCAGGGACTTAATAGCAGTGCTTTTTTCATCTTTTGCCTGTTTTAATTATTCCATACTGTACTACTTTGATACCCAGTAACGCTGCATCTCTATAAACAGAAATGAGGCTGTCCAGGTAATCAGTAACAGTCCTGTCAATGACTCAATCCCGGCCAGATAGCGGATGCCGCCAAATGGCTCTATATCGCCGTAACCAAGCGTTGTGTAGGTGGTAAAGGAAAAATAAATACAATCGGGCAAGGTGATTGCATAACGCCCCTCAAGATAGCCCAATTCAGTATGCTGGTGCATCAATAGATAGGTTGCTCCGAATAACAGAACTTCCACCACATGGGCAAGCAAGGCACCAAACACGCCCAGAACCAGACGATAGCGATACTTGAGCCTCAGGACGGGCATAAGACGTGTCAGACGATACAGACATTCGTAATGCAACAGCACAGTCAGGGCAACAATCAGGATGATAATCGGGAATAAAACCATTCGCTAAAAACTTTGCATCAAGTGTTAATCATTGCCAGCTACATTAACGGATTTGCAAGGAAAGGCAAGGTGAAGTACCAGAATAAAAAACCCGGCCTAAGCCGGGTTTTTTGTGGAACAGGCAGGTTGTTCAGGAGCCGACTATCCCGCCATTTCTGCGTTACAGGACAACAGTGGCATCCCTGGGAATTCCCGTAGTGGGATCAGGATGCTGTACATTACAAAATAGTGTACTGCGATCAGGCGTCATGGCAATGCCGGTAATTTCACAACCGGACACCCCTTCAAACAGGCGCTTGATTTCTCCGGTAGAGATATCTGCCACCAGCAACTGATTTTCCAGTCCATCTTTCTGCCCCCCATCTGTTTCAATAAACAGACGACCATCGGGATCGGCCCACAGGCCATCCGGATCGGCAAAGGACTCCTCAGTACCATGAGTGTCTTCGGCAATCACAAAAATGTCCCACTGAAAAGTCAGGCCGGCATGGTTGTCACTATCCAGCCAGCGAATAATGTGACCATCGCTGTTTGGCGCCAAAGGATTGGCTGCGTTGGCTTGCTCTCTCTGCTGTTATTAATTGATGTGCAGTAGACACGTCCATTTGGAGCAGCAGTGGTGCATTCCGAACGATCCATTGGGGTGGCACCGACAATATCAGCCGCCATGCGGGCAAAGACCAGGACTTCATCCTGGCTATTGAACACCGCGGCAATGGCCGGATTGGCAATGGTCAATTCCAGCCAGTCACCGGTTCCATCATCGTTGAAGCGTGCTACATAGAGACTACCGGAATCCAGTGGACTTTCGCCACGGGAAATCATGGCCTGCCAGCTGTAATCGGAAACATATTTATAAATATAGTCAAAACGCTGATCATCACCCATATAACCAACGATACGCCCATCCGTAGTTTCTGCCAGCGCAATACCTTCATGCTTCAAGCGACCCAGGGCTGTCCTTTTCACCGGTTTGGCTGTGACATTAAAAGGATCTATTTCCACCATCCAGCCAAAGCGCTTGTCTTCATTGGCATAATCCGGATTGGCAAGATCAAAGCGTGGGTCAAAAACATGCCATCGTGACCGATACCTATTGAGTCCTGGCTACGCGGATAGAGCGGGTCACCAAAAGGTAAAATGACTCGCATGTAGTAATCATCGAAAACGCGCTGGTCAATCCCGTTGCCACCTGCAACCGGCACAGGATCGAACCCTACCAGAGAGCTGGCCTGTGCTGTAACCGGCGCCCCTGCCAGGAATGAGGATACCGCTGTGCCTATCCCGCCTGCCAATACCTTGCGGCGGGAAGAATAGACTTTAAGGATATCTACAAAAATCCGGTTTTGTGTATTATTTGATACTTCTTCGTCATGGGGCATCTTGTTTTCCTTTTCAATATTGAGAGTTGGTTATGGAGACTTTTCGTCATCCACAATCTTAGGAAAAACAAGGTTTGCAGAAAGTAAACCAAAGTTAAAACTTTGGTAAATTATTTCTCAAGGTGAGGTTAATTTTGCAGAGAATCTTTATAACGGCTTTTTATCTGTGGTCTGAGTTTGTTGGCGATGGCTACCAATGACAGCATGACCGGCACCTCTACCAGAACGCCAACAACGGTAGCCAGTGATGCACCGGAGTCCAGTCCAAATAATGAAATGGCTACTGCAACTGCCAGTTCAAAAAAGTTTGAGGTCGCAATCATACAGGCAGGTGCCGCGATGCGGTGAGACAACCTGAGCTTCCAGGCAATGGCAAGAGTGATAAAAAATATGCCATAGGTCTGAATCAATAAAGGTAGCGCAATAAGACCGATAATGACGGGCTCTTCCAGAATCGTATTGGCCTGCAAACCAAACAGGATGACTACGGTGGCCAGCAATCCGGTAATTGACCACGGTTTTATTTTCATCAGAAAATTGTCGAGTCGGACATGATCGTTTTTTTGATCAAGAAAACGCCGCGTTAACACCCCTGCCCCCAGTGGCAGGACCACATACAGGCAAACAGACAGCAGCAGGGTCTGCCAGGGAACCGGTATATCAGAGACACCCAGCAAAAAAGCGGCCAGGGGAGCAAAGGCAAAAATCATAATGATGTCATTCACTGACACCTGAACCAGTGTGTAGTTGGGGTCGCCTTTGGTTAACTGACTCCAGACAAACACCATCGCCGTGCAGGGTGCTACCCCGAGCAATATCATCCCAGCTATATATTCATTGGCGCTTGCGGGGTCCACCAGATCCACATAGAAAACACGAAAGAACAGCCAGGCCACCAGCGTCATGGTAAACGGCTTTACCAGCCAGTTAATAAAACAGGTAAGAATAATTCCCTAGGGATTATTACCGACTTCTTTCAGGGAAGAAAAATCAATTTCTATCATCATCGGGTAAATCATTACCCAGATCAGAACCGCAACCACGATATTGACATGGGCAAATTCTAACGAAGCAATGGCCTCAAAAACTGCACTGAAATTACTGCCAAGAATGACCCCGGTGACAATGGCCAAAAATACCCATACGGTCAGATAGCGTTCAAATAGTTTCATAATGACGTGTCTTTGCTCTTTTCATTCTGCAATTTTTTTTAGTAAAACCAATATGTTCTGAACATCCAGTTCCTGCCGCAAACCCTCTTTAAGACTCTGGAGACATGCTACCAGCAGATTAATAGTGTCATCAAACGCCAGGGTATCAGGATCATCACCTTCATTGTCAACAACACTGGGATCGCGTAAACCCCAGTGTACTTTGGTCGCTTTGCCAAGCTAAAGTGGACACTTTTCCCGCGCAGCCTGGTCGCAGACTGTGATGACCAGGTCAATCTCTGCGTCTTCAAAATCAGCCCAGGATTTACTGTGCAGCCCGGTAGTGGCTATATCATGCCTCTCAAGGGCTCTCAGTGTGGCAGGATGTATATGCCCCGCTGGTGAGCTGCCGGCACTTTGTGCCTGGATCAGGCCAGCGCCATAATGATTCGCCACTGCTTCAGCAAGAATACTGCGGCAACGATTATGGGTGCAGATAAAGAGAATTCTCAGTGGTTTCATGACGGAAAATCTTACTTTGATAGTACCTACGATCACTATAAAATATTGATTGTAATCGCGTATTGTTAATAATACATAAAGCAGGACAACTTTATCGTTTAATAATAACTTATTGATTACTTAATTTTTTTTCATACTCAACAGCCTATAATCAGTAACAAAAAGGAACTCTGTAAAGTATGAAACAGAAAGCCTGTCGCACAATCTTGATTTCCGATATCCACCTGGGTACCAGGGGATGTAAAGCCACACTTCTCAACGATTTTCTAAAGGCTCACCGCTGCGACAACCTATTTCTGGTTGGCGATATTATTGATGGTTGGCGCATCTCAACAACCAAATGGTACTGGCCGACCGAGCACAATCGGGTAGTCAGACAAGTACTGAGAAAATCCGAAAAAGAAAATACCAATGTCTACTATATTGTCGGTAATCATGATGAGTTCCTGCGGGATTATATTGCTGAGCACAACTTTGTAATGGGTAATATTAAAGTTCTGAATGAATATAACTATGAAACACTTAAAGGTGACAAATTATGGATCATCCATGGCGACGCTTACGACGGAATTACCCGTCATCATAAGTGGGTCGCTCTGGTTGGTGACGCGGGTTATGACTTTTTACTCTGGTCAAATAACTGGTTCAATTGGTTAAGAAAGACTTTGAATCTTCCCTATTGGTCATTGTCGAAAGCCATCAAGCATAAGGTCAAAAAAGCTGTGAGCTACATTTTTGAATATGAGAATACAGTTGTTCGAGAAACCGCGAAACGTAAAATGGATGGCGTAGTTTGCGGGCATATTCATCATGCGGAAATAAAAACTATCAATGGAATAAAATATTATAACTGTGGCGACTGGGTAGAGAGCTGCACGGCTATTATTGAAGATGAGGCAGGTGAAATTGAAATTATTAACTGGGCAGATGAAATCTTAAAGCACAATGTAGAAAAAGTGATTTATCTGGAAGAAGAAAAGGCAGAGAAAGTGAAAGACAATAACAAAGTTAAAAAGAAGAAAAATGCCGCCTGACGAAATTAGTAATTGTAATTTTCTCCCCTGTTAACACCTTCAACACTTATTAAATCCAGTGCTTGAATCCAGTTCTTCCAACCCTAATGATTTCAAAATATTTCTGACCGTCAGACGATCATGCGTTTAACAGATGTTTGCTGCCATAGGTCGCGCGATAGCTCTTCAATGCTTTGACCTTGGTTGTCGTTTATCCAGTGGGCAATGGCTTTTGCCACATCCGGGTATTGCACACGATATGCTTTGCCTGGGCTCTCCAGCCATTGCGAAATAGCTTTCAGCGAGAGCTCAGAGATCACAGTGGCGTAATCAAGTTCTGCCAGTGCCTGAGCATTGGAAAGCTGCTCTATCTGCCCGCGTAGGGGTTTGGTCAACATACGCTTACCCAGCATAAGACATTCACTAATAAGCTCAAATCCGGAATTGGTGATCAGTGCACTTGCAGTTACCAGATCATTCTTGAATCCGGTTTTTGAGATAGCGCGAGTATGTATATTGCCGCGGTTATAGTCTTCCATCTCTGCAGAATAGATATAAAAGTTCCACTGTGGTAATTCTTTTAATAATTGCACCAGTTTGTCCTGATTTTCAAATGGCAGGTAAACCAGCACTTTATCCGATACCACTTGCTGACCAAGACTCACTGCATGCATATCAACAATCGGTGGCAATATGGGCTGACCAAAATGGTGCCAGTGCAGACCCAATTTAATGTCCGCAGGGGCAAAATTTTTCATCGTTAGTTCAGAAAACCTGTTATTACCAGCTACTGGTACCGAATGATAGAACGCATATTGATGACCGATACCGATAGTTTCCCTGCCCCGCTTTTTGGCAGCCCATGACACAACGGGCTCAAAATCGGTGATGATCAAATCATAATTGTCCAGGCATAACTCCCTGGCATCACGTATAAACTGGAATACATTATTTGCAGCGATGGTATTAAAAATTTCAATCTTCCCGTTATTAGTTGCGAACGTCATACCGCGATACCAGTCATATTTTTCACAACACATGATTTGCTCATGGGGCCTACCGCTCATTATCCATGACACCTGAAATTTATTCAGTTCAGCGAGCGCCTTATTCATCGCACCAGCACGGCTAATATGTCCATTGCCGGTACCCTGGACACCATAAAGAACCTTTATCGGATTTTTAGGTATCACCCCGCAATTATTCTCAACCACCAAAACAGGGGCAGGATTTTTTGAACAGGCTATTGCATCTGAATGAGTTTTCAATTGAGACCATCTATTTACTAATTTCAATGCAACTGTAAGTGAAATCAATAAATTAAGAATGAAGAAATATTTAATATTTAATTAAGAGTTATGTCTCCTTAATAGCTTTTTTTAATAAATAATAAGTAATTTATGAACGTACATTTAATATTATTTTTATCTTTTTTCTAACTCCCTGGTTTAATTTACCGCTCACTTAAATTCACTCCGGATATTATCAGGAATTTTTTATGCGCATTAAATATATGAAAAAAAAATCGATGCTATACATTGCCATCACGGTGATTACAACATCACCCCAATTCGTTAGCGCACAGGCTGATGAAGAAATGGCTATTGAAGAAATTACAGTAATAGGCTCGAATCTTTCCCGTGTTCGTGCTCTCCAGGAAAAGCAGAATGATGATCGGATAATTGAAGCGCTGGGAGCAGATGAACTGGGCCAATTTCCCGACCGCAATGTGGGCGAATCACTGAATCGCCTTCCCGGTGTCTCCATGCTTGTAGAAAAAGGCGAAGGACGTTTTGTTCAGGTAAGAGGTATCAATCCCGCACTCAACAATGTCACTATCAATGGCGTGCAGCTTGGCTCCCCCGAGCAGGAAGGCGGCGGTCGTGCAGCCCCAATGGATGTAATCTCCGGCGGAATTCTTGGTGGTGTGCAGGTAATTAAAACTCCCACCGCAGATATGGATGGACAGGGGATAGGGGCAACAGTGAATGTAGATACATTGATGCCATTCGATCGAGAAGATGCTCTCTATGGCTATGTTACAGCCCGTCTCGGGAAGGAAAGTTACGCTCCTGAAAGCCAGGCCTTTGGCGGCAAAGACCCAAAGGCACTGGACGGATTGATATCTGGCAAAAATACCGACAGCACCATCGGTTGGCTACTTGGCGCTACCTGGTCTGAACGTGAATATGTGGGCCGAGGTATCTATCAGGATGACTGGGATCAGAGATCTGGAATCGGCTTACCTGTCAATATAAAAAACAACTACTACATTATTGGCCGTGAACGTATCAATGTAACAGGTGCCATTGAATTCCAGCCTGACGCCCAATCCAGTTATTATGCACGCACTTTTTTAGCCTCCTGGGATGAATACCAACATCGTAATCGTTACGGGCAAAATTTTACCCAGGATATACTTCCAGCTACCCCTAACTCGGGTTCCTCCGGACCTGATCGCATAGAAGCCAATGTACGCCTTGAAGAACCGAAAAAAGATCTGTTTTCTTTTACTGTTGGTGGTGAAAACATCATAGATCAATTTACCGCCAGCTATATGCTGCAAGTTAATCAAAATGAATTAGCAGAGCCCAATGACTATTGGGAATTTCGGTCAGGAAGGGATTTCGGGCCCAATACCTGGATGCTGGATAATGAAGGCATTGTCACCATCACACCCGATGCAGGCACACCAGATCGTCAGAATCCCGATCTTATTGATCTGCGGCGGATTCGCTTCTTTGAAAGAGACATGAAGGAAGATACTACTATCACCAAGTTTGATCTGCGCTGGGACCTTGATGATATCCGTTATCTGAAAACCGGTTTCAAATACAGTGCTACCGACAGAACTCTTGATCAAAGCCAGCGACGCTTTAATCCTGGCAACAGTGATTTAACACTGGGAACCTCCAATACCTTCACCAATGGCCGCTTTATCAATGATCTGGAAGATTACACAGCACCGAATATCTGGATGGATATCCAGGGCATGAATAGCTTTTTCAATCAGTCAGGCAATAATGATTTTTTTGAGGAAGACCCGGGTGATAATTTTGTGTCCAATAACTCAGCAGATTACCAAGTTGATGAAACCATCACAGCTGCTTATATCATGGGCTCAATGGAACTGGAAAAACTGGAAGTAATCGCCGGGCTACGTGTTGAACGCACAGAAATAGACAGTGCCGGTATGTTATTGAATGGCGGCACCGCATCACGCGTCTCTGCTGGTGGCGATTACACCTCGGTTCTGCCTTCATTGATTGCCAATTACAGATTTGATGATGGTCTGATTTTACGCGCAGGTATTACCCGCGCACTCGGCCGTCCCAGCTTTGAAACCATTGCACCACGCTCTACTGTCAGTGATGATGGCGGCCCGATTGTTAGCATCAACGTCGGAAATCCGGATCTTGAACCTCGCTTGAGCTGGAATTATGACCTGTCACTGGAATGGTATCCCAATGCACTTTCCATCCTCTCTGCCAGTGTCTTTTACAAGGATATACAAGACGAATTGATCGGTAGCAGCCAGTCACTCACGTCGCAGACTGCCATGGATGCGGCTCTGGCTGCACGAGGTCTTACCGGGGTCGCTGATACCTCGGCCCTCACCCGACTCGATATCAATACAACCATTAATGCAGCATCAGCTTCGTTAAAGGGCCTCGAACTATTAGCCCAGAGCCAGTTTGGCTTTCTCCCGGCCCCCTTTAACAAACTTGGTGCTTCAGCTACAGCAACATTTCTGGATGGAGAGACTAAACTGCCAACAGGAAATATCCCCCTTGTAGGACAGCCAGAACAGACTATGGCCTTTTCCCTGTTCTATCAGGATCAGCGCATTGATGCGTCCATTAACTATGCCTACAATGACAGCTTCCTTACCGATTTGAATACCAACCCTGACATCAACCTGGATCAGGGCGAGTTCGGTCGCTGGGATGCCAAGATTACCTACAATCTCTCAGATACTGGCAAAGTGTTTCTGGAAGCGGTCAATATCAATAATGAGCCCACCTCGGAACTGCAGGGCGGACGACAGAACTGGAATACCGAGTTTGAATGGGTGGGCAGGACCTACTATCTGGGGATGAGTTATGGATTTTAAGCCACAGGCTAATCCCCCGGAGACACTATGAGTAATTTATCTCTTAATCAGCTACTCCCCCTTGGCATCACCTTCCTGTTTTTTTGGGCGGGTGATGTTACTGCTCAAGTCCCCGAAGTTGAAGCGACCTTATTGCAACAATTTGACACCTTTGATGCCAGACAAGGAGTCGCCGTTGATGCGGCCCATTTTTTTGCCATCAACAATACCCGGATCACCATGCATGATAAAACCACTGGCGAGGCATTGTTGCAATGGGATGGTGGCGCAGATGATGGCAGCGGTCGTCTGAAACATCTGGATAGCGGTATGGTGCTGGACGGACGACTGTATGCAGCCCATTCGAATTACCCTGACTCTCCCATGAGTAGTTCTATTGAAATCTGGAATGCAATAACACTGGAACATTTGGCTTCACATAGCTTTGGTATCTTACTGGGTTCACTCACATGGCTGGATTTTTACCAGGACCATTGGTGGGCTACGTTTGCCAATTACGACAGGGTACAGCCGGGTGAACGCGCTCCTTACGGCACAACGGCGGCTACTATTTTGGTCAAAATGGACAGTGACTTTACGATTCTCGAACGCTGGCTTTTCCCCTCTGCCCTGCATGAACGCTTTACCCCCATGAGCAATTCCGGTGGTTCCTGGGGCGCAGATGGATTTCTCTATATTACCGGTCATGACCATCCTGAAGTCTATGTTCTACAGATTCCCGACCAGGGCAGT
>JAUHWU010000073.1 GCA_030427065.1 Gammaproteobacteria bacterium | reverse complement strand
AATAGGCAGGGTCTGAATTGGCAAAACAACGTCGGGGTAGAAGCGTAAACGGGATTCTTGTGCTGGACAAACCCGCCGGCGAATCTTCCAATCGTAGTCTGCAACGAGTAAAAAGATTACTTGATGCATCCAAGGCCGGACATACCGGTAGCCTGGATCCTCTGGCCACAGGGGTCCTGCCTCTGTGCTTTGGCGAGGCGACAAAAATCTCCCAATTCCTTCTTGACGCTGATAAAGGTTATCGAACCACTATAAAGCTTGGCATTAAAACAGCCAGTGGTGATTCGCAGTCAGAAACTCTGAAAACCTGTGAAGTGAACCTCTCAAAAAAGCAGATTGAAGACAGCCTGGATAATTTCCGCGGTGAAATCAGACAAATTCCTTCCATGTACTCTGCGCTCAAGCATCAGGGAGTTCCTTTGTATAAGCTGGCAAGAAAGGGGGAGGAGGTAGAAAGAAAGGAAAGAAATGTAACAGTTTTCAGCCTTGAGCTTCTTGATTTCAGGGGAGATGAAATTGATCTGGAGGTACACTGTTCCAAGGGAACCTATATTCGAATGATTGCTGATGATCTTGGAGATCAGTTAGGGGTCGGTGGGCATGTTACAGCTCTGCGTCGCCTGCAATCGGGGCCTTTTACCGAAGCGCAGTCTGTCACTCTGGAAAAGCTTGAGGAAGAAATCAAAGGTAATAACCCGCATATACTGGATCAATATCTGTTACCGGCTGATTTTGCGGTAGAGCATCTGGAAAAAGTCGATTTACCTACTGTTACCGCCGATTTTGTGCGCCAGGGACAGCCTGTGATTGCTCGTGGTTTACCTACCAGTGGTACCGTTCGCCTGTACGACACCGGTCAGTTTGTAGGTATTGGCAAAATCCTGGATGATGGGCGTGTGGCGCCTGTCAGGTTGATGAAAACAGATTAGCTAAAGGCTGCACAAAGGCTGTATCAACGCCCTCAATTATGCTATTGTACGCACCCTTTGCCAGCCACAGCCCCCTGAAACTGGGAGTCAAGCCTGTAAAAGGTAGTAAACGTAGCAAGTGTAAATAGTAAATAATCAGGGACTTAACTCAGGTAACTATAAATATGCATGGTTATTCTGATTGAAAGGATTTCAAAAAATTTCACGCATATTCACAGGAGTAATAACTATGGCCTTAACTGCCACTGAAAAAGCTGAAATTGTCAGGGAATACGCATTAGCGGAGGGAGATACTGGATCTCCTGAAGTACAGGTTGCCCTACTGACAAGCAACATCAATCACCTCCAGTCTCACTTCAAAGAGCACAGTCACGATCATCATTCCCGTCGCGGTCTTATCCGCATGGTGAATACCCGTCGCAAGCTGCTCGACTATCTAAAAAGAAAAGATGTCAGTCGTTATGCCACTCTCATCAAGAGATTGGGTCTGCGCCGATAACATTTCTCCCCTGGCCAGCATGGGGTTGGCCAGGCTCGTACGCCTAAGAAAAAGAGTAAAAAATTTATGTTTAATACTGTAAGAAAAGAATTTAAATACGGAAATGACACTGTCGTCATGGAAACGGGAAAAATAGCCCGCCAGGCTACAGGTGCTGTATTAGTCTCAATAGGAAATACATCGGTACTGACCACAGTTGTTGGTAAAAAGACAGCCACTCCTGGTCAGAGCTTTTTCCCATTAACAGTAAATTATCAGGAAAAAACTTACGCTGCGGGAAAAATTCCCGGTGGTTTTTTCAAACGTGAAGGTCGTCCAACAGAAAAAGAAACCCTCACCTGCCGATTGATCGACAGACCAATTCGTCCATTGTTTCCAAAAGGATTCCTGAATGAAGTACAGGTCGTTCCTACTGTTATTTCATCAGATAAAGATGTTGATCCAGATATCGCTGCCATGATCGGAACGTCTGCAGCTCTGGCTATTTCAGGTATTCCTTTTGCTGGCCCTCTGGGTGCTGCCCGTGTCGGTTATACCGATGAACATGGTTATATTCTGAACCCCAGTTATTCGCAACTTGAGACTTCCGATCTTGATATGGTTGTTGCCGGGACCGAATCTGCCGTTCTGATGGTCGAGTCTGAAGCAAAAGAATTAAGTGAAGATCTGATGTTGGGTGCAGTACTTTTCGCCCACGTGGAAATGCAGGCAGTTATCAAGGCAGTTAATGAACTTAAAGCCGAAGCTGGTAAGCCTGACTGGGAATGGACACCACCCGCTGTTAACGAAGCATTGACGGGTTTGATTTCGGCAAGTTTCACTGAAAGTATCAGCAATGCTTACCAGATATCAGACAAAATGCAGCGCCAGGACAAACTGGTCGAATTGCAGGAGCAGGCTGTTGCCCAGTTTACCAATGAAGAGGCCGATCCTGCGGTGAGTGCTGCAGAAGTTCAGGAAATATTCGCTAAACTTGAAAAGAAAATAGTGCGTGGAAAAATTATTGATGGTGCGCCCAGAATTGATGGCAGGGATCAGACTACTGTTCGTCCGATTTCTGTTGAAACCAGTGTGTTGAATAAAACTCATGGATCGGCATTGTTTACCCGTGGTGAAACTCAGGCTCTGGTAGTTGCAACACTGGGTGCCATGCGTGATGCACAGTTACTTGAAGGTCTGGCTGGCACCAAAAAAGATGCCTTCATGTTGCATTATAACTTTCCTCCCTTCAGTGTCGGTGAGACCGGCTTCATGAGTGGTCCAAAGCGTCGTGAGATTGGTCATGGCCGACTTGCCCGCCGCGGTGTTGCAGCGGTACTGCCAAGTGAAGATGAGTTTCCCTATACCATTCGTGTGGTATCTGAAATTACTGAATCCAATGGTTCAAGCTCCATGGCCAGTGTTTGTGGAACGAGCCTGGCATTGATGGATGCCGGTGTTCCACTGAAAGCCCCTGTTGCAGGTATTGCCATGGGACTCATCAAGGAAGATAACGGCTTTGCTGTACTGACAGATATCCTTGGTGACGAAGATCATCTGGGTGACATGGACTTCAAGGTGGCTGGTTCAGCGGCTGGTATCACAGCACTGCAAATGGACATCAAGATTCAGGGCATCACTGAAGAAATCATGGAAACTGCATTGGAGCAGGCACACAGTGCGCGTCTGCATATCCTTGGTGAAATGAACAAAGTAATCTCGGAATCACGTGCGGAAGTCTCTGAAAATGCGCCCAGCATGGGCATGATGAAAATACACACTGACAAGATTCGTGATGTCATTGGTAAAGGCGGCGCTACCATTCGCTCCATTACTGAAGAGACGGGAGCGCAGGTTGATATCGATGATGATGGCAATATTCGTATTTATGGTGAAGATGCCACATCCAGAGATGCCGCTGTTGCCATGATTGAAGAGATCACTGCTGAAGCAGAAATTGGCAGGATCTATAAAGGTATTGTTTCCAAGATTGTCGATTTTGGTGCTTTCGTGACGATCCTTCCCGGAAAGGATGGCCTGGTTCATATTTCACAGATCGCGCAGGAACGTGTCGAGAACGTCACAGATTTTCTGACTGAAAAGCAGGAAATTCTCGTGAAGGTCTTGAAGATTGATGACCGAGGCAAGATAAGCCTGAGTATGAAAGATGTGACTGACGAAGAGAAAGCCAACTTCAGTTAATTTTTATCTTTGACGCTAATCTTTAGTGAAAAAAGAAAAAATAAGTAAATAAAAAAGCCGGTGTTGCGTAAGCTCACCGGCTTTTTTAATGCACCAATTTATTCAGATCATTACTTGATAATCTGGTCCTTGAGAGCCTGGTGTTGATCTGAAGGTAATCTTGGGCCAAAATTACTGACCGTGGTCGCGGCAGCCAGACTGGCAAGCTTGCCTGCGGTTTCAAAATCATTGCCGGCAGTAATCCCATAGAGAAATGCGCCGGCAAACATGTCGCCGGCTCCATTGGAATCTACTGCTTTGACAGGATGGGAATCAATCTTGATGTAATTGGAACCATCAAATAAAAGTGCTCCTTCTGAGCCCAGAGTAATAACAAACTGTTTAGCAATACTTTTCAGATCTTCCGCGGCTTCTTCAATAGTGTCTTTGCCAGTCCATTCCTTTGCTTCAATATCGTTGGCAAATAAAAGATCAACGCCATCACCGATCATCTCTTCCAGTCCACCACGAAAGAACTGAACCATCGCCGGATCGGAAAGGGTGATCGAGGTTTTAACGCCATTTTCTTCGGCGATCTTTTTCGCATATATACAAGCTTCTCGGCCACTATCGGATGACACCAGGTATCCTTCCAGATATAGATACTCCGCATCAGCTACCGCTTGTGCATCAATATCCTTCTTTGACAGGGTTTCTGAAATACCAAGAAAGGTGAGCATGGTGCGTTCGGCATCAGGACTGACCATGACAAGGCACTTGCCAGTTACACCGTCTTCCCGATTGTGATTATCAAGATTGGTATGAATGTTAAGGTGTCCGAGTTCTTCCAGATAAAAATCCCCAAATTCATCATTGGACACCTTGCATGCATAATAGGTATTGCCGCCAAATTGTGAAATAGCATACATGGTGTTGGCTGCGGAGCCGCCACCGGCTCGTTTCTTGAGCCCATACTTTTCCATAAGTCTTTCCAGGAGAGTTTCCTGAGACTCTCCATCAACCAGGGTCATAATGCCCTTTTGTATACTTTCATGGGCAAAGAAATCGTCCTTAACTTCAAATTCTTTATCGACGAGAGCATTTCCCAGGCCATAGACGTGATACTTTTTCATTATTATTTTCCTTGTTTTATTCGTTGTTATTTATAAATCTGCAAATGCTTTTTCAGCAGCATCCAGGGTGTATTGTATTTCTTCATCACCATGTGCAGCAGAGATGAATCCTGCTTCAAAAGCCGAAGGGGCCAGGTATATTCCGCTCTCCAGCATCAGGTGAAAATATTTTTTGAATCTTTCCATGTCGCAGGCCATAACCTGTTCAAAGCGAGTCACTTTTTCTTCATTGGTGAAAAAGCATCCGAACATGCCTCCTACCTGGTTTGTTGTGAAGCCTATACCGGCATGGTTTGCACGGTCCTGTAAACCTTTCAGCAGAAGTTCTGCCTTCGCTGATAATGATTGGAAAAACCCGGGTTTGCTGAGTTCTTTGAGTGTTGCCATACCCGCAGATACTGCCAATGGGTTTCCGGACAGGGTGCCGGCCTGATAGACGGGGCCATTGGGTGCAAGCATATCCATAATAGATTTTTTTCCGCCAAATGCACCCACTGGCAGTCCACCGCCAATAACCTTGCCAAGCGTAGTCAAATCCGGGGTAACAACATAAACCGCTTGCGCTCCCCCCAGTGCTGTTCTGAAGCCTGTCATTACCTCATCAAAAATGAGCACACTGCCATATTGGTCACAAATTTCACGCAGGCCCTGCAGGTAACCTGGTAAAGGAGGCACAAGGTTCATATTTCCTGCCACGGGTTCAATAATAATGCAGGCAATTTCCTGACCGTACTTTTCAAACAATTGACTGACGCTATCGATATCATTGTATGGCAATACAAAGGTTTCGGATGATGTTGATGCAGGCACTCCCAGAGAGTCGGGAGCACCGAGGGTCAAGGCGCCAGAGCCTGCCTTCACCAGTAGTGAATCAACATGGCCATGGTAGCAGCCTTCAAATTTTAAAATCTTGTCTCGCCCGGTAAACCCTCTGGCCAAACGAATGGCGCTCATGGTTGCTTCAGTTCCTGAGTTTACAAGTCGCACCGATTCAATAGACGGTACCAACTGTGTTATCAATTCGGCAAGGGTGCCTTCCTGTTCGGTTGGGGCACCAAAGGTAAGCCCTTTTTCCATCTGGTTTTTCAGTGCGGCTATTACTGATGGATGACGGTGCCCAAGAATAAGTGGTCCCCAGGATCCGATATAGTCCACATACCGATTATCATCCTCATCAATCAGCCAGGCACCTTCTCCCTGTTTAAAAAATACAGGGCTACCCCCTACGCCTTTAAAAGCACGCACAGGAGAATTAACGCCACCGGGAATAAACTGTTTTGCGGTGGCAAAGAGAGTTTCAGAATGGCTGTGTTTGCCTGAGGTCATATGGGAATCCTGATTAGAAAGGTTTAACAACAACTAGAATAACTATAACGATGAGAAGTACAGTAGGGACTTCATTGAAATATCTGTAATACGTATGTGGACGGGTGTTTTGGTCATCCCTGAACAGCTTCAGATAGTGCCAGCACATGCCATGATAAATAAGGAGAAGGACGACACATGACAGTTTGGCATGCATCCAGGCGGAAGCCATGTAATATTGCGGGTTATATCCATAAACAATCGCGCCAAAAAGGATAGTAAGTACTGCTGCGGGTGTCATGATGCCCCGATAGAGCTTGCGTTCCATGATTTTAAAACGTTCTTTGGTGGCGCTATCTTCTGTCATGGCATGATGTACATAGAGGCGAGGCAGGTAAAAAAGAGCCGCAAACCAGCTGATGACAGAAATAATATGAAAAGCCTTGAACCAGAGCATTTGTATAAATAATTTATGATTGGTGTAGTGGTTTCAAACAAAGAAACGAATTATAACATCACCTGGAGGCAGTCTAAAACGGATTAGACTTTATCTTTTGCTGGCGGGCTTTTATCATACGCTCCCCGTTTATAAGCTGGAAATGATTGGTATATTTTTATCCGGGTTTACATAAAGAGGTATTAACTTGATTAAGGCAGGAATAGTAGGCGCAACAGGCTACACAGGACAGGAATTATTGCGCTTGCTGAAACAACATCCGCAAGTATTGATACAGGCTGTCACGTCCAGAGGCGAGGCAGGCAAACCTGTTGCTTCCCTGTTTCCCAATCTGCGTGGGTATCTGGATTTGAATTTTGTTGCACCAGAGGCCGAATTGCTAAAGACCTGTGACATCGTTTTCTTTGCGACTCCAAATGGTACAGCCATGACTATGGTTCCTGAGTTAATAGACTCAGGTGTTAGAGTGGTGGATCTTTCGGCCGACTTCAGGATTAAGGATGCGGTACTGTGGTCACAATGGTATGGCATGGAGCATGCCTGTCCCTCGCTACTGGATGAAGCGGTTTATGGCCTACCTGAAATGAACCGTGAGGCTACCAGAAACGCAAGGATCCTTGCCAATCCAGGGTGTTATCCTACGGCGGTTCAGTTGGGATTTTTGCCTTTAGTTAAAAATAATCTGGTAGATACAGACAGGTTGATCGCGGACTGCAAGTCCGGGGTAAGTGGAGCTGGGCGCAAAGCAGATATTGGTATTTTGTTATGTGAAACCAGCGAAAGTATGAAAGCCTATAGCATTAACGGGCACAGGCATTTACCTGAAATTTCCCAGGGGTTGAATAGTGTCAGTAGTAAAAAAGTAGGTTTGACATTTATGCCTCACCTTACGCCTATGATCAGGGGAATACAGGCTAGTCTTTATGCCACCCTGACTAATAAGGATATAGATCTGCAAAGTTTGTTTGAGGATTTTTACCGGGAAGAGCCGTTTGTTGATGTGCTTGAGTCTGGCCTGAGCCCGGATACCCGAAGTGTGCGAGGTACCAACAGGCTGCAACTGGCAGTTTGCCAGCCGCAGGGCGGGGACACTGTAGTTGTTCTGGCCGCAGAGGATAATCTCGTGAAAGGCGCCGCAGGACAGGCAGTACAAAACATGAATATAATGTTTGGTATTACAGAAACCACAGGGCTGGAGCTCATAGCAGCACTGCCATGATTCCAGCAAAACCTAAAACATCAGGACTAATACGTTGAGTAAGGCGCCTACAGTAAGAGGCAGTAAACAGCTCAAGATGATAGTTGTTCCTTATCGTCCATGGCGCAAGACTATGACGCGCCTCGGTATATTACTTCTTGTTGCCGCAACCGGAGCGGGTTTTTACTATTATGGCTATAGCCAAGGTGTTTTTGTTAATGGTGATGCCAGACAGGAGCGTGACGAACTGATGTTACAGGTAGATGATATGAGTACTCAGCTCCTTGTCATGCAGCAGGAATTGACCAATAGTGAGCAGGCAAATGCAGTTGACCGTCAGGCACTGGAGGAAGTTCAGGCAACTATTATTAATCTGCGTGAAACAATAGCCCAGCTGGAAGAAGATGTTTTGTATTACAAGCAGATTATGTCTCCAGAAAATAATGAAACCGGCCTGATGATAGGTCAGCTGGATCTACTGAAAACTGAATTGCAAAATCGTATACGTTACCGGCTCGAATTAAGGCAGGCAGGGAATAACGATAACGTCGTGCGTGGCTATGCGAATGTTAATATTTTGGGAACCCGTGAGCGGCAGGAAATTTCCATGCCCCTCAGAAGCCTTGCTGTGGATGAAGATCAGCTGGATATCAAGTTGCAGTTTCGTTATTTCCAGAATATTCAGGGTGAGCTGATATTGCCGGATGGTTTTATTCCTTTGGGAGTTCAGATACTTGCTGTCGATGAAGCGAATGATGGGAAAACCATCCAGAAGAATTTTGCCTGGGTTGTTGAGTAATTTGCCTGGTAGGAAACTTTTACAGCGGGACAATAAAGAGGTTTTGGTAAATTTAGTCAGATAAGCTCATTCTGGCAACATGGTAAATGTCCAAATAGTTAACTGAGTTTTAATTTCTAGTAATTTATAAAGATACAATCCTCAAGCAAAATAAGGATTTACAGATTTATGGAGATAAGGTGAAAAAACCATTCAGTACAGAAAATATCACTACGCTGATTTCCAAAGCAACAGAGATCACCGGTGATGTGCACTTTAGTGGGGTGCTGGAGGTTGAAGGAAAAGTCCGTGGCAATATCTATGCTGACGACGATTCTTCTGCTGAAGTGCGTATCAGGGAAAGTGGCCTTGTTCAGGGCGAAATCAAGGTGCCTTCTGCCATCATTAATGGCCTGGTTGAGGGAGATGTTCATTCGACACAGCATCTGGAGTTAGCCGCGAAAGCCCGTGTAGTCGGGAATGTTTACTACCATTTGATCGAGATGGTGATGGGTTCAGAGGTCAATGGCAGCTTGTGCCATCGTGCTTCTGCTGACCTTAAGCCCAGACAGCTCGGCGTGGAAAAGTCCGGAGTGCTTGGTAAGGATGAGGTGTCGGTCTTTGTAAAAAACAGCTAGGCATCTATCCCTCAATACTTGACTAATTTGCTAGGTTTTTGCATAATACGCGTCTCTTAT
The DNA here is from genome assembly GCA_030427065.1 of Gammaproteobacteria bacterium. GTDB lineage: Bacteria > Pseudomonadota > Gammaproteobacteria > Pseudomonadales > Pseudohongiellaceae > Eutrophocola. The sequence continues at coordinate 6,326 of JAUHWU010000073.1, read as the reverse complement.
TATGTTCGGAAATAAACCATGACGGCTGCAGAAAATGTGAATGACCCGGTCGTTGGTATGCACGAAGCGGTAGCCATAACGCTTACCGACAATGCTGCCAAAAAGGTAAGCGCGTTGATTAGCGAGGAGGGAAACCCTGAGCTAAAATTACGTGTGTTTGTAACCGGTGGTGGATGTTCCGGCTTCCAGTATGGATTCTCATTCGATGAGAATGCAAATGAAGACGATACGGTTATTAATAACAAGGGTGCCCGGTTACTGGTGGACCCGCTAAGTTTTCAGTACCTGGTTGGGTCCAGGGTAGATTATAAGGAAGGTCTGGAAGGTTCTCGATTTATCGTCGAAAACCCCCTGGCAACAACAACCTGTGGTTGCGGTATGTCCTTTTCGATGTAGCGATGTTCTTGTAGTGACCGGTCTTTATGTGCCTATCGAGCTTGGCTAATTTGCCCATCTAGTAGGTATTCCTTAAAACTCTCTTTCCCGCAAAATAAACCCCTCCAGCTATTACCGGATGCGCAGAGCCGGTTATGTCAGTGAAATCCACGGGCTGTTCGGAGAGCGTTTGTTTCGCCAGCCAGGCGAAGGCTACTGCTTCCATGCTGTCTTCCATGACTCCAAGTCTGGAGCTTGGCATCACTTCAAAGGAAGGAAGGGATTGTGCAAGTTCCTGCATAAGTGCGCTGTTGTAAGCGCCCCCGCCACATACAATGATTTGTCCCTTGTTAAGCTCTTTCTGAATAGCGTTTTTAATGGTTTGAACAGTCAGTGCCAATAATGTTGCCTGGACTTTTTCCGGTGCGATAGCCTGATTTAGTTCAGCCAGCTTGCTGTTGAGCCAGTGTTGATTAAACAATTCACGACCGGTACTTTTAGGGGGTGGTAGCTTGAAATAGGGTTCATCCAGCAAGCTTGAGAGCAGGTCTTCATCAACTTTCCCGGTACTGGCCCAAGAGCCATCCTTATCATAAGGATGCCCCAGGTGCTGTTGAACCCAGAGGTCCATTAATACATTTCCAGGTCCGGTGTCGTGTCCAGAGATCTCTCCGGTTTTTTTCAGCACAGTTATATTCGACATGCCGCCAATGTTTATGATGACTCGGTCATTTTCAGCACTGGAAAAAATTTTTCTGTGGAAGGCCGGCACAATCGGTGCACCCTGTCCACCGGCCGCCAGATCCCGGCGTCTGAAATCAGCTACAGTGGTTATCTTGGTGAGCTCGGCAATAGTATTTGGATCGCCAATCTGTATTGTGAACGGATAATTTGAAACATTCTGATGGGGCATATGGCGGATAGTCTGGCCATGGCTGCCAACCGCAGCGATTTGTGAGGGCTTTAGTCCATTAATCTCAAGTATCTGGTTAACAGAGAGTGCCAGTAGTCGGGCAAACTCAACGTCTGTTTCTCCCAGCAGTGGAATCTGATTGTTATGATCCTCACACAGGTATAGCAGTTTTTGCCTGAGATCATCAGGAATTTCAGTATTTATAAAGTCCAGCTGGGCAGGTTTGCCTCCATTGAAGTCAACAAGGGCGCAGTCAACAGCATCCATGCTGGTGCCCGAAATCACGCCAATGTAAATGGATGAGGGCATTACTTTTCAGGTAAAACTGAATGCTGGGCAATGTTTTTAGTGCTGCTTACGTGAGTTTCCAGTTGAGCCAGGGTTATCTGTGTCTGCTCCCTGAAGCGCTGCATTTCGGATTTGGCCACAGATTCCGCTTTCGGAAGTTTGTCATGGATGGTTCTTGAATTGCGATGAACGCCATCCATTAAAAACTCATAATGCAGGTGGGGTCCGGTGGCGCCACCGGTTGATCCAACATATCCAATTACCTGCCCCTGTTTTACCCTGGCGCCATTTTTAATACCTTTAGCATAGTCATTCAGATGAGCATACTTGGTCTGGAATTTTTCTCCATGTTGGACGACAACCAGTTTACCAAAGGAGCCGTTGCGAGATGCCCATGTTACCCGACCATCACCAGCCGCAACCACAGGTGTGCCGCGGGGTGCTGCATAGTCAGTACCTTTATGGGCCCGGATAGTGCTTAAAATCGGGTGTTTACGGCTCAGACTGAAGCCGGAGCTGATCCGGGTGAAATCAACGGGATTACGCAGAAAAGCCTTGCGCATGCTTTCACCATCCGGGTTATAGAAATCAGAATCCCCGGACTGATTCACATAACGAACAGCAGTATAGGTTTCGCCCTGATTGGTAAACTGTGCTGCGAGAATTCTGCCGTAGCCAATATATTCGTCATCAACAAATTTCTCTTCATATAACAGGTTGAATGTATCGCCCTTGCGTGTATCCAGCAGAAAATCGATTACTCCGCCAAATATCCCGGCCAGCTCCATGGTAACGCCAGCTGACATTCCCCCGCGTTGTGCGGCTAAAAATAGAGAGTCATCAATAGTAGCCTCTCGGAATACCTGTTTTATATCCGGCTTTCTGGCGTGTTCAGTAGCGACATAGTAACCCTCTTCAATTATGTTGAACTCAACACTCTCAAGTTTGTTTTTAATAATAGTGAGACTGTCGAGTTTTTTTCCTGAATCAGGGGTTTGCTGGAAGGTAAAATCCAGTTGATAGCCAGGATACAGATTGTTGAGTATGGTGGACTTTGGTTGGCTATTGCTGACCTCGTAAACATCTCTTGCATTGAGCCCGGCGCGTTTGAAAAGGAGTGTGAGGTTATCGCCCGCTTTAACCTCGGTACTGAAATCGGGGGGTGTTCCGGAGGCTGCGACACGATCTGTTAGGGGGGCTGGCCCGGGCTGTGCTTCGATGTTATTACTTGCTGCCTGCATTGACTTGTAAGCAGTGCCTGGTAACGCGTAACTTTGCGGATTTCTCTGCAGGTCCTGAATTTCTGTTTTGGCAATGGCATTAATGGTTGTTATGGCCACCGTGGGGTTGGTTTCTTCGGCTATTGAACCTGGGGATGCAGTTTGTCGTGGCTCCAGGGAATGGCCTGCATAGTCATCATCATGGGTAATAATGATCAGGAAGCCGAGGAGAGCCAGCAGGAGTAATCGATGATTACCCGGCAAAAGGCCGTCCAAACGACGTATAATAGAATCAATAGGATCCATAAGATTCTTCTAGTATCTTATATAGTAGTGGTCGTAATTTGCTGGATTATAACAAAAATTCTGAAATCGTATACCCCTCAGAAGAGCCTATTTTAAGGGCTTGATTCCCGGCATTACCAGCGTTTTTATGGGGCTTGTCCGGAAGGTCAATTTTCCCTTGTAATTGTCTTCCTATTTAGTAAAGTTGCGCCTCTTTATTTAGCGGATAAGCGGCAGACCATTACCGTGACAGATAAGCAATTAATAGAAAACCTCGATCAACGTGGCTTGCTCATGCAGGCATCGGCCCAGGATGAATTAAATGAGCATCTGGCAGGTCAATGCCGGACCGTCTATTGTGGCTTTGATCCGACTGCAGACAGCCTCCATATTGGCTCCCTGGTGCCATTGCTTGCCCTGAGGCGTTTTCAGCTTGCCGGCCACAGGCCCATAGCCCTCGCAGGTGGGGCAACGGGTATGATTGGCGATCCCAGCTTCAAGGCCAAGGAGAGAAAGTTGAACTCTCTGGAGGTTACCGCACAGTGGACTGAGAAAATAAGGGCACAGTTATCCCGTTTTATCGATTTTGACTGCGGTGAAAACGCTGCGTTGGTGGTTAACAATCTTGACTGGACTGCCGACAAAGGCATGCTCACCTTTCTGCGCGATATAGGTAAACACTTTTCTGTCAATGCAATGATTCAGAAAGAAAGTGTCAAGCAGCGATTAGAGCGAGAAGGGGAGGGAATCTCCTATACTGAATTCAGCTATATGATCCTGCAGGCATACGATTTTGCCATGCTCAACCAGATGCACGATTGCACCTTGCAAATAGGAGGTTCTGATCAGTGGGGCAATATTACCGCCGGTATTGATCTGACCCGCCGGCTTAACCAGCAGCAGGTATTTGGCTTGACGCTGCCCCTGGTGACCAAGGCTGACGGTGGCAAATTTGGTAAAACCGAAGAGGGCACCATTTGGCTTGATCCGGCTCGAACCTCTACGTATACCTTTTATCAGTTCTGGATCAATACGGCTGATGCGGATGTCTACAAATTCCTCAAATATTTCACGTTCCTGAATATAGAGGAAATAGCCGCAATAGAGGAAGCAGATAAGAATGCGCAGGGCAGGCCCCAAGCTCAGGGCATACTGGCGCGGGAAGTAACGCGGCTGGTGCATGGCGAGGATGGTCTTGCTGCAGCGCAGCGAATCAGTAACGCTTTGTTTAGCGGAGACATCAGCAGCCTCACCGAAGAGGACTTCGGACAGCTGAAGCAGGATGGTATGCCTTCTTCTGCTATAGAGGCAGGAACTCTGGTTGAAGCCCTGGTTGCCACGGGGCTTGCACAGTCCAATAAAATGGCCCGGGAGTTCATTGCTAATGGCGCAGTCTCTGTTAATGGCGTGAAAATAGCAGATCCGGGAGCTTCCCTGAACTGGAATGATGCGTTTTATGGTCGGTATTTTCTGCTCAAGCGGGGCAAAAAACTCTTTCATCTGGCTTATTGCCAATAATAGTAAAAGCCTCTTGTATCGGTAATTACAGACCTTGGTAAAAGTGCAAGTAGCCAGGGTAAAAAATAGTGTAAAAATTCTTCAATTTACCCCTTGTATTGGGCGGCGTTTACAGTAGAATGCGCGGCCCTGAACATGACAGCTCCAGCCCGCTCAAAACAAGGAGTTCGGGCATTTAAAAAAAGTTAAAATTTTTTTAAAAAAAGCTTGTTAGTCAGAGCGCAATCAGTATAATGCGCACTCCCTTGAGACAGGGAAGCTCTTTAACAATTAGATCAAGTAATAGAAGTGGGTGTTTGCTGGCCGATTTTGTATCGCAAAATACAAACTCAGTGAGTAAACAACTGCGTTAATTTATTTAGCTTTAGGGCTGTTTATTTATAGGCAGTCTTAACAGTAGTTTTCTTAACTGAGTCAAAGCTTTTAAGTGTGGCGTCTGGAATTTTGTAGTCGGGCATCATGCTTTGAAATTTTAAACTGAAGAGTTTGATCATGGCTCAGATTGAACGCTGGCGGCAGGCCTAACACATGCAAGTCGAACGGTAACAGATCGCTGAGATTCCTTCGGGATGATCTTGATGCTGACGAGTGGCGGACGGGTGAGTAACGCGTAGGAATCTACCTGGTAGTGGGGGATAGCTCGGGGAAACTCGAATTAATACCGCATACGACCTAAGGGTGAAAGTGGGGGATCTTCGGACCTCACGCTATCAGAGGAGCCTGCGTTGGATTAGCTTGTTGGTGAGGTAAAAGCTCACCAAGGCGACGATCCATAGCTGGTCTGAGAGGATGATCAGCCACACTGGAACTGAGACACGGTCCAGACTCCTACGGGAGGCAGCAGTGGGGAATATTGGACAATGGGGGCAACCCTGATCCAGCTATGCCGCGTGTGTGAAGAAGGCCTTCGGGTTGTAAAGCACTTTAAGCAAGGAGGAAGGCCATAAGGTTAATAGCCTTGTGGATTGACGTTACTTGCAGAATAAGCACCGGCTAACTCCGTGCCAGCAGCCGCGGTAATACGGAGGGTGCAAGCGTTAATCGGAATTACTGGGCGTAAAGCGCGCGTAGGCGGTTTGGTCAGTTATGTGTGAAAGCCCCGGGCTTAACCTGGGAATTGCATGTAATACTGCCAGGCTAGAGTACAAGAGAGGGGGGTAGAATTCCTAGTGTAGCGGTGAAATGCGTAGATATTAGGAGGAATACCAGTGGCGAAGGCGGCCCCCTGGCTTGATACTGACGCTGAGGCGCGAAAGCGTGGGGAGCAAACAGGATTAGATACCCTGGTAGTCCACGCCGTAAACGATGTCAACTAGCCGTTGGGGGGCTTGTCCCCTTAGTGGCGTAGCTAACGCGCTAAGTTGACCGCCTGGGGAGTACGGTCGCAAGATTAAAACTCAAATGAATTGACGGGGGCCCGCACAAGCGGTGGAGCATGTGGTTTAATTCGACGCAACGCGAAGAACCTTACCAGGTCTTGACATCCAGAGAACTTTCCAGAGATGGATTGGTGCCTTCGGGAACTCTGAGACAGGTGCTGCATGGCTGTCGTCAGCTCGTGTCGTGAGATGTTGGGTTAAGTCCCGTAACGAGCGCAACCCTTGTCCTTACTTGCCAGCACGTAATGGTGGGAACTTTAAGGAGACTGCCGGTGACAAACCGGAGGAAGGTGGGGACGACGTCAAGTCATCATGGCCCTTACGACCTGGGCTACACACGTGCTACAA
>JAUHWU010000072.1 GCA_030427065.1 Gammaproteobacteria bacterium | reverse complement strand
GCTCACCGGTAAGTTGATACCAGGCATTGGCCACCGCCGGTGCAATCCCCGGGGTGGCAGGTTCACCAATACCGGAAGGATCTATTTCGGATTCAACGATATGCACATCAAACACGGGGGCCTGATTCATGCGAATCACCGGATAGTTATGGAAGTTCGAGGTCTGCACCACACCCTTGTCCATGTTGATTTCACCGTACAGCGCGGCGCTGAGACCATACATGATGGCGCTCTCCACCTGGGCTTCGATGATATGCGGATTAATTGGCATACCGCAGTCCACAACACAAAACACCTTGTCCACCTTGATACGCCCGGCGTTATCGCGGGAGATATCAACCACCTGTGCCACCCGGCCACCAAAGGCTTCGGTAAAGGCAAAGCCGCGACCGGTGCCATCAGGAACCTCGGCTCCCCAATTTGAGCGCTCGGCTACCTGACGAATCACAGCCTTGGAGCGTTCATCATCCATCAGGTCGAGACGACCCTGAATCGGGTCCTTGCCAGCGGCAATCAGGGCCTCATCAATAATGGTTTCTTTGGAAAACTGGCTGTGGGTATGCCCCACGGAACGCCAGAATAGAACCGGCACGCCGGTTTTCGCCATGTGAATATCCACAGTGACATTGGGAATGTGATACGGCAATTCCGCAGCGCCTTCAAAGCTCAGGGCATCAACGCCGTTCTGGATCATGCCCGCCAGAAACGTATCCTGAATCAGGGACTGTCCTACCAGACGGTTTTCCCAGGCGGTAATATTGCCCAGGCCATCAAGACCAACGCGCATCTTGTGAATATTCATCGGGCGGTAGAAACCGGCCGCCATGTCATCTTCACGGGTATATTGCAGCTTCACCGGATAGCGTTCACCGGTGGCCTTGAGAATGGAGGCCGCTTCGATATCCAGGTCCGGTGACACATTGCCGCGACGACCGAAACCGCCTCCGGCATAGAGATTTTCCAGTTCCACTTTCTCCAGTGGTACGCCTAAAAATTCCGCCACACGCTGCTGCTCAACGGAAGGCATCTGGGTGCCGGAACGAATCACATAACGGTCGCCAATCTTTTCAATGGTGCTGTTCAGTGGTTCCATGGGCGCATGGGACAGGAACGGAAACTCGTAAGTTGCCTCAATGGTTTGTGCTGCTAAAGCCAGCGCTGCGGCTGAATCGCCTTCCACTTCCATCGGTGTTCCCGGCTGCATGGCGATTTCGGCATAATCGCGGAAAATATCCTCGTCGCTGCGCATTTCCGCCGCACTGTTATCCCACTGCGTAATCAGCGCATCACGGCCACGTTTGGCGGTATGGAAATTTTTCGCCAGCACAGCCACACCACGCGGAATCTCAACCACATCGACAATGCCCGGGATTTTTCGGGTTTCAGTGTCATCAAAAGATGACAGTTTGGCGCCAAAACGCGGCGCGTGCGCAACTACGGCAGTCATGATGCCCGGGCGCTGAACATCGATAGTAAAAGTGGCTTTACCAGTAACTTTTTCCAGCGTATCCACTTTAGGCAGGCTGGAACCAATCAGCGTGTACTGGTCGGCAGGTTTAAAGGCCACATCTTCCGGCACCGGCAAGGCAGCGGCGGCTTCAGCAAAGGCGCCAAAGCCGGATTCACGACCACTGGCCGCGTGACTGATCACACCCTGGCTCACGGTAATTTCAGCTTCTGGCACATTCCAGCTGTCAGCCGCAGCAGTGACCAGCATGGCGCGACAGGCGGCGCCCACGGTGCGGTACTGAACCCAGCAATTGGGAATACTCATGGAGCCACCGGTGCCCTGCAGGCCCAGCATCAGATGCATGTACAGCTCCACATTGGCAGGCGCAGATTCAACCTTCATCTGATCCCACGAGGCATCAAGCTCTTCAGCGATCAGTGTCGCCAGACCGGTATAAATACCCTGGCCCATCTCGGTATGCTTGGAAATGACGGTTACGCTGTTGTCAGGTGCGATACGCACAAAGGCATTGGTTGGCCAGCTGCTCGGCGCTGGGCCAAACTGGGCCATGGCATTTTTAACCGGAATATGAAAACCAATCACCAGGCCGGTGCCCAGTGCTGTGCCTTTTAAAAATTGTCGTCTTTCCACGGTGTCTCTCCTGTCCCTTGTATCGGTCTGTCTGTCTATGTCTAAATATGGCTCATACTGGCTATCAATGAATTACTAAAACCATTTTGCCTGAGAAAGCCGGGTCTGCTGATTTGCGTATTGCCCCTATGATAACAAAGTACGTGTTACCCTGCGTAGCAGTTCATGCACTTGCTGAAAACACGACTATTTGAGCATTATCAAGCTCTGTCCGGCTAAAATCACGTTATTATTGTGCAAAATTCATCCTGTAATCAAAGGGACTTATCATGACCAGACTGCGACTTACCCTGCTACAATCCCGGCTACTATCCCTGCTACCATGCGCATTATTACTGAGCGCATGCAGCAATACCTTCAATCCCCTGAAAGACTACGAACAGCTTACGCCCAGCACTATCCTGGAATCCCCTGAACCGGCAGCACAAACTAATTACCCGGCAGACCGGGTAGCGAAAGGCAAATATCTTACCGGGCTGCTGGGTTGTGGCAGTTGCCACACCAATGGTGCTTTGGTGGGACTGCCACGACAGGATCAGCTGCTGGCCGGATCAAGCACCGGCATTGCGTATTCCAACCCCATGCAGGAGCCCAATCCCGGCATTGTCTACCCCTCCAACCTCACCCCGGATATGGCAACCGGCATCGGCTCCTGGTCAATCGCCCAGATCGTCACCATGGTTCAGGCCGGCATCGACAACCACGGCTCGCGCACCCTGCCCGTCATGCCCTGGCCCAGCTACGCCAACATCAACGACGAAGATGCCAATTCCATAGCCATGTACCTGAAAAGCCTGCCTCCGGTCAGACACCAGGTACCACAGAATGTGTCACCGGGGCAGAAAGCCGTCGCGCCGTTTGTGCATTTTGGGGTTTATCAAAGTCGTTAGGGCGGATAAAAGATAAAGGAAAAAGGATAAAGGTGACCATTGAAGGCCGGAACATTGGTTAAAGGGAAAATGGTGATTGATGAACGTACTGTAGGTCGAATAAGTATTGTAGGTCGGATAAGGCCTGCAAGGCCGTCATCCGACGTATGACCTGAACCCGGACATACCCTAAAAAAATTTCGGTGATGGCTTCTTTTGCATCGGATGGCGCTACGCTTATCCGACCTGTTTATCCCGGGATGGATAGAAATATGTTATTGTCCGCATAAATACGGGATATTTACCTGAAGGTAATTACGGAACCCTTCCAACATTCCCCTCCCGCCATACCTGTATCGCTCACCTTTATCCTTTTTCCTTTATCCTTTATCCGCTTGAATCATTGATCTCTCTCAAGCCCCCAACAGTCAACAAACTTTATAGTAAACACAGAACATGAAATCCAAGTCATTCACAGGAGTAAGTAATGGATCTTGAAAGTGCAAAAGCCGCCTTGTTGAGCAAACAGCAGGAATTAATGTCACGGGTTGAACGAACCCATAAACATATCTATGAAAAAGATGAGCCTGTGAGTGCCAAGTTCAGTGAGCAGGCCACGCAAATGGAAAACGCCGAACTGGTTCTTGCGCTGGATGAAGAAGGCCGCATGGAGTTAAACCAGATTCAGCATGCGCTGGCCCGTATCGAGAACGGCAATTATTTTGATTGCATCACCTGCGGCAAACCCATCGGTGAAAAACGCCTGGAAGCCATTCCGTTTGCTGAAAAATGTATTAATTGCGCAGATTAGAAAAGCGGATAGAAGCGGATAGAAGCGGATAAAGGATAAAAGATAAAGGAAAAAGGTGACCATTGAAGGCCGGTACATTGGTTAAAGAAAAAAGGGACCCTTGAAGACCGGAACACTGGTTGAAAGGAAATGGGAAATGGGAAATGGTGAGTGTATTGTAGGTCGGATAAGGCCTGCAAGGCCGTCATCCGACAAATGACCTGGACGCGGGTATTGACCTTAAAAATTTAGCTACAGGTAGCTTTTGCGTCGGATGGCGCTGCGCTTATCCGACCTGTTTATCCTGGGATGGATAGAAGTATGTCATTGTCTGCATAAATATCGGATATTTACCTGAAGATAATTACGGAACCTTGCAAGGCTCCCCTCCCGCCATACCTGTATCGCCCACCTTTATCCTTTATCTTTTATCCTTTATCCGCCTTCCTTGCATCCTGAATCCTGTATCCAAAAAAAAGGCGCCAATCCTGACGCCTTCTCTATCCTGCCCACCTTTATCCTTTATCTTTTATCCTTTATCCGCTTTTCTAATCTCCATCAAATCCGCAAACGATCTGGCATTCAGCTTTTTCATCATATTGGCACGATGAAATTCTACGGTGCCGTTTGAGATATTAAGGGAATCAGCAATGGCCTTGTTAGTGAGACCTTCGGTGACCAGGCGGTAAACTTCGTGTTCCCGAGCGGTGAGTTCTTTCAGCAATAACTGGTACTGCCTGGACTGCTGCTTTCGCCGGGAAAGCGTTTTGCTGGCGTCGATCGCCTCACGCACCAGAGACAGTAATTCGGTACGGGCAAAGGGCTTTTGTAAAAAATAAAATGCGCCATCCCTCACCGCATCCGCCACTTCGTTATAGCGGCTGTCACCACTGATAAAAATAATCGGAATGGGATTGTCTCGTTTCAACAACTCTGTCTGAACCTGCAAGCCCTTCATGCCAGGCATCTGGTTATCCAGCAACAGGCAGCCCACTTCACTAATGACGTTCTGGGCAAGGAATTCTTCACCAGAATTAAAGGTTAGGGACTGGATACCTTCTTTTTCCAGGATAAGTTGCACAACATCCTGAACCTGTTCAACATCATCGACGATATAGACAACAGGATCCGCTTCATCCTCGTGAGTTATATTGATCGACTGCATTAGATTATCTGACACGTATTTATTTTTTCTGCTTGTGTAAATGGGTGCATTCGTAAATGAAACATTAAGTGGACAAGCGAAAAGAGCGCGCTCACTTTTTTCCTTTTTCCTTTTTCCTTTTTCCTTTATCTTTTTTCCTTTATCTTTTTTCCTTTATCAGCCTTAATGTCGGATGACGCTACGCTCATCCGACCTACAACTGCTAAAACCGCCACTTCCAGTTAACGCCAATACCCGTAGGTCGGATAAGGCCGACAAGGCCGTCATCCGACATGAACCCGGACATATCCCTTAAAAATTTCGGCGTATGCTGCTTTGATGTCGGATGACGCTACGCTTATCCGACCTACAACTTTTTTGTAGTATCTGCCGCCTCGCTGCACCGCCCACCTTTATCCTTTATCCTTTATCCGCCCTCATGCGCCCTCATCCGCTTTCCTATAACCATCAGGCTTTCAACCACCATGACAGGCTTTCCAACACGCCAGGATTTTGTCCGACAGCGTCATTGGATCAAAGGGTTTTTCTATCACATCAAAACCACCAATGGCTTTGAAATGCGCGATCTCATCGTCCTGCACCTTGGCGGTTATAAACAGCACCATGATGGATGACAGGTCAAAGCGGGCTTTCATCTTTTCCAGGGTTTCAGGGCCATCCAGCTCGGGCATCATGACGTCCATGAGGATAACCTGGGGCTTGAATTCTTCAAACTGGTCCAGGGCCAGAAATCCACTTTCACAACTTCTGACTTCCATGTTACCGACAGATTCAAGGGTAATGCTGGTAATCATGCGAATAGATTCGTCATCCTCTACATGCATGATACGTTTTAATGGGTCCATCGGAATCTGTTCCTCTGCTGAAAATTTCGTTCTACCTGATTAATTAAAAGATATTGTATTACAAAGCACAGGCATTGGGCACGCAGGGAAGTGATATGGTACTTGGGTAAAATGGCAGAAAACAGATAAACTCCCGATATAGGCAAAAATCGGCTCGTCATGCCCTTTGTGGGTAGTCTTTCCTGGAGTTAACTTTGTTCGAAGCATTTCGTGAGAAAAATATCCTGCTGTTACGCGAACAGGTAAAAATTCTCTACGGCGGTATTCCCAACAGCCTGTTAGCCAATCTTTTTGGTGCTTATATAGCGCTGTATATCTTCAGTGGCATCGTGTCACCGGAAAGATTATTGGTGTGGGTGGTGCTGATGCTGGCGGTCAGTCTGTTGCGCTTCATGCAATACCTGTTTTTCAAAAATGCCAGCCTGGATCCACCCGGGAAATGCTACAGATGGTATCTGCATTTCCTGCTGGGTGTCGGTTTTATGGCCTTGGCGGTAGGCAGCAGTGGTTATCTGTTATTTGTTTTTGAAAGTGTCAGCCTGCAGGTCACGCTGGCGCTGATGATTGCCTGTATTGCGTCCTTTGCCACCACTACCCTGTCACCCAGGGTAGAGTTGGCCATTCCTTTCCAGGTGATGATTTTTGTACCGATTCTGGTTAGCCTGTATAGCCGGGAAAGCAGTGAAACAGAGCATATGTTCTGGATGATGCTGGCACTGATGATACTGCTATGTCTTAGCGCCTATCGTATCTTCCTGACCATCAGGCACTCCATTGAACTCACCATTGATGCCGAACACCGTGAAGAAGAACTGCGCAAATCCCAGCAACGACTGACCCTGTTCATCAAGGATACGCCGATGGCGGTGATTGAATGGACCAAACAGGGGGAAGTGGTGGCCTGGAACCCTGCTGCCGAATCCATGTTTCTCTACACTGAAAAAGAAGCCCTGGGTAAACGCGCCCAGGAGCTTATTGTGCCGGTACAGGCCACCCAGTCCGCCAGGGAAATCTGGCAGACACTGCTGGATCAGACCGGCGGCAATCATTATATCGAGCAGACCTGCCGCAAGGATGGCGTGCCATTGTTCTGCGAATGGTTCAACACCCCCCTGGTCAGCAATAGCGGCCAGGTGATCGGGGTAATCTCGCTGATCCAGGACATTACGCTGGAAATAGAGAACGAACGGTTAAAAAGCGAATTTGTCTCCATTGTCAGTCATGAATTACGCACACCCGTCACGTCTATTAAAGGCTCTCTGGGACTACTGGCCGCCGGCGTTCTGAAAGACAATCCGGAAAAGACCCAGGAAATGCTCAATATTGCCATGAAGAATACCGATCGCCTGCAATTGCTGATCAACGATATTCTCGATGTGGAGAAACTGGACTCCGGCCAAATTGAGTATCATTTCAAGCAAGTGGATCTGTGCAGGCTTATTCAGGATGTTATTCAATCCAATGAGTCCTATGCGCAAAAGTACAATATCAATGTCATTACCGGCGCCATGCCGGAGCAGGCCATGGTGAAAATTGACCCGGACCGGATCTTTCAGGTAATTACCAACCTGCTCTCCAATGCCATCAAGTTTTCCGAGCATAATGGCACAGTCATTGTATTCATTGATGTACTCACAGATAAAAAAGTCCGCGTTCTGGTGAACAACAAGGGCGATGTGCTGCCCCTGTCGGAAAAGAAAAAGCTCTTTTCCAAGTTCTATCAGACCGACTCCAGCGACAAGCGAGCCAAGGAAGGCAGCGGCCTGGGCTTGTACATCAGTCAGAAAATCCTTGAACAACACAGCAGCGTCATGGATTTTAATTCCACTGAAGAGGAAGGCACGACTTTCTTCTTTGATCTTGCTATTACTGAATAAATTTTCTATTACTCTCTTTGCGGGCTTATATTCTCCCAACTCTCTCTTCTTCTCTCATAACCAGCACCATTTCACTGGTAGCAAAATGCTATATCCAAAACACAAAATACGGCAATTTTTCATGGACTTATTGACTATTTACAATATTCCACGCTACTAGATCCTTCAAAGGCCGCACACAGGGACGGTGCTACTGTCCATCATAGTCCTGCACGCTTACCCTGATTGACAGAATATGGATAAGTGGCTGCATGCAGGTTGCCCGAAAAACGAATAATAATCGGGAACCCCGCCTAGGGAATGATGATGAATTCACAGGAATCACTCTGGTATGTGCCGGACGCTGTGCTGGAGCGACTTAGCGCCAAGCAACGTGATAACAGCTGGGCGGAATTTCTGCTCTGTGGCCTTTACTGTCTGGTAGCCGTGACCGCCCTGCTGATCTTCAGTATTGCGGCTTTTATGCGCAGTGAAAATGCCTACGCCATGACCATCCTGGGTTTTGCCCTGGCCACGGGCATCATCTATGGCGCCATCTGGTTTAGTGGCGAGCTGCATCTGGCCCGTCATTTTGTGGTTGCCCTGATGGGCGCCCTGTGTCTGTTTCTGTTTTATTCCGGCGGCACTGAAAACACCGGGCCTCTGTATTATTTTGTCTTTCCCGTTGTTGCCGTGTTTCTGCAGGGCATTCGTCTGGGCTCCATCAGTGTCCTGTCGCTGCTGTTGATCAGTCTTGTCATTCAGGATACCGGAGCGTTTGGTTTCTCCAATGAGCGCTACAGCTTCGTTTTTATGTCGCGTATCTACAGTGTCTATATCATTATCTCGGTATTGTCATTCCTGTTCGCCTGGTTTCGGGAAAAAGCCGAACGTGAACTGCTGGTCAGCGATGAGGACATCGAGCAGATCATTCATGTGGATCTGCTCACCGGCCTGTGCAACCGCAACTTTATGGAACGTCTGCTACGCCTGGAACATAACCGCTTCAAGCGTTACCAGAGCCCTTTCTGCCTGATGGCCATTCAGATGGATAACACCGAACGCATTCATCAGCGTTATGGCACCGAATACAGTAATAAACTGATTGATCAAATTACAGAAATACTCATGGGAACTTTGCGCAACGTGGATATTCCTGCGCGCTGGGAACGCGATGTATTGCTGGCCATGATGCCACAGTGTAATTTGGTGGAAGCCGGGCTGATGGCAGAACGTATTCGTGAGGAAATCCGCCGTCAGACCTTTATGGTGGGTTCCATTACAGTGAGCATCGGTATCATCGAGATCAGCGATGACCTTGAGGAAGCCATCGCCAGCGCGGAAGAGAATCTGCGCAGCGCGGCGCGGGACAATGGTAACCATGTGGTCAGCAGTAAGACCGACGGCGCCGCCAGCACAATGGACAAGACCTTATTTGATAAGCTGCAAGAACACTAAACCGGACTCAACTAAAAGAACACCAAAACAAGACTAACGACTATTAAAGACGAGTCTTATTCTGCCTCCGCCTTTTTCGCTATCACGCAATTGCCGCCCCGCTGTTTGGCCAGATAAAGAAAGTCATCCGCCTTGCTAATGGTTTTCTCAATTATTTTCGCACCCTTGTGTTCACAAATGCCAAAGCTGGTAGTCACCTGAATACTGTTACCGTCCAGAGTGAATGGTGACTTGTTAATCGCCTCACGCAGACGATTTGCAAAGACCTCTGCCCCTTGCGCGCCGGTACCAGGCATCAATAACAGAAATTCATCGCCGCCCCAGCGACTCACATCATCTATTTTGCGCATATTCCTGGTGCATAATTCCGCAATCGCCAGAATCACATAATCGCCGAACAGATGGCCATATTCATCATTGATCCGTTTGAAGCCATCGATATCAATCATGATCAGGCTAAACGGTGTTTGAAAACGGGCATGGGTCTGCATCATATCATCCAGCCGTTCCTCCATGCCTCGACGGTTCAACAGGCCCGATAATTTATCGGTATTGGACATGGTTTCCAGCTGCTCATTGATCTTCGCCAGCTGGGTTTCGTTCTGATGACGAAAGTAGGCAAATAAATAAGTCAGCGCCGTAATCGCAATATACACCGCCACCAGCCGCTGCATGAATGCATCACTGTAAGGATAGGTATCCAGGCCAAAGAGATCGGTGCTGGCCAACACGAAAGTCACCCCCATCAGCACGCCAATGGACACCATGCCGAACAAATGCCCCTGCAGAAACAAGGCCAGCACCGGAAACAGCAGATACCACATGGGCGCGGTGCCCTGCTCGCCGCCGTTATTAAACAGCCACAGACACAGCAGGCCATAAAGCCCGATGATCATGTGGCTGATCCAGGGGTAGTAACCCAGATACCACACCAGCCAGTAACCACACACCGTCAGCGCCGCAAACCCCAGCAGCACAAAGGCATAAGCGTCCCGCCCCAGCGCCAGCGACTGCAGCCCAAAAAACAACAGAAAAAACAGCGCAATGACGCAATACAGGCCACTAAGCAGAAACATGGTAGTAATCGCATGCCGCTGCCGCGCATCATAACGACCCGGGTAACGATTAAAATCGAGAAAGGAATAAAGATAGGCGATGAATTTGTTCATTAAATACTACCCAGAACAGCCCTGACTGCAAACAAGCGTGGCCATCTAATTGCTGCTCCGGACCAATGCCATCCGAAGAAAAGCGTTTTATACCACTTTCCGGATACCTAGTAAATTTCCCCAGGTTTTTGAATGCAGCCCGCTGCTCGAATTACCGTAGGTCGAACTATTGTAGGTCGGATAAGCGCAGCGCATCCGACATTGCATGCCGTCGGACCTCAAATCCATTTATTTGGTTTTCGTGGAGGATTCACGTCGGATGGCGGTCTTCCAGACCTTATCCGACCTACGACACTGAAATCCATTTATTTGGTTTTCGTGGAGGATTCACGTCGGATGCGCTGCGCTTATCCGACCTACAAAACTTTCCCTAATTTTTCCTCCTGCATCCTGCATCCTGCATCCTGCATCTTTATTTTCGCCTCCCGCCACACCTGCCCTGCCCACCTTTATCCTTTTTCCTTTATCCTTTATCCGTTTTTATCCTTTATCCGCTTTTATCCTTCATCCCTTCCCTCTAATTTTTCCTCTTGCATCCTGCATCCTGTCTCCTGCATCTTTCCTTTTCCCCTCCTCACTTGTAAACTATCAAACCAATCCAGGTCGGCACCATCATGAAAATACAGCGTCTACTTCCCAGCGAATCCATAAATTCCGTCATCCTCCCCTTCTTCTCAGCCAGCGTCCCCGCCGGTTTCCCGTCCCCAGCGGACGACTATATCGAAGCCGGCCTCGACCTGAATGAATACCTGGTCAAACACCCCAGCGCCACCTTCCTGGCCCGCGCCTCCGGTGACTCCATGACCAAAGCCGGCATCCTCGACGGCGCCCTGCTGGTCGTCGACAAATCCATCACCCCGAAAACCGGCCACATCGTCATCGCCGCCATCAACGGCGAACTCACCTGCAAAATCCTGGACATAGAACACCGCCTGCTAAGAGCCGCCAACCCCAGCTACCCGTCAGTGTCACTAAATGAAGATCTGGATTTATTAATAGAAGGGGTAGTAGTCCACGCCATCAACCCCATGATGAATCAATCGTAATAATCTAAACCCCAATAATCCTGGATCAAATAATGTAGGTCGGATAAGCGCAGCGCGTCCGACGTTTTTAATCGTCAGAGCTCGAAATTATTTAATTAGCTTTTGTGGCGGTTTCTTGTCGTTGGAGCTGGGGTTTATTTATTTGGGTTTTGTTGGGGGTTCATGTCGGATGGCGGTCTTCCAGACCTTATCCGACCTACGACACTTTTTCTTGCTTGTCTCTTGCCTCTTGCCTCTTGCCTCTTGTCTCTGCCTTCCACCTTTATCCTTTTTCCTTTTTCCTTTATCTTCCCAACACCCCAATAACTGCTAAAAAAATTGTTAAACTAGAACAGCCAGTAAAAACTAAAAGAGAAAAAAATGAAAATCCTAATCTGCGGCGGCGCCGGCTACATCGGCTCCCATATCGCCAAAGCCGCTGCCGACGCTGGCCATCAAATCACTATCGTCGATAATCTGGTCACAGGTCACCAGGAAAGCATCGCCGGATTCGAATTTCACCAAGGGGATATCGGCGACCTGGCGTTCATGGAATCCGTGCTCAAAGTCAACAGCTACGATCTGGTCATGCACTTCTGTGCCTTCTCTTTGGTAGGAGAATCCGTCAAGGATCCTGCGAGCTATTACCAGAACAACGTAGCGCAAACCCTGAACCTGCTGCAAACCATGAAACAAACCGGCCACAAGCGCCTGGTGTTTTCCTCAACCGCCGCCGTCTATGGTAATCCCGAACAGCAAGCCATCAACGAAAACCACCCCAAAAACCCCATCAATCCCTACGGGCGCGGTAAATGGATGGTAGAACAGATTCTGCTGGATTATGCGCAAGCCTATGGCATGGATTCAGTCTGCCTGCGCTACTTCAACGCCGCAGGCGCCGATCCCTCAGCAAGCATCGGTGAAAAACACAATCCGGAAACCCACCTGATCCCCAACATCCTCAAGTCAGTGGCCTCAGGTGGAGAGCTGACCTTAAATGTCTTCGGCACCGATTACCAAACCCCCGATGGCTCCTGCGTTCGTGACTATATCCACGTCAACGACCTCGCCTCAGCCCACTTGTTGGCCGGCGAATACCTACAGAGTAATTCGGGCTACCACGCCTTCAATCTGGGTATAGGTAAAGGTTTCAGTGTACTGGAAGTAATAAAAGCCGCTGAAGCCGTCACCGGACAAAAAATTGAATACAAACCCTGCGACCGCCGCCCCGGCGATCCCCCAGTCCTGGTAGCAGACTCCACCCTGGCCCAGAACACCCTAGGCTGGCAACCCGCCTATACCGATATCGAAAGCATCATAAAAACCGCCTGGCCATGGCACAAAAACAGCGAGGCCTTCAAACCCCAATAATCACAGGTCTGTAACTTCGTAGGTCGGATAAGGCCTCCGGCCGTCATCCGACGTTTTTGCCGTCGGAGCTGTAATATATTTATTTGGATTTTGTTGAGGTTTCATGTCGGATGCGCTGCGCTTATCCGACCTACAACACTGGAGTGTATTTATTCGGTTATAGTTGGGAATTCATGTCGGATGCGCTGCGCTTATCCGACCTGTTTATCCTGGGAAGAATAAACATTGATTACCGTCCACATAAATATCGGATATTTACCTGAAGGTTATTACGGAACACTTTCCTATCCGCCGTACCTGCCCCGCCCACCTTTATCCTTTATCTTTTATCCTTTTTCCTCTAAATATTTCCTCTTGCATCCTGCATCCTGTCTCCTGCATCTTTTATCTAATCTTTATCCCAAGGTTCATTTCATCCTCAATCAACCACTCCCCTCCAACATTCCGCAGAACCATTTCCTTATAAGTCTCATCCCCATACCCCGGCCGCTCATAAACCAGGGTAAAGCGCACGCTAGCCGTATTCTCCACCAGTGACACCAACTCAAAATCAAGCAGGCGTATTTTAATAAACGCAGGTTCAGTTAATTTAACGCGCCTGTCCGCCAACCACTGATCCCGGTTGGGAAAGTTCCCGGGGAAATAATCCGCTGTGTAATGGGCAATATAAGGATCCGGTAACTGCGCCTGCCAGGCACCGGCCCAGGTGGAAATGGTTTTCTGGAGTTGCTGGGTGACAAGTGCTACCTGAGACAACTCCGGCGCAGCAGACTCTTCCTGAGCCAGACAACCAAAGGCACTCAACATCAACAATAAGGGAATCAGGAATTTGCTTCGACGGTCTGTCATGGTGTTCATTAGATAATCAAGTTGGTTTACGGCACCGAAGAGTACTAAAAACTCTTACCTGGCTTCAAGCACTGAACATTATCCCTCCCCGAAATTCACTTTGTATCCTCCTGATTTCTTTAACTTTTCTATCAAACTTACTGTTTATCTTTCCTCCTTTATCCTTTATCCTTTATCCCCCCCTTAAAAAAGGGCTTTAGATCCGACTCTCTCAAGGATAGTGAAAAGAACCCCATGGCTCGCGGCTTACTAAAACAACATAGCAGAACGCTTACCTTGATCCATAAAGGTCTGGATATACTGGCCATTATTGCCATTTATCCGCTGGCCAAATTTCTCTATGGACGCACAGGGTTTAATGCGCTTGATCTACTGGCGGTGCTACTTGCAGTTATTCTGTTTTTATTGATGGCTAATGTCTTCACGCTTTACCGATCCTGGCGCTCCTCGACCCTGCGGGAAGAATTTGAAACCCTGTTCCTTGCGCTGATCGGGATGATTCTTGGATTGCTCTTGATTGCCTATGCCAGCAAAACCACGGCTACTTTCTCTCGCCTTGAAATTGGCACTTGGTGGTTACTGCTACCTCTTACCCTGATGGCAATACGCATCATTATCCGCGCCATCCTCAGACATTTTCGTCAGGGCGGTTACAACATCCGAAGTGTGGCCATTATTGGCAATGGCATCGCCTCGCAACGCCTGGCCCATGAATTTGAAAGCAATGACTGGATGGGGATTGTGGTGGCTGGCTTTTTTGATGATCGTAAAAAGGCAAGAGAAGATGCCGGCTTGAATATGGATGCCACCTCCAGCGGTAATTTTGATGACCTGATCCGGGGCGCAAAAAGCAATCTGTATGATGAGATCTACGTCGCCCTGCCCATGAAAGCCGAAGAGCTGATTAACCGCCTGGTCAAGGAATTGGCTGATACTTCCATTCCAGTCCATGTGGTCCCCGATCTGTTTACCTTCAAAATGATGCATGCCCGATCTTCCCACATAGGGGCTATACCCATCGTCAGTATCTATGAAGCGCCCATGGATGACCTGGAGGCCATATTAAAACGGGTATTGGATATCACCCTGAGCACCCTTATTCTTTTGGTTATTGCCATCCCCATGCTGCTGATCGCCATAGCGATAAAACTTACTTCCCGCGGCCCGGTCCTTTTCAAACAACGGCGCTACGGCCAAAGCGGCAATGAGATCGAAGTCTGGAAGTTCCGCAGCATGACCGTCACCGAAGACGGCGACACCATCAAACAGGCCTCAAAAGGCGATGCCCGCATCACCCCCCTGGGCGCCTTCCTGCGCCGCACCTCGCTTGACGAACTGCCCCAGTTTTTCAACGTGTTGCAAGGCTCCATGAGCATCGTCGGTCCACGCCCCCACGCTGTCGCCCACAATGAGCTCTACCGCAAATCCATCGACGGCTACATGCTGCGCCACCTCGTCAAACCCGGCATCACCGGCTGGGCCCAGGTCAACGGCTGGCGCGGCGAAACCGACACCGACGAAAAAATGCAGAAACGCATCGAATACGACATGGAATACCTGCAGAACTGGTCGATTTTTCTGGATCTGAAGATTATTTTTATGACGATCTGGAAAGGATTCATCAACAAAAATGCGTATTGAAATCGGAAAAAAACCGTAGGTCGGATAAGCGCAGCGCATCCGACGTTTTTACTCGTCGAGGCTGAAATATATTTATTCGGATTTTGTTGAGCGTTCTAAAAACGGATAAAAGATAAAGGAAAAAGGATAAAGGTGGGCGGTGCAGGTACGGCGGGAGGCGAACCGGAAGGGTTCCGTAATAACCTTCAGGTAAATATCCTATATTTACGTGGACAGTAATCAATGTTTATTCTTCCGAGGATAAACAGGTCGGATAAGGTCAGGAAGACCGCCATCCGACGATTCGTGGCGATAAGGATAGGATTTATTGGATTTTTTTGGGGGGGTACTACTGGGTCAAGAAATAAACAAGAATAAGTATTTAATGGTA
>JAUHWU010000226.1 GCA_030427065.1 Gammaproteobacteria bacterium | reverse complement strand
GCCATCATGCTCGTGACATTCCAGTGATCCTTGCCGCGATTGGAGTTGTAAAAAGGGGTGCGGCCAAAATCGGAACCTATCATTACCGTCACTTTGCTCTGCAGTCCGGCAGATTCTATCTGTTCCCATAAATGATCAATCCCTGATAATAATTCGGTCAGGCGACGCACGTGGTCGCGATCATGATTACCATGGGTATCAAAGCCGCCCATGGAAAGATTTGCACTCACCGCAAGCCCGCTGGTAAAACTCGCCACGGCCACTTCAGCCTGTCCCTCAAGTCCACTGGAGACGCGCTCGGGCAGGGCGTCTACCAGGCGATTAAGATTGTTATCTTCGCTGCGCACGGTTTGCAGTTGTTGCAGCTGTCGTGTTTCCAGCGGCAGGGTGGAGCGTCGCAGCAGTCTACCCAGCCGCGCTGAACGGGCCGCTTCTATTCTGTCGTAAACACTGTCAATGAAATAGGGATTACGTTTTTCCGGTTCATTCTGGGGAGACGCGGCATTGGGATAGGCCAGTTGCTGAAAGGTGGATGATCCGGCGACACGCGCGGGGGCGACCGGGGAAGCGGTAAAGTCATAGCCACCATTGGAAATAAAGGACAGCGGTTGTTCCGGTGCTGTGGCAGCAGCTACCAGTGCGCCGAAGCTGGGGTAGCCGGTTTCTATCTTGCCACTCCAGATAAAACGGGAACCAGCGTCATGATTGTTGGTCTGGGTATCAATGCCATTAATTACCAGCAAGCGTGAATAATGTTTCTGGAAAAAAGTATTCAGGTGACCGGGTGATCCGGGGTCCGGAACTTCGGAGTCTTCAGCGTAGCCGCTTACGTAGGTAATATTGCCAGCGCGCTTGATGACATTTCGGGAAAAGTTATTTACCGGACCGCGACCATCGGCACGCGGTGTATTGCCCTTGGGATCAATAAACAAGGTTGGATCCCAGCCGCCTCCCGCATTGACCATAACCCAGAAGCGATCCGGATCTGCGCCATAGGCTGGAGTCAGGGACATGGGCATTCCGGCCGCGAAGCAGGTGCCACCCATCAACTTTAATAATGTTCTTCTATCGAGTTTCCTATTCATAGACAAACCTGTAATCAGCCAGCAGATAGGCCACCACGGCCATCCAGCCGCGAATAATGTAATCCGGGTCTTCGCTTAATCTGTTATCAATGTCTTTGTCTTCATCGCGCAGGTCTTCACCACTGTTAAGGTCACGATTGCGTTTGCAGTAGGAGGGCAGTCGACTCACTTCCCACTTCTTTTCAGCCGCGGCGATTTCTGCCTGACCCAGTGCGACGACGTCCATGAACAGATCCTCGGTTTAGGAAAACTCCGGATCGTCATAATTGCGTTCCTCGCCCAGCAGAAGCCCGTGCAGGTAACGAATATTCTTTCGGATGGCTTCCAGTCCCTTGGGGTAGGGGTCACCATTTTCATACCAGGGTTTGCTGGCCAGTGTGACAAAGGGGAATAGGATATTGTCACCGTCCTTGCCAAGTTGCTGGTTGAGAAATTCATTGGGGACGGTGTAGCAGGCCATTTCGTTTGCCATTCGGAACTGGACGGCGCCCATCAGGCCATTGGGATCGGTCAGGGGCCTGTCGACATTATCCGAGTCAATGCCACCATAGATTTGCTGGAAATAGCGGCTTTTATTCAACAGTCGGGCTTCCCGGTCCTTTTCAATATTCTTGTGATAATTATCCAGACTGCCGCGCCACTGCAGGCCAGTCACGGCAGAAAGTTTGCGGTGTAGCTGTTCCGGGGCCAGCAGCATTTTCCCCCGGGGATAACATGGGTTCCTTGCCGGTCAGGCCGCGTACCATGATTCTGACCATGGCCTTGGCAAAGCGCGGATCCTTGGCAATTTCACCGGCCAGCCACTGCAGGGAACTGTCGATATTACCCTTCAGTGGCATGGGTTTGCCGGCAAATCCGCGAACTTCCATATCACTGAACCAGCCATATTTACTTAAGCGACTGGGGCGATAGGAACCGCGGTCAGTCCAGTTCTGGAACAGGGAGGCCACCGGATCCAGTACCGAATGGCACTTGGAGCATTCCGGGTTATCGACCGTGGGTACCGCATTATCAATATCCACCGCATTGCCAGGTCGTGTACCTTCGATGGCAAGAATGTCGGTATCAAGAAAATAGTCATAGATGACCCGGGCTCGCCCTCGATTTCGATTGGTAAAGGTGGTCGGATAGCGATTCAGAAACATGGGTGAGGTTAGAATGCCGGCATGGGGAATACCTGGAATCCGTGCCTGGACAAATTCAAAAGGATTTTCCGGGTCCTGAAAGCGCAGGCCTTCAAGTCCATAGCTGCGCGCAGAAAACGGACTCAGCATGAGGTAGTTGGCGGTGAGAATTTCCGATAGTGGTCGATCGTTTCTGACCACGTGCTTGATCAGTTCCAGCGGCTCCATGGCCACCGCGTTATTGGTGTTGTTGCGGGTAATATCGTAGTCTTTAGCACGATTCTTTTCATCAGGGTCAAACCAGCGTGCATCAGGAAAGTCTTCCTTGTTTAACAGTCGTATACCACCTTCGGAGCTGTTTGAACTGAGGTATTTATTGGCAAGCAGATAAAGGTTGAAAATTTCCGCGACACGATCAAGAAAGGCTTCTTCCATCATGTCCTCAACAGCATCGCGCAAGCCATTGTCAGGATCATTTTGTACTCGCCTAATTTCATCACTGGTGGGCAATCTGTTAAGCAGGTTCAGGCTGGCTTTGCGTAGCGCTTCAGTTTCACTCATCAGTATAAGACCATCGATCGATTTGATAGCCTGACTGGGAGCGTTGAGTACCGACAGAATAAATTCCGCCATGTTGGCAGCGCAGTTTTCATCACAAGCGCCGGTGTCGCCCAATGGCATGGTGTCACGAATATAGCTTTGCAGCGAAGTGAAGCTGTTACAGTTGGCGCAGGAAATAAGAGACGGTGCGATGGCAGTGCCCAGGCCGGTTTCGCCATGACAATTGGCACATTGGGCATCGTATTGCGCACCCAGTGCATCGTGATCAGGACTGTTTTCAGGAGGTGGTGGTTCGGAATTTTTCAGGCGTCTCACCTGGGTTAG
>JAUHWU010000071.1 GCA_030427065.1 Gammaproteobacteria bacterium | reverse complement strand
TGGCACTGGTCAGTCAAGTTCCCGTTGATCCTTTGCATCAGCACCGCCCTGTTATTCTGGAGTTATGAGAAATTTGTCCGCTACTCCTTCATCGGTACTGCCCTGAATGGTCCGCGACAGCGAAAATCCACAGTCATGGCAACAGCTACAACCATTAACAACGGAAACTAGATCTGCACAGAGTCGGCCTGTAGACTAGCCTGTGTCAAATTAAGCGCTGGAGAAATTGAAGGCTAACAATGCTCAAACAAAGATCTACCTGTAGTATTTTTTTTCATATCACTTTTGATTTCTTCCTCTATTCTTGACCATACAATAACTACCACATCTATCTTGACTGTCGATACGCTCCATAAATCACCAACTGATGGCTGGCTCTTCAAGGGTGGCAATCTCAGTAACCAGCATTTCCCATCCCACACTAATCAATAAAGATAACGTCTCCGACCTAAACGGGGTTTGACGCGTCTCTCTTAATAGCTTCGGCATTCAGCATCATGTAAGTATCTGCGCAAATACAGAATATTATGGAATATATTTGCGGGAAATCACTATTGGGTTTGAGCTATAAGGATGGATATCAGGAATACAAACAATCTTATTATGTTATTGAAATGGATAAACTTGCATAATTACATCATGACAGAATTTAAAGGAGTTACCGGAGTAAAATGAACACATTGAGGAAAATTGCCAAAAGAATACCCGTACTTCCATCTCTATACAGAGTGTTGCGTAACAGGTATGAATATTTTCAATTAAAATCCCAACCCCCAGAAGCAGTTTTTACAAACATTTACCAAAATAATAGATGGGGCGGAACAGAGTCGGTGTCAGGCCTGGGCTCTGATATTCATCAAACCGAATTAATAATCAAGGAACTTCCAACCCTGCTAAGCGAATATAAAATCGTATCAATGCTTGACATCCCATGTGGTGATTTTCACTGGATGAAAAATATGGATGTAAGCAATATCCAATACACTGGCGCAGATATAGTTGATGCACTCATTGAGAATAACTCAAAGCAATATGGAAAAGATGGTAAAAGTTTCCAGAAAATCAACTTGATCAATGATAACTTGCCTAAAGTAGACCTGATTTTTTGTCGAGATTGCCTAGTACACTTATCATTCAAAGATATTTTGGATGCTCTTCATAATATTTGTGCAAGTAATAGCGAGTACCTTCTGACAACGACATTTATAGCTAGAAATAAGAACGATGACATAGCTACGGGTCAATGGCGTACTTTAAACCTGGAACTTCCTCCTTTTATGTTACCCAAGCCTATCAAACTCATTAATGAAGGATGTACCGAATATGAGGGCGCTTTCGCAGATAAAGCTCTTGGCCTTTGGAAAATATCAGAGATTCAAGAATGTCTTCCAAAAGAACAAACAAGATGATTTTTTTCAGCATTCTTTAACAATTTGATCTCAGGCAAACCGCAGGGATATGTATTGGCTTGATAATGCAGAGATGAGTAACACAAATTCAACTTCTGCCTGGCAGCGCTGGCTCAGACATCCGCAAAAGATGTCTTTTCGCCGCATTCTTTTCCAGATCCATCTATGGAGTGGTATCGGGCTGGGCTTGTATATATTTTTCATCAGCATCACCGGCAGTGTTCTGGTTTACCGAAATGAACTCTATGTCATATTTACGCCTGAACCGATACTTTCCACATCCACCAATGCACTGTTAAGTGATGCCCGGTTAAAAGAAATAGCAGTGGCGGGCAACCCCGGCTTTAAGATTTCACGCTTCTATCGGGCGGGCGATCGGGACCAGGCAGTCATCATCTGGCTGGAACAGAATAATAAAGTCCGAAAGCGTTTGTATGATCCCCGTACCGGCGAAGATGTTGGCAGTGCCGTTGAGACAGGTGTCAGCATGGTGACAGGCCTTATTCAGATTCACGATAATTTTCTTGCCGGCCCAACAGGTCGAAAAGTAAACGGGGTTGCTGCCATTGCCGTTACCCTGGTCATACTTACCGGCATTGTGATCTGGTGGCCCGGAGTGGCGCGATGGCGTCGCAGTATTACCGTGCGCACAGACCTTGGCTGGAAAAGACTGACCTGGGATTTGCACAGCATGATGGGATTCTGGAGCTTCGGCTTTCTGCTCATATTTTCACTTAGCGGAATTTATCTGTGCTTCCCGGAATCCTTTCATGCTTTCGCTGATCGCGTCTGGCCCGTTACACAGGAGAATGCCGGTCGGCGCCTGATCGATAGCATCCTCTACTGGCTGGCTTTCCTGCATTTTGGCCGCGTCAATGGTATCGGCCTTCCCTGTGACGGCCCTGGCTTGTGTGATCAATCAGTTAAAGCGGTATGGGCATTCTTTGGTCTGGCCCCGGCAGCGATGTTTGTGACCGGGGCAACCATGTGGTGGAACCGGGTACTGCGGCGCTGGTTAAGAAAGCGCTAGCGTTTTATTCTGCCGCCAGCCTGATTACCTGACCATCTCCAGATAGCCACGTCCCACAACAGTGCCACTTGAGGTATCAAGTATTTCCACTGCGCCTTCCCAATACTGGAACGTCACATCCATTAATTGATCTTCAAACACCGCCTGTATCAACCAGTCATTTTCCTGGAAAACCATATGCCAGCCGGTCGTGTATTGCTTTCCATCAGGTGCCTGCCAGAAAGCCTGTTCCTCCAGGCGCATTTGTTGTGGCGTGATTGCGCTTTGTGTTCCCATCAGGCTGGTGAGGTTGCCACCACTACTGGGATGGGCATTACCGTTAGTATCCCTTAACTGGTAATACATCACTTCCTTACCGTCATCGAGCTGCAGGGAAAACCAGTCCCAGCCCGTTTGATCTTCACCCAGTGCACTGGTACTCCATTCCCGATCAAGCCAACTGGTCCCGCTTACCTCATGGCGCTGCCCATCGAGATAAATCTGCCCCCGGGTTTCTATGCGGGTAATACTGTAATAGTAGGAGGCATTTCCTGCTTCAGGGGTTTTCTGACTGAGTCCATTGCTTCCTTGCAGGACGGGGCTTTTTTCGGCCGCCAGGCTTAGTGACAAGGCAAACTCATCAGTAATGACTTCCAGCTCCCAGGGAAAGTCATTGCCTGTAGAAAAAAGCTGCCAGTCATTTATCCAGACTCGAAACGGATCCAGCCTTGCACCTGCCAGGCCGGGCTCCTGACGCGAAAAAATTTCTGCCGCCATATGTTTTTCAGTACTGATATCACTGATTGCTGCATGTCCCATCCAGATGGTATTGGTACACCAGGCGTTGTTTTCCAGGCAACTATTATCAGCCTCGGGTCTGATGGCGCTGGAAAAAAATGTCACCTGGTAACCAAAGCGTCTGCCGGCCGGGGTTTCCACATTACCCGTGAAATACCACCACTCATTTCGAAACCCCGGATGAGCGGCATGGTCCTGTGGGAATTCAAAGCGGCGTGCTTCACTGGCACGCAAAAACCCCTCGACATTACCGCTGGCAAGCACATCTGCAGCAGACAGTCGTTGTGTGATTTTTTCCTCTTCTCCATTACTGCAAGCCACCAGCAACAGCAGAGAAATTAAAAAAAAGCGTTTATTCACTACAGCCTCATGGTAGATTTGAATTATCTTCGTCGGATGGCGACCTGGCCGGTCTTATCCGACCTACGAAAATTTCACTTTTATTTTGCATTTAACTCCCCAGGCACACTGCACTCTGAAGTTTTTTATTGGTGCTATTCTTCCCTGAGCGCCATCGCAGGCAATATTTTGGCGGCACGCCAGGCAGGATAAACGCCGCCAAGCAGGGCCGCCACCAATGCCAGCAAGAATCCCTCGATCAATACCGACTCCGGTAAAAAGTGCTGCATGGACCAACCAAATGAACGCCGATTGATCACGTCAATTAACACCTCTGACATCATCAAACCCAGCGGCAATGCCAGCACACCGGCACAAAACCCCAGCACTGCTGTTTGCTTTAGAATAAGAGCACTTACTTGCCATGGCGTCATGCCCGTGGCACGCAAAATGGCAAACTCACGCAGTCGTTCCAGCTGCAAGGCCATCAAGGTTGAAACTACCCCAATAAAAGCCACCAGGATCGCCAGAAATCTGAGCACATTGGTGATGGCAAATGTTCTGTCAAATATTTGCAGGGTTATTTCTCTTAACTGCCGGTTTGAAACCAGCGAAAAGCCACTGCCATAAGTGGAGAGGATTTCACGAACGGCCGTTTGAACAGACTCTTCATCATTTGACCTTTTGATTTCCAGTGTCAGGCGGGTAGGCGCCTGGCTGGCCCAGTATCGTTCATAAAGAGAGTCATGCATTTGCACCATGCCAATGCCTGATGTGTAATCAAAAAAGATACCCTTCACTGTAAATGGTCTTAGTCCATTTTCGGTTAGCAGGTTGATGGAATCCTCAAGTTCGATTTTTTCCAGGTAAGCCAGCGGCTCAGAAATAAAAATACCCTGTCCCGTATCAAAATCACTCAAACCCGTGTCGGTGGCTTCCTTGAGGTAAAACTTCTCAAGCGCAGGAATAGCATTGACACCCAGACGCAACGGGCCAAATTCTGATTCCACATCTTGCAGAACCGAAAAATACAATCCCTCAACGCCATCAGTACGTGCAAGTTCATCCAAGAGCTCAACCGGAAACCCCTCTTGCAAGGTATCGGCTGATGTTGCAGTGAGCTGCAGATCTCCGGGCAGTGACTGTTCCAGCCAGACAATGACCGTGCCCCGAAAACTACCCACCATAACGCCAACCCCGACAGTGACAGAGACTGCCACGCACAGGGCCGCCACTGCCAGACCGGTTCGATTGATAGCACTGCTGGCGTTACGCAGGGCCATAACCCCGGAAAGCCCAATCCAGCGCTGGCTGATCATCAGTAATAACTGTAAAAGCAAGTAAAGCAGGCCAGGCACCAGCAGGCAGAAACCAAATACCATCAGTGTCAGGGCAACGAAGCCAGTAACCAGTGAACCGTATTCCGGCATCAGCATCACGCGGCCGCCAATCAGTAAAAGTATGCCAGGCACGGCCAGCAAGTGAAGCCTTTTCTGCCACTCACTATTGACTGCGGCCTGATGCTGCAAGGTGACTGGTCGACTGAGGGCAGCGCGCATAGCTGGCAAGAGAGATGAAGCGATGCTTAGCAGCATGCCCAACCCCAGGCCTTTCACTAACACCCGGGGATCTACAAAAAATGTGGTTACAGGAAGCTCAAAGTACAAATTGTCTACTGTCGCCGTGACCATGGTAACCAGAAAACGACCCAGCAGAAAACCTGCTACTACACCAAGCACACTGGCAATAAAACCCAGTGCAGCATTCTCAAGGATCACCAGGGTAAAAACCTGCTGTCTTGTTACGCCCTGGGCTCTGAATATTCCCAATGTTTGTTGACGCTGAATAATCGACAAGGTCACCGTGTTGTAAATCAGTAATCCGGCTACCAGCAAAGACAACAGGCTCATGGCCAGCAGGTTGATATGAAAAGCCTCGCTCATTTGTTGCAAATTGTCATTGCGACCCTGGACTTCAACCAGCATAAGATTGGCAGGCAGCCAGCTTCGCAACTGAGCGACAGCTGTGTCATCCAGAGTCAAATCGATACTATCCAGACGATCCGGTCGATCCAGCAAGGTTTGTGCGGCGGCAATATCAGCGAGAATAAGATTACCCGTTGCCGCTTCATCCTGGCTTTGAAATACGGCCACAAGCTCAGCGTCATGTGAACCATTCATGGTACGCAAACTGAAAGTATCGCCTTGTGAAAGACCCAGGGATTGTGCGAGGCTTTCTTCCATAACCACGCTGCTGTCACTGCCTACGGCTGCGATAAAATTGCCGGTTACCGCGAATACCTGATCAGGCAATCCAGGACGGCTACGTTGCATTGCCGCTTCGCTGATTACATCAATACCAAGCAGCGTCAGTTCCTGCCCATTGACTCTTACCTGACCTCGCAGGGAAGGAGCGGCCTTTTGCAGGCCAAGTTCAGTCTTTACGCGAGAAAACAGCGCATCAGGCAGGCCATTGGAACCGCCGCTTATCTGATGGGTAATCTGTCCACTGAGAAGTTCCAGAGACTTATCGAAAGCTTCACGGGCACTATTATTGGCAAGATCAACGGCCACTACCATCATCACACCGACTGTAATGCCCAGTATGTTCAATACGGTTTGCCAACGCCGTTGCAAGGCATAGCGCATCGCACTACGCCAAAGTAATGCTGTACCGGTGATCACTTTGCACTCATATAAGTCACCAGGCAAAATCACCATCTCGCTCCGAGATGGCACCGTTTTCAAGAGTCAGAACCCTGCTGGCAGTCCTCGCAACCGCAAGACTGTGAGTAACCAGTAACAGGGAGCTGTTACTTTCATTAAGAATGTCATGAAGCACTTGCAGTACATCTTCACCTGTTTTTGCATCCAGATTACCAGTGGGCTCATCAGCCAGAACGATTTCAGGGGAGTGCACCAATGCTCTGGCAATGGCAATACGTTGTTGTTCACCGCCGGACAAACGTGAGGGAAAACTGGCTGCCTTGTCGGCCACTTTTAGTCTGGATAAAAGCGCCATGCTCTTTTCCCGGGCTGATGCTGACCCCATACCATTGAGTTCGAGTATCAGTGCAACATTTTCAAGGGCCGTCAGACTGGGGACCAGATTAAAAAACTGGTAGATGAAGCCGATATGTCGACGCCTGAACAAGGTGCGTTGGGTTTCATTGAGCGCGGAGATATTGCGCCCATTAAGAGTTACTGATCCCTGTTCTGGCAGATCGATACCGCTGATCAGGTTGAGCAGGGTGGATTTACCCGAACCACTGCGTCCCAGTAAAGCGACTTTTTCACTTTTGCTGATATGCAGGGACACTTTTTCCAGCACACGATGCTGCACGGATCCTTGCGCATAAGTGTGGCTGATCTGGTCTAGACGGATAAAGGGCTGGATTGAATTGTGTTGTTTATCTTGTTGATTCATTAATCAGGGGCGCCGGCTGTGCAATACCATAACCTTGCACATAATCCACGCCCAAATCAACGAGCTTCTGTAATATTTCCTTATCTTCCACAAACTCGGCAATAGTCAGTTTGCCCATGGCGTGGGCCATATCATTAATGGCTTTTACCATGGCCAGATCAACCGGGTCATTCACGACATCCTTGACAAAAAAACCATCGATTTTGACAAAATCCACTGGCAGACTTTTCAGGTATGCAAATGAAGAAAGCCCACTACCGAAATCATCAAGGGCAAAACTGCAACCCAGGCGCTTCAATGTTTTAATAAACTGGCTTGCCTTGGCCAGGTTAAGAATGGCCGCAGTCTCTGTGATTTCGACACATATTTTTCCTGCGGGGATGTTTGAACTGGATAACTGCTCAACGATTTCATTGAGAAATTTTTCATCACTCAGGGATTGCCCTGACAGATTGACTGCACACATTTCCAGATCATCAAGTTGTTCGGGATACTTGTTGAACCAGCTAAACATGGCGTCCAGTACCCAGCGATCAATTCGTGTTGCCAGGTCATAGCGCTCAGCAGAAGGCAGGAAAGATTCAGGGCCAACCAGGTTTCCTTCGCGATCGCGCATGCGCAACAGTAATTCAAAATGAACATGGCCTCTTTCAAGTTTCTTACCGGCGCAGGACATCAGAAATAGATTCAGCTGCCTGTGAGATCGGTGTTAGCCCAATGCTCACAGCAATATTGAAGGTACTGTCTTCCCATACAAAGCGAAATTCCTGTACTACCTGACGAATATTATCTGCAGTAACTATGGCATTCTTGAGCGGACAGTTTTCCAGCAGTATGGCAAACTCATCGCCACCCAGTCGCGCCAGGGTGTCACTGCGTCGAATGCAGCGATGCAAGACCTGGGCTAACTGACGTAACATTTCGTCACCAGCCATATGACCACAGGTGTCATTAATTACCTTGAATTGATCAAGATCGAGATAACAAAGAACGTTTTCCGTTTTCTGTTCGCGAGCTAGATCGATAGTTTCCTGCAGGCGCTCTTCAAATTCACGTCGGTTTACCAGCCCTGTCAACTCATCATATGTTGCCTGGTAACTTAACTGACTGGAAAGTTCATGGGCTTCAGTGACATCAAGCAAGGCACTGCAAATGACTTTTTTGTCTGTCCAGCACCAGCGTTTTGGTACTTAGCGACAGCCACATGGCAGGCTTATTGTTTTCCTGAAAATATATTTCATGATTTTTTACATCATGCCCTGCGCTTAAAATTGACAGAACACTGTTGTCTTTACTGTAGCGTTTAAACAAGTCGAGAATATTGCCGTCGGTGAGCTCCCGGGTACTCTGCCTGAACAGGTCAAAAGCCTGGCGATTGGCATATTGAAGTTGTCCATCGGATACACGGCTTATGATCAGGGCGACAGGTGAAGTATCAGCAATAACTCTGAAACTTTCTTCTACAAGTCCCAGCGATTCCTCTGCTTCTACCAGCATGGAAATCTCCCGGGCGAAAAATGCGTTATAAACTTTGTCTTCGTAATCAAGTGCCACCAACGAAATGTCTACCGGGTACAGGTATCCGGTTTTGTGTTTATGTTGGGCCCTGAAAGATAATTTCTCGGAGAAAAATTCTGGAGACTTTGAGGCTTTAATGGGGGGTTGTGAAAATACAGGATCAAGATCCATTATTTTCATTTCCAGTAATTCAGCCCTGCTGTAGCCGCTGTCTTTTAAAGCAAGCTCATTGACATAAACTATTCGACAATCTTCATCATATACATAGACAGCTTCAATGGCATTTTCGAGCATAAAACTGCTCAAGTATGCATTAACGTCGGCTATCTGGTTTATAAAACCGCGATTAACTAAACCAGACTTCATCGTTTCTGCAGCTCCATAGTATTGCTGATAATATTTCCAAACAAAGATTAAGCGCCCGGAGAACCGGGAAAAGGTATCCTGCTCAATACCCTTTCATGCCTGCAAACCTGTTAGGTCAATTCCAGAAGTCAGCTACCTCCTTCCAATGAAACATCTTTCAACACCGGTAGCTTCTGACTGTACCGAATTTGGAAGGCAATAAAGTTGACTTACCTCTCAGCTTGGTTCAGTTGTTGCGCCCCGTCTTATTGAGGGGAGCACCAGATTACCCCTTAAGCCTGCGCCAGGAAAGAAATAATTCCTTTAATATCAATAGCCTAATAGCTAATTAAGGTCTTCCTGATATTGGATTGGCATAATGGAAAGGAATCGCACAGTCTTGTTAATCTTTTTGTTATTGTTACTGGTGTAATTGCTCAGCCACAAAAGTACTGATGTCGACCAGTTCCTGGTCAGTAAACACATCAAATGCCGGCATGGTATTCCTGCCATCGTTAACCACCAACATAATCTCGCTCAAATCCAGGGTGCTGCTCAGTGCCGGGCCTCGACCCTGAGCACCCTGACCGGTTTCGCCGTGGCAGGCGGCACAGGCGTTATCATAAATAGTACTGCCATTATCCAGATCCGGCTGCAGAGCAACATCCCGAGAAATAGCGCGGTTATCTACCGGAGCCTGAGCAAAATTACCACCCATGTAGACTACGTTGTCACCTCGCTCCTCAAGATCTCCCTGAACCCGATCCCGGGTCACTATATTCTGGGCGCAGAGACTGATTGGCATGAAAGTAATCAGTAATGCGAATAAAAGCTGAAATCGTCTATAGAAGATAGCTAAGGACATAACTGAAGACATAAAAGTATTTTCCCCGGGATAAATCGAATTTTATTTACTTAATCAGGCTTTAAGCATTTTATTGATATAACACAAGCTGTATACAGGGCATTATGAGTAGTCTTCATTCCTAATTACACGTCAGACTCCCTGAGGAAAAAATAATGGCTACCATGAAAAAACCACATTTGGTTGAAGTGCTCGAAAAAGACTTTCATATCGTCCATGACAAAATAGTAAAAGCCAAGGATAACTACGTTGCCAGCCATGAGAAAGAATATAATCAGGCCAAGCGGGTAGTGGAAGCAACCAGAAAAAAACTTGCTGCTGCAAAAAACCAGGCTGCCAAGGCTGCCAAGGCAGCGCAAAAATCGAGCTCCAAAACAGCTCATGATCAACTGAAAAAGGCCAAAGCCGCTGCATCCATTATTGGAGACTCCTTGAATGAAGCGAAGAGTCTGATGAAAAACAAGGAGGCTAATCTCAGGGCTGCAAAACCATTCGAACGAAAGTTGGCAGCCAGAGCCAAAGCACTTGAGGCTTTTGAGCGGGAATGGGCTAAAAAAATGAAGGCCGAAGAAGCTGCACGAAAGAAAAGAGCCGCAGCTGCAAGAAAGAAAAGAGCAGCACAGAAAAAGGCTGCAATGACCTAAGCAATGGCTACCAGGGGCAGACTTTACAGTAGGGTATTCCGGCAAGCGTTATAAAAGTCTGTCCTGTATCCACCGGGAAATATCTTCTATCTCTTCATCGCAAACACTGTGCGGCATAGGGTAAGTTTTATAATCAGGCTGGTAACCCAGCCTGGTAAGGTACTTAACGGTATTTTCCGCCATCCATTCAGGTAGCATTGTATCCAGCGTGCCATGAAAAATCTGAATTGGCAGACTGCCATTGGAAGGATGAGGGGTAATAGCTTCCGCGGTCGGGAAAAAAGTGGAAAGCCCAAGTATCCCTGCCAAAGGCCTGTCATAGGTTAGTCCTGCCTGCAGGCAAACCGCCCCACCCTGGGAAAACCCCACCAGGATAATCTGCTCACTGGCAATCCCCCTCTCAACTTCCCTGTCAATCAATTTATGGATAGCAGCAGCCGAACTCAGCAACTGGCCGGCATCAATATGACGCTCACCGTGTTGCAGAATATCAAACCAGGCTGGCATCACCATGCCTCCATTGATGGTAATCGGAATTGAAGGCGCGTGGGGTAATATGAAACGCGCACCTTTCTCAAGGGGTAATCTTAACTGGGGGATGACTGGCTCAAAATCATGGCCATTGGATCCGAGCCCATGCAACCAGATAATGGACGCTTTGACGTCTGCTCCGGTTTCTACTTCTACTGTTTGCAATAATTCCATTGCTGCATTGTATGTCGCATACTTGCTAATCTTCAAACTCAAATGGCAATAAAAACGATTGCAGGACGATTATTATGAAAGAGTCCCCTTTTCCGTCACGCTGGCCGATTGAAACACCTGATGTCATTCAGCTCTATTCGATGGCTACACCCAATGGGCAAAAGGTAAGCATTGCCCTTGAGGAAATGGGCCTTTCCTATGAACCACATCTGATAAATATCATTAGCGGCGATCAGCATGATGCGGAATTTATCAACATCAGTCCTTACGGAAAAATTCCCGCTATTATCGACCCTGCGGGTCCTGAAGGAAAAATAGTGACGCTTTCCGAGAGCGCCGCCATCCTGATTTATCTGGCTGATAAAACCGGACAACTATTGCCACAAAACTACCTGAGTCGCATGGAACACATTCAGTGGCTGATGTTTCAGATGGGGCATATCGGCCCCATGCTTGGACAGTTTGGGCATTTCTATAAATTCATGGGCGACAAACTTAAAGATGGCTATTCGCTTGAACGCTATACTAACGAAACCAAACGTCTGTTAAGTGTGCTCGACAAACGTCTCAACAATAAGAAATTCATTATGGACGAATACAGCATCGTAGATATTTCGATGGTGCCCTGGATAAACTGTTGTGCAGAGTTTTATGATGCCTGGGATTATCTGAAGATGGGCAGTTTCACAAATGTTGAGGCGTGGCGAAAGCGGGTCAGTGAGCGACCCGCGTATATCACAGGAAAAGAAGTTTGCAATTTATAGTTGCTTCTTTTCAGGGCTAAACGTGAGATGCGAGCAGGAATAAATAGTAGCACTGCCTACGATACCAATAATACTTGTTATAAATATTATCAGAGCAACACCCCACTGCCCGATTTCAAGCCATAAATAGCAAGACAAAAGCCCCAGGGGAATTCCCAGGACAAATCTCAGTATTCCAGAGACTGTCTTGATTTTCTTTAGAGAGTCTTCCGAAGCGACAATAAAAGAGTGGCGTAAGGATAGATTTTCGATTTATTTTCTGCAGCAAAAGCAAAATACAAAGGAAGTTTTTTCTGACAGGATGGACAATCCATTGGTTTTAATCCCGACGCTGCATTCATCCTGATTGCCTCTTCTACGGTTTTATATTTGGCTTTAATTAACCTTCCCTGTGCCAAACCTGATAAACACTGTCTAATTTGAAGTATTGATGTACCCGTGAATATGATCAGAAGGGTACTTTCGAAATTTTTTATTTCTATATTTTATTTTTATTGCTCTTCGACCTTACCTTCGAGATATAGCCAGACACCCTTGTTCCGGTGGAAGGCAGATTTCTCATGGTGAATCTGGTCAGGACCCTCATCAACCGAATATATTGCCTTGAATTCAACCCGTCCCAGATCACCTTTTTGATTGGCATCGATGATTTCCAATGCTTTCCAGACATGCCCTTCGGCGATAAGGTCAGCCATTCGAATATTTTGTGCTGTGGCGGGATGCCAGGTACGCACCAGATATTCCCGATGAGAGCTTTCACCAAGGGCATAAGCAGCATAACGGGAACGCACAAGCTGTTTTACTGTTTTTGGTTTAGCCGTGTAATTCAAAAAAGGTTCACAGCATTTGCCAAACTGCCTGCCGCTTCCACAAATACATAGGTCACTGGATTTCATTTGCTGATTGTATGCAGAAATAGATTCACGGTACAACTTAAGGTATCAATCTGCACGAACAATCCAGAGCAGGTCAATCAACGCCATGAAACACAGGGGCAATTGCACTTTGCCATTACTGCGGGAGGTAATTTTTACCAATGGACATACCGCAGATACGTGACAGATGTGTGTAGCAAAGACCGGTTTCATCATGCCAGGTATTAAAGGCTTCCTGACACATTTTCAAATCTTTTTTACTGGAAGGATTATCCCTGATTTCAAGCCCGGCAGCTTTTAATCTGCCAACTACATCGCTACTCAATACAAATCCATCTTTACCCATAAAACGAATGAAATACATGCCGGTATTACCACCCAGTCTGGCCCCGTGTTTTTTCAGGTAGGCCATCAGGCCAACCTGATCCTCAACCGCCCAGTGGGCAAAACGGCTTGCAAAAGATCCATGTTTGGCCGCTTCTTCCATCAGAAAAATGGCATTCTCCTGAACCGCCTGTATTTTTATCCGGTTACGAACAATACGTGTGTCGTCCTGATAAGCATCCCACTTTTCCGGTGGCATATGAGCAAGACCGCGAGGATTGAAACCATGGAAAGCCTCCTCAAAACCATCCCACTTGTTCTTGATAACCTTCCAGTTAAACCCTGCATTGAATACGCAGCGCGTCATCATGGCGAGATAACGGTCATCACCCAGCGCCGCCAGCTTTTTCGGGGAAAGCGGTTTTTGAACAGCAAGCAGGGCATCCAGCGCTTTCTTTCCGCCTTTTCTTTCTGCGGCCAGTTCCTGAATTTCCTTAAAGGGAGTCAATGTCATGAGTAATCGGATTAATGAAAAAGGATAAAAAGTCAGGATAGATTTGTGGATTATCAGCACTCACTATCCTGAAAAGTTTAGAGGCCCACCTTTTTCCTTTATCCTTTTTCCTTTATCCATTTTTAAAATTATTCAAACAATGCCTGATTCACATAATTAGCCACATCCCTGATCTGCTCTGGGGTCAATATGTTTTCAAACGCAGGCATTTGCTGATTCTGACCTCGACTCATCACGGTTGCTATGCGTTCCAGGTTGGTCGACACATTCTGCAGCGAGATGCCTTCCGAGTGGCCGCCTCCCAAACCATTATTGCCGTGGCAGGCCGCGCAAACCAGGTCAAAGGTTGATTGACCAGCTTGCAGATCCGGTTCACCCGGTGCAATTTCCACCGGCGACATGTTTGCCAGCGGATTCACTGCCTGTTCAAAGGGCATGGATTCTATCTCTCCCTCAAGAGAGAAAAGCCACAGGCTGTCGCCGTGTTCACCTGATGAATAAACAGTCCCGGCTGACATCACGGCAATATATTGGGTGCCTTCATGCATGAAGGTGCTTGCTGTGGCATTTACGCCGGCATCGGTCCTGAAAGCCCAGAGAATATCGCCATTGGATTTATCCATCGCCGTTAAACGACCATCACTGCGACCGGCAAGAATCAATCCGCCAGCAGTAT
Organism: Gammaproteobacteria bacterium; assembly: GCA_030427065.1. Classification (GTDB taxonomy): domain Bacteria; phylum Pseudomonadota; class Gammaproteobacteria; order Pseudomonadales; family Pseudohongiellaceae; genus Eutrophocola. The sequence continues at coordinate 1,353 of JAUHWU010000071.1, read as the reverse complement.
TGATCGAACCGCTCATGCAACCCTCCGTCCATTGACGCTGCCATTGCAGGCGATTGGTTTTTAAATCAATAACCGAAAAAATTCCCCGGCGGGCGATAGAAACCCCGGTCAGTGCCCCGGCACCCATCCAGATCCGATCATGCTCCGGCTCGCCCTGAAAAGTCTGATTACCATCACTGGACGAGAACGCCGTGTTATCAATGCCACAGATATACATGTGATTTGTTTCAGGATCATAGGAGGATGGAGCCCAGTTCACGGCCATCTGCGGCTTATAGATCACCAACTCAGTCCAGAACGGTGTAAAAATTCTGCCCTGGTTTATCAGAGCCAATTCTTCCGGTGCGATATCAATTTCCTGGGGCACAACAGCATCACCAATAGGGTATGGCTGCGTTGCAGCTGTTTTCTGACGCGGCTCCTGGGGTACCGGTCGCTCCTCGATACCAATTAGTGGTTCACCGGTAATACGATCAAGTATATAAACCCAGCCGGTTTTTGATACTTCGGCGATCCCCTTTCGTTTTACGCCATCATAGTCCGCATCAAACAAAATTGTGGGATTGGGAGAATCATAATCCCAGATATCGTGGTGTACCTGCTGGAAATGCCACTTGTATTCGCCACTGTAAACATCGAGCCCGATCATCGATACCGTGAACAGATTATCCCCTTCACGGGTAGAACCATTAAAATCCGGCGCCGCATTGCCGGTTGAAAAATAGACCATGCCCAGTTCAGGATCCACTGTCGGTGTTTGCCAGATTGGCGCACCCCCATACATCCAGTTATCGTTATCCGCAGGCCAGGTATCATGGCCAAATTCACCAGGGCCAGGGATGGTGTAGAAGGTCCAGATCAAATCCCCGCTGGCAGCATCGTAAGCCTTTATCCTGCCGCGAATACCCAGTTCACCACCGGCGAATCCGGTAATTACCATGCCATCAAAATACAATGGTGCACTGGTAATGGCATAGCCCTTGAGCGGGTCTTCTGCCTGGATTTCCCAGGCGACTTCGCCACTGATCTGGTCCAGCGCGACAATTTTTGCATCCAGACGACCGATGAAAATCTTTCCTTCACCCATGCCCACGCCACGACTGACCCAGCCACAGCAAACGTTCACACGATTCGGATCCAGGTTTGCGGTGTACTGCCAAAGGTGTTCTCCGGTTTCCACATCAATGGCAAAAACATCATTTTCTCCAGTGATGGTATAAAGCACGCCCTCGTAATACAGCACTTGAGCCTGACCACTGTGGTTTGGTGCAGTACCGGACTCCAGATGCGTACGCCAGTTGGCTTTAACCCGGGATACATTGGTTTTATTGATCTGATCCAGTGGTGAGTAAC
>JAUHWU010000070.1 GCA_030427065.1 Gammaproteobacteria bacterium | reverse complement strand
GGTTTCCTTCCCTCTGTGGCAGCGCCATGCCACAGATTATGTGCACAACCATATTGCCCTGATTGGCGATGCCGCCCATAGCATCCATCCTCTGGCCGGGCAGGGGGTTAATATGGGCTTTGCTGATGTTGTGGCGCTCACAGAAGTGATTTGCGGAGCATTGGCGAAAGGCGAGGACTATGCCTGCCATCAGACCTTGAGTCGCTACCAGCGCGTCAGAAAAGGCCAGAACCTGGCCATGATGGCAGCCATGGAAGGTTTTAAACGTCTGTTCGGTTCCCGGGATCCGGGCGTGAAATGGTTGCGTAATAGTGGCCTGAAGCTTACTGAAAGCCTGCCTGGCGTGAAAAAACAATTAATGCGTCAGGCAATGGGTCTGTGAAGTATTTATGGCTGCATTGTTTCTTTTTTCGACTGAAATCTTTAACCTTGCCTTTCTAAATGATAATAATTATCATTTGCGCCCCATCACGAGGAACTTATAATGTATCGTGCTACCAACCGATTATTTATTTTATTGTTGCTGTTAATCACTGCCGCCTGCTCGGATCCAGCTTCTGCCCCGGAAAACGTGAATGAAAGCCTTGTTGGCGCTGGCGTTGAGACAGCATTGCAAGAGCCTGTAGCGGGGGCGATGGCCAGTCAGGAGATAAGCGGCCCAGTTATCGTCTATTCATCTCGTCAGGAACATCTTATCAAGCCCCTGTTCGACCGCTTTACTGAAGAAACGGGCATCGAGGTGCAGTATCAGACCGGTGAAGATGGACCGCTGATAGCGCGTTTACAGGCGGAAGGCAAACAAACCTTTGCGGATGTTCTGTATACAGTGGATGCTGGTAATCTCTGGTCAGCCGCTGAAAAAGGGCTGCTGGCACCGATACGGTCAGTGGTTCTGGAAAAAAATATTCCCTCACATCTGCGTGATCCCCAAAATCGCTGGTTTGGTCTGTCAGTTCGGGCGCGAACTATCGCCTATTCCACTGAGCGCGTAGATCCGGCGTCATTAAGTACCTATGAAGCGTTGGCAGATGAGCAATGGCGGGGCAGGCTGTGTCTGCGCACTTCACGCAAGGTTTATAACATGTCTCTGGTTGCCACCATGATTGAACGTCTGGGCAAAGAGGCGACACAGGAAATTGTAGAAGGGTGGGTAGATAACCTGGCGACACGTGTATTCAGTAGTGATGCCCTATTGATAGAGGCAATTGCTGCCGGCCAGTGTGATGTTGGCCTGGTCAATACCTATTATCTTGGTCAATTACAAAGCGAAAACCCGGATATTCCGGTCGCGCTGTTCTGGGCTAACCAGCAATCAAGTGGCGTGCATGTCAATATATCAGGAGCAGGTGTCACACAATATGCAAAAAATCCGCTCGCTGCTCAACGTCTACTTGAGTGGCTCTCTACAGAAGAGCCTCAAACCATGTTTTCAGCATTAAATCTCGAATACCCGGCCAATCCGGCCATAGAGCCTGTCGACCTGGTTGCCAGTTGGGGAGAATTCCGTCAGGACAGCCTGAATGTTGAAATAGCCGGTCGCCTGCAAGCCGAAGCGGTCATGTTGATGGACCGTGCTGATTACCGTTAGGAATCTATCATGAACCTGATGCTGTCAGGTGGCAGTTGGTTATGGCGGGGGCTTGCTCTTTTTGCTGCCGCTGTAGTGATTTTCCCCTTGCTGATTATCATCGCGCAATGGGCAACGGTTGGCACGGGTGAGCAGGCAATCTGGCAGCACCTGTTTGAAACCAAACTGGACCGTTTGGCAGTCAATACCCTGATGCTGGTTATAGGTGTTGGAACAGGCGTTGTTTGCCTTGGGGTAAGCCTGGCCTGGTTGACAACGCTGTGTGATTTCCCCGGACGACGTTTTTTTGAATGGGCACTGATGCTGCCCCTGGCGATACCGGGCTATGTGATGGCTTTTGTTTTTCTGGGCATCATGAACTTTTCCGGGCCAGTGCAAACCTTTCTTCGCAATCGCTTTGGCCCGGAGCTCTGGTTTCCCGATGTGCAGGGCGCATTGGGGGTGATCATCATTCTCAGTCTTGTTCTCTACCCTTACGTTTATATGTTGGCCCGCAGTGCTTTTCTGAATCAGGGACGAAACCTGATTGATGCAGGACGCTTATTGGGGTTAAGCCGCCAACAGGCATTTTTCAAAATTGTTATCCCGGTCGCACGGCCAGCGATTATTGCAGGCCTGGCCCTTGCCCTGATGGAAACCCTGGCGGATTTTGGCGCAGTATCCGTGTTTAACTACGACACATTCACAACGGCTATTTACAACGCATGGTATGGCCTGTTTAACCTTACGGTCGCAGCGCAACTGGCTTCCCTGTTACTACTGTTTGTCGGAGTAACCCTGATCCTGGAAAAGCAGTCCCGTCGTCATGCCCGTTACACCCAGGATGGCGCAAACCGGAATAAATCCGAATTCCAGTTAACCGGCAGATTCGCATTGGCGGCCTGCGTGTATTGTTCAGCCATTTTATTCATGGCTTTTCTGTTGCCCCTGGCGCAGTTGACGGCATGGATGCTGGAAGCGGGTTTTGCTGAGCAGGATGATCGTTTTCTGGGCTTTCTCGGACATACGCTGGGGCTTGGTACGATAGCCGGGATGTTGGCCGTTGTAGTGGCTATGCTACTGGCTTTTGTAAAGCGCCTGCCCGGATCAGCCTTTACGCAGCGTATTAGCGAGTTATCCATACGTTTGGCGACTCTCGGTTATGCCTTGCCAGGTTCGGTACTGGCAGTGGGTATCATGCTTGGTTTTACTTTCCTTGATCGTAATCTGGGAACACTGCTTTACGGCTCTGTTTTTGCACTGGTTATTGCCTACTGCTGTCGATTTCTGGCTGTCGCCTATGCACCAATAGATGCCGGGCTGGAGCAGGTCAAACCCACTGTTATTGATGCCGCCCGCAGTCTTGGTGCCACTCCTGGACGCCTGTTGAGACAAATATATATCCCCTTGTTACGACCAGGGCTGATTACCGCCTTTACCATAGTCTTTGTGGATGTGATGAAGGAAATGCCCGCGACCCTGATCATGCGACCATTTGGCTGGGATACGCTTGCTGTGAGGATTTACAGCATGACCGCTGAAGGTCAGTGGGAACGGGCGGCACTGCCGGCAGTGACCCTGATTGCCATAGGGTTGGTGCCAGTATATTTGTTGATTCGCAATGCTCGTGGTGGACGACACAGAGGCTGAAGCTGGTCACATTTCCATCTTGCAGGATGACCTGCTCTTACTTATGATGCAGTCATGTCATAGCGTCATGACCGGTAAAACAGGTCTGGTCGGGCGGGTAAAAAACTGGCAGTTAAAGTCAGTATTTCAGAGGAATTGAATGTGAGTGAGTCACGAGAAGATCTGTATTACGCCTCCTCCCACGAATGGGTCAAACCAGGGGAAGATGGTGTTGCCACAGTTGGAATCAGCGATTATGCCCAGAGTGAACTGGGCGATGTGGTGTTTGTTGAATTACCTGATGTTAACAGTCAGGTGTCCGCCCATGATGAAGTTAGCGTCGTTGAATCCGTCAAAACCGCTTCGGATATATATGCACCGGTTTCCGGTGAAATTCTGGCAGTGAACTCTCTGCTTGAAGATAGTCCGGAGACCATCAATTCCTCGCCCTATGACGATGGCTGGATTTTTAAAATCCGCATGAGTAATGAAGAGGAGCTTAAAGAGCTGCTTGGTGCCGAGGAGTACAGGGAGCGCTGCGAAAGCTAGCTACAGCTGCAATCGTGTGTTGCCACCCCTGAAAGGTGGCCCCTGGGAAAAAACGTTAATTTGATTTTGGTCGATGCCTGGCGGTTCTGCAGTGCCCTGGCCAAAAAACGGTAGTGATAAACGTGATAGATTCTGATGGTTTCAGGCCCAATGTGGGCATTATTATTTTTAATGAAAAAGGCCAGTTGCTCTGGGCGAAACGCCTTGGGCAGGATGCCTGGCAATTTCCCCAGGGCGGGGTTCAGCAGGATGAGTCGCCTGATCAGGCTGCCTTAAGAGAACTGAACGAGGAGATTGGTCTGGCACAGGAAGACGTCGAAATTGTTGCCAGCACTGAAAAATGGCTGCGTTACCGCTTACCCAGACATTTAATACGGCATAATTCCCATCCTGTGTGTATTGGACAGAAACAGAAGTGGTATCTGATGAGATTATTATCAGATACGGAAAAAATTCGCTTTGATATGGGCGAAAAACCTGAGTTTGATCACTGGCGCTGGGTTAGTTACTGGTACCCTGTAAATCAGGTGGTGTCATTCAAGCGTAAGGTATACAGAAAAGCGCTGGGAGAGTTAATACGGCCTTTCAAGGATGCCTTGCGCGAAAGCAATATCGAACACCACAACCAACAGGAAACGGGTTCCTGAGCATCTTATGCTAGAAATTTTACGCAGCATCATTCAGGAAGTGAATGAGGCAAGAGATCTTAATGCCTCACTGGAGATTATTGTCCGGCGGGTGCAAAAGGCTATGGAGACCCGCGTATGCTCTGTTTATCTTCTGGATCACAATCTGGGTCGCTATGTACTGATGGCGAGCAAGGGGCTGGATGCTTCTTCTGTAGGCAAGGCCAGCCTGTCGCCTGAAGAGGGGCTGGTAGGACTGGTTGCCCAGCGTGCCGAACCGGTGAACCTGGAACATGCATCATCTCATCCTCGCTACTTTTATATTCCTGAAACCCGCGAAGAAGAATTTGAATCGTTCCTTGGCGTGCCGGTCATTCACCATCGTGATGTGTTGGGTGTGCTTGTGGTTCAGCAAGCTGAAGTACGGGCGTTTGATGCTGAAGAGGAAGCCTTCCTTATCACACTGTCAGCACAGCTGGCAGGCATTATTGCCAATGAAGAAGCGCGCGGCGCAATCACCGGTTTCAGCCCTACCGGTTTAAAAACAACGGATGCCAGTTTTGAAGGCGTACCAGGGGCGCCGGGTGTTGTAATTGCGGAGGCAATTACAGTTTTCCCCCCTGCTGATCTCAGTGTTATACCCAAACGCAAGGTTGAGGATATTGACAGGGAAATAGCCTTTTTCAATGAATGCCTGAACGCAGTAAGAATAGATATCAGTGAGCTGAAGATGAAAATCAAATCCCAGCTACGCCCTGAAGAACGGGAGCTGTTTGATGCCTATCTGCATATGCTTAGTGACAATGCCCTGGGGGCGGAGGTTATTGCCCGCATCAAGGAAGGCAGCTGGGCACAGGGTGCTCTGGCCAAGGTAGCCCGGGACCATGTCCGTAATCTTGAACACATGGACGATGATTATTTGCGTGAACGGGCTACCGACATCAAGGATTTATGTTCCCGTGTGCTTTTCTATTTGCAGGATAAAGAGCAAAAAAATCGCAAATATCCTGATCGCTGCATCCTGGTAAGCGAGGAGCTTTCAGCGGCAATGTTGGCAGAAGTGCCAAAAGAAAACCTCGTCGGCATTGTTTCTTCAAAAGGATCCGGACATTCCCATGTCGCGATTCTGGCTCGAGCCATGAGTATTCCGGCAGCCATGGGTATTCAGGACCTGCCTTTTTCAGAACTGGATGGCAAAGAGATCATTGTCGACGGCTATAATGGCCGCGTTTACAGTAACCCCTCGGATGAATTGCGTGAACGCTTTCAGGAAATTGTTCGTGAAGAAGAACAGCTTTCTGAAGGCCTGGAGTCAATCAAGGAGCTTCCTTGTGAAACCCTTGACGGGCACAGGGTAGAGTTATGGGTCAACACCGGCTTGATGACTGATGTGCTGCGTTCCAAGGAGCGAGGTGCTGAAGGGATCGGGCTTTTTCGTACCGAAGTCCCCTTTCTTCTGCGCGACCGTTTTCCTACAGAACGCGAGCAAACGGATATTTATCGCCAGCAGCTCGAAGCCTTTCACCCCAAGACGGTAACCATGCGCACGCTGGATATCGGTGGTGATAAGCCACTGCCTTATTTTCCCATCAAGGAGGAAAACCCTTTCCTGGGATGGCGCGGTATTCGAGTCAGCATGGATCACCCTGAAATATTTATTGGGCAGGTGCGTGCAATGATCAAAGCCAGCGCCGGGCTGGATAATCTGCAGATTATGCTACCCATGATTAGCAATATGAACGAGGTCGACGACTCCGTGCGCCTCATCAAGCGCGCCTACCAGGAAATTGTTGAAGAAGGCATCACGGTGGTCAAGCCAAGTATCGGCGTGATGATTGAAATTCCTGCCTTGATGTACCAGGTAGAAGCCCTCTCAAGGCGTGTCGACTTCATTTCTGTTGGCAGCAATGATTTGAGCCAGTATTTGTTGGCAATTGATAGAAATAACCCACGCGTATCGGCAATTTACTCAACCATGCACCCGGCCGTACTGCGTGCCCTGAAACAGATTGCAGACGACGTTCACAAGGTCAAAATGCGCCTGAGTATATGTGGGGAGATGGCAGGCAATCCGGGCGCTGCAGTGTTGCTGATGGCGATGGGCTATGAAGTACTTTCAATGAATGCGACCAGCCTTTTGAAGGTTAAATCTGTGGTGCGCAATGTCACCTTGCAGCAGGCGAAAGAGTTGCTGGAAAAAGTGTTGGCGGAAGATAATACCGATTCAGTTAAGGCGCTTGTTGATATCGAGCTTTACAATGCAGGTGTTGACAGGTTGCTACGTACTTCCAGTAACAGCTAGGTATTTTTTTTGATACAGCTTCAGCCTGGTTTATATAAAAAACGACGCCAAAAAAGTTATACTTCCAGCCCAGTTTCCACCCGCTTGATTCCACAATCACAATACTAACCCGGGCCTCACAGTATGCTGCAATTTCCCCGTATTGATCCGGTAGCCATTTCCCTGGGGCCCTTACAGATTCATTGGTATGCCCTGACCTATATTGCCGGTTTCGCCGCTGCGTGGTTCCTTGGGATGAAAAGGGCGGACGCAAAAAACTCCGGCTGGACCCGGACCCAGGTAAGCGACCTGATTACCAATTCGGCCATTGGTGTTATTCTTGGCGGACGTATCGGTTATGTACTTTTCTACAATTTTGGCAGTTTGCTGGATAACCCTTTATCGATTTTTTATATATGGCAGGGGGGAATGTCCTTTCATGGGGGGTTACTCGGCGTAGGGATTGCGGTGTGGCTGTTTGCCCGCAGTACGGGTAAATCGGTTTTTCGGGTAATGGATTTTACTGCGCCACTTGCGCCTCTGGGTCTGGCTTTTGGCCGGCTGGGGAACTTTATCAATGGTGAATTGTGGGGCAGAGCAGCGGATGTGCCCTGGGCGATGGTTTTCCCCACAGACAGATTGCAAATTGCCCGTCATCCTTCCCAGCTTTACCAGTTTGCTCTGGAAGGCATAAGTTTGTTTTTGATTCTGTGGTTTTATTCAGCCAGACCCCGACCGGCGTTTGCTGTCACCGGAGTCTTTTGCCTGGGTTATGGGGTTTTTCGAACCTTTATAGAGTTTTTTCGTGAGCCTGATGCCCATCTTGGTTTTGTGGCTTTCGACTGGATGACCAAAGGACAGCAATTATCCATTCCGATGATATTCGGGGGTGTTATCATTTTGCTGATGGCCTATCGCAGGGACAGTTTTAACAAGACGACAACAGCGCAATAATGCGTAAAAATCCGAAGGTCGAATAAGTCCTGCAAGGGTGCCATCCGACAGGAAAAATGTAAGACATTGAATTAAGCCAAACCAAGAGATTCCCTAATGCAACAATACCTCGACATGATGCAGCATATTCTGGATAACGGTGCTAAAAAACAGGACCGGACCGGAACCGGAACCCTTTCTGTGTTCGGGCACCAGATGCGCTTTGATTTATCAGCAGGCTTTCCATTGCTGACAACCAAGAAATTGCATATTCGTTCCATTGTTATTGAATTATTATGGTTTTTGAATGGTGATACTAATATCAAGTACCTGAAAGATAACAATGTAAAAATCTGGGATGAGTGGGCCGATGAAAATGGCGAACTCGGCCCCGTCTATGGATTCCAGTGGCGTTCGTGGCCAGGTAAAGATGGTCAGACTATCGATCAGATCGATAACGTGATGAACAGTATCAAAAATAATCCGGATTCACGTCGTCATATAGTAGTGGCCTATAACCCGGCCTATGTAGACGAAATGGCGTTGCCGCCCTGCCATTCCCTGTTTCAGTTTTATGTTGCCGAGGGCAAACTGTCCTGTCAGCTTTATCAGCGTTCCTGCGATACTTTTCTGGGGGTGCCTTTCAATATTGCCTCCTATGCGCTGCTAACACATATGATGGCGCAGCAATGTGATCTCGAAGTAGGAGACTTTGTCTGGACCGGTGGTGATGTGCATTTGTACCTGGATCATCTTGATCAGGCACGTGAACAGCTCACGCGAGAGCCGATGTCTTTACCGCGTCTGGAGATCAAGCGCAAACCACCTTCACTCTATGATTATACGTTTGAAGATTTTGAAATTCTCGATTATCAGTCCCACCCCCATATCGCGGCGCCAATTTCAGTATGATGATTTCTCTTGTCTGGGCGATGGCCCAAAACCGGGTTATTGGTCGTAACAACAGCCTGCCCTGGTATTTGCCGGAAGATCTCAAATATTTCAAACGAATTACTCTGGGCAAACCGGTAATCATGGGGCGAAAAACCTATGAGTCGATTGGCAAGCCCTTGCCGGGCAGGACCAATATTGTGGTCAGTCGCAATGCTGAATTTTTCGCCGAGGGAGTAAAAACGGTCACCTCACTGGATGAGGCAAAAAACCTTTGTGAGAGCATTGCCGACATTGACGGCGTGAATGAGGCGATGGTGATCGGTGGGGCAGAAATCTATGCGCTGGCCTTGCCTATGGCAGATCGACTCTATCTTACCGAAGTACACGCGGACGTTGAAGGCGATACCACCTTCCCGGAATTTGACCGTAGCCAATGGCAGGAAGTTGCCCGCGAAGATTTTGAGGCCTCAGGCCCGAACCCCTACCATTACAGTTTTCTGGTGCTGGAAAAAATCCGGGCCAGCTAACCAGCTGAGCCTTTTTTATCTCATCGGGCGTTTAGCGCTGCTGTTTTACCATTATTCCGGCTCGGCAAAACATACGGCACAAATCTTGTTGCCATCCAGATCCCGCATATAAGCCGCATAGGCATTGGGTGCAAATTCGCGGGGCCCGGGTGCACCTTCATCGGTAGCCCCCAATGCCATGCCATTTGCATGAAACTCATCGACGCCGGCACGAGTCGGTGATTTGAAGCCATAGGTGCCGCCATTGGCGACCGTTGCAGGCTCACCATTGGATGGGTTCAAGAGGAAAAACTCAGGGCCCTCATCGGTGCCGAACATCGCCGAGTGGCCTTCAACGGTGCCAACTAGTTTGGCACCAAGTGGCGTCAGTACTGCCGTATAAAACTCGGTGGCCTTTTTCATATCGTTGGTACCAACGCAGGTATGATGAAGTAGTCGCATGGGTTTTCCTCTGTTTCGGGGATTTATAATTTTGCCAATGAGTATTTTAAATGGGCGCGCATTTTTTTACTCATCTTTTAAAGGTAATGTTACTGACGACGCCCACTCCAGGGAAACTGTTCTTCACCATCCGTTCTGGTCCAAACGCCATCAAAGGAAGAATAGTCCGGGCTGAATTCGAGATAGACAAAGCCCTCGCCGTCCTGATCTGTCCATTCGAGGGAAAAAGAGTGCTCACCTTCTTCCTTGATCAGGCCCGACAGGCGCCCTTCAAAAATGCCATTTTCATCTTCCACGGAATAAGAACCTGCAAAACGACCCTGGGAATCGAAACTCAGCACTGTCACGACAGGATCGAGATCCCCGCCATTGTAGGCCATGCCTGCATAGCGACCAGCAATTTTCATGATGCCTTCGGGCACAGCTGCCTGGATCTGGGTAGAAAGACAGACTAGTAAAATGATGCAAGTCTTGCGTAGAACAATAATGAGTTGTTTATTCATGGTTTTTTATTTATCGGTGTAGGCTGGCAGCTTTAAAGACCATTAAGTTTTTTGATTCAAGGCTCGCTGTCATTCTTCGGGCGCAGCATTATTATAAAAAAACCGCCCAGTAAACTGGGCGGTTTTAAGGGTACATACTTCTTTTTTTAGCCGATCTACACCTTACTCCCGGCTCAATCTCCTGTAGTACTCAGCTACCGATTCTTTATATTCATCTGGAATAATGTCTGAGGTCGCTGTACGAACGTTATTGGGATTATTGCTGTTGTTATCGAGCTGGAGGCCAACTTCCAGTTGCTCAATAAGTGCCAGCATATCGTTATATTCTGCCGCAAGAATATCTTCATTGCGGTTCAGGCGCGTGGCTTCCAGTTGACGAATCCAGTCAACCATCTGGGCCAACTCCTCGGCATTGAGTTCAAGATCCTGCACGGCATCGCGGGCAACCTGGGTGAACCGGTCAAGATCACCATAGAACTGTTCAGGTATTTCAATGGGACCATTAAACAGGGGATCAGCACCGGTCCAGGCACCAAAACGAGGCCCCATGGCAAATCGGTCGCCGCCTCGATTACCGCCGCCTTGCTGGCCACTTTGTTGTTGGCCCTGCTGTTGACCACCCTGTTGTCCTGGCTGACCTTCCTGACCATTCTGGCTTTGCTGCTGTCCTGCCTGCCCCTGTTGGCCATTTTGGGCCAGTTGCTCCTGCAAGCGAGCGCGCAGACTTTCAGCCTGGCGTCTGGCAACATCCAGATCAGAGGTGCCTGGTGCTCCCCGGGTGGCTACCATTTCCTGGGCATTTTCCAGGCGCTCGGCCAGTTTTCGCATTTCGGCCGTTACAGCGCTTTCATTGCCAGCGATGTACAGACCATAACCTGCATCGATATAAAGTCCGGCATTGGTGAGTGCCTGTTCGAGTTCATTTTCGACAATATCCTGATTGGCACGCTGTAATTCCCGCGATGCTTCAGGGACGTCATCGCCAAAGCGTTGCATGGTGCTGAGCATCTGTTCCTGGAGAGAGGAAAGTTGCCCTGCAAGTTCAGCTTTCTGGCGTGCCAGTTCCCACTCTTCCTGAAGCTCCATGCCGCGGCTGTTAGGGTCTTCGCCAGACTCTCGTTCTGCTACCGCCTTGGCCATGGCCTGCTCAAGAATCTGTTCCTGACGCTGCTGTTCTCTCAGCATATTTTCTGCCTGGCTTGCCATGTTGCTGAATGAAGACTGCATATCCGCGAGCTGGTCTGCGACTATCTGTTCGCGGGCACCTTCCAGCTGTCGGCCAGCTTCATCAGCCGCCCGCTGCAATTCTTCCGGGCTGGAATTACCGCGCATGGCCTCGGCACTTTCCTCCATCGCCCGAATGGCACTTTCCAGTCGTCGTTGCAGTTCGTTTTGGGCAATTTGTGTCCCTTGCTCCCCCTGGCCAGACTGTTGCTGTCCCTGACCCGGTTGACCTGGCTGCCCTGACTGTTGTCCTTGCTGGCCTCCCTGTCCTGTTTGTCCCGGCTGTCCCGGCTGTCCCTGCTGTCCCTGCTGTCCTTGTTGCTGGCCCTGTTGGTTATTCTGGGCAGTTTGCTGCCCCTGTTGACCACGCTGCAGGCTTTCCCGCTGCTGCTGCAGTTCATCAAGGCGTTCCTGTAATTCTTCTGCTTCGCGCCTTAACATTTCCTGCTGGTAGCGCTGTGCTTCTGAAAGCTGTTGCTGGTTTCGCAGGTTATTGGCCAGCTGTTGCTGACGACGGGCCAGTTCATCCAGCTGATCCATGATGTTTTCTTCTTCTGCCTGCTGAGCCTGGGGAGAAACATTAGTTCCGGTTTCGTATTGATTCAGCTCCAGGTCCATTTCCAGTTCAAACATTTCCGCCAGATCCTGCTGGGCACGGCCACCGCCGCCGCCTCCGCCACCTTGTTGCTGGTTGTTGACCTGAAATTCGTTAAATACCGCTTCGGCCCGCAATAAATGCTGGAGTGCTTCCTGGGCAGGCTGGATGGCGTCATCGAGTTCCACCGCTGCCAGTCGTTCAGAGGCCGGGTACATGCTCTGCACAGCTTCTTCCATATTGCTCACAAATTGTTCAATCTGGTCATCCATATTGTCGAGCTGGCGCGCACGGGTACGTTCTGCCAGTGTGGCTGCCTGCTCGGCCAGAGTAGTCTGCAGTTCAGATAACAGGGATGAGTTAACCTGGATTTGTCCGTCGTTTGAATCTTCAGCCTGCTCTCGAATCAGATTCCAGGTGGAAGTAATGATCTGGCGTTGTCGATTGGATATTTCATCCTGTGGACCGCCACCACCGCCGCCTCCGCCTCCACCGGAAAGCTGGGACTGGCTGTAACGACGCTGATAGGACTGAATCTGAATGAAAAACATATCGGTACGTACAGTCTGGGTGCGGTCATTTCCTTCCGCGTAAAAGGAAATCAGGTCACCAGGCACCAGGGGTACTTGAGGCGGTGGCAGGAGCTCTTCATCCTCTCCTGTGCCGATCATCAGGTTGACATAGTCCTCTTCTGATTCCTCTATACGCTGTTGTTGTTCTTCATTCGAGGTGACGATTGAGAACTGACCAACATTGGTTTGCGTTTCTTCCTCTTCAGGAACGCGCATATCTTCGAGCATGAAAATATACTCAGCGGTGATATCACGGGTATTTTCCGCCAGGGTAACGGTTTCCCAATCGCCCCCGTTGATAGAATATTTGAGGCTCAGGGTTTCCAGGTTGAAATCATCACTGGCTTCTATGCGCGCGGTGACTTCCTCGATATTGCTGGCATTCCAGTCGCCTCCGGGACGAATGAATTCTATTACCGGTTTTCCGTCTTCTGCCAGGCGAATGAAATAGTCATCACTCAAGCGAACCTGTTCACCGCCAACAATGGCAGCAATGTAGTATTCGCCTTCATCGGTGACCATGAATTCTGTGGTGGCTTCGACGCCATCAACAACAAGCGGCTGGCCATTTTCATTCAGCACCAGCTCGCCGCCGGGCAGTGGAGCAGTAGTGGTCACTTTAATCCCAATACGGGTATCGGGCAGGGTGCGGATATCACCCAGCTCGAACGTTTCGGGATCCCGTTCTGTCCACTCCGGGTAGTTGTAGGTCAGTTCCAGTTTTTCTATGCCGGGTACTTCAACCACCTGGATTTCATATTCCGGGCTGCGAATGCCTGTGGTGGTCACAAAATAATTCATGTCTTGTTGTAGTGAGAAAAAAGTAAATTCAAACCCGGCCGGGCTTTTTACCATTTCAACATCCTGCCATTCACCACCGCTTTCACGTACATGGATAACCGCCTCGTCCGGTGTAAAACCTTCCATAACAGCCATGACCCTCAGATTGGCGCCGCGTCTCACGCTCTGATCACCGGGTGTGATACTGATAGATTGCGGGGGAAGCAGGTCATCCACAGCCCAACCGGCAAATAAATTACGCAGGCTATAATTCATCATGCCGGGACCGGCGACGACCAGAATCAGCAGGACGGTAATCGCAGTGGCACCGATGGCACCGGCGAAATTAAAATCCTTTTGCCTGATTTCCTCTCGAACCGGGTGAGTCTCGCTGACCTGAAGCGCATCTTCTGCCAGCAGGTCGAGAAAGGGATTGTTGCTTTCGCGCATCTGGCTATAGGTTTCAATCCTGCCACCAAAATCAGGGGTGCGCTCCTCAATCTTGCGGCTCAGGTTCGCATCAAGATCCTGCAGGGGGCGGATAATTGTAATGATAACAACGGCGGCCACAGCCAGCACCAGCAGAATACGGAAGGCGGCGACGGTTTCACCGGAAAAGCCGCTTTCAGTAGAAAACCAGGCACCAATAACAGACATAACCAGCAATACAATGGCACTGGCGGCAACACCCTGAATGAGAGTGAGTTTTCTGAGACGCTGTCTGAAAGCGTCGAGATACTGATCCAGACGGTTGGAAGTATTCATCTGCTTGTAGCCTTTGTTTAGCTTGTATTTAGCTTTCTATAATCTGATGTTTATGAGGTTCCCGTTCTTACGCGTAGATACTGATTACCCAGAATCGACTCAGCCAGAACAATAATAGCAAGTAAAATCAGGAAGATACGCCAGATTTCATTTTCTTCGCGGTCCTCATCCCGGTTAGATACGACTGAATCCTGATTCAGATTCTGTAGACCTGCATTAGCCGTTCCGGCGACTACATTCTGCCAGTTTTGAATAACCTGGGCATCCATTACTGTGAGGTCTGACTCTCTTCGATCCGGGTTGACTGCGACCAGCACTTCTCCCCCTGGCGTAAAGACCTGGTAATAGCCCGTTTTATTCAAGCGAATATCCTGTGACTGCGTGGTATCTGATAAGGACAACAGGCTTTCTCCATCGGGATCAAATACCTGACCCGAGGCGCCCCCGGTCAGTGATAGCTGAAGAAAACTTTCTGCGACCTGTTCGCGAATTAACAGGTTTTCGTTGGAGAGGTAGCGGGCCGCCTCTGCCATGAAGCTCACAAATACCGGTTTCACCGGCAGATCACTGAGCGTATTGTCCAGTGCCGTAGTCAGCAGGAGAATGCGGCCACGGCCTATTTCGCTTTCAATCAGGACGGGAAGGTCCTGGGTCTGTGCGATGAGAATGTGGTCTGCGCTGCTTGTAATGACGGGTAAGGCCTGCATATTGACGGATCCCCAACCCGATGTTTCTGCAAGCACTGGATGACTGCTATCAATCATGGTAATTGGATTACGGCTGTCGCGACCTGCGCTGACAGCGCCTACCTGAAGCCCGAGCACAGGTAATGTATCAAGACCGAAACTTGCTTCCCCGGCGGCTGCCAGCAGGGCGCCACCGCCACTGACATACTCCCTTATTGCGCTTCCCAGACTTGCATTCACAGCACTGATATCTTCAATCACTATCCAGGGATAGCGCTGCAGGATTCGTGCATCCAGGTCATCGATAGTTTGTATGATAACTTCATAGCCTCGTGGTGCTGTTTCAAGGGCGGCCCTGATATAGGTGACTCCCAGGGATTCCGGGTTAGTTGTGAGCAACAACACCGGTGCTGGTGGAGAGTTGTCAAACACGGTGTATCTGACGTCATCACCGGGCAGGGAATCAGCTGGCAGCAAGCGAATATCTATTCGGTTATCACCTTCATCAAAGACCACATTATCAAAATCCACAAGAGTAATACCGTCACCCGCGATAGTGATGTCCTGACGCTGTTGTTCAACATTGTTGATGCTTAAAATAACCGATCTCTCAGTTATATTGTCTTCATTGGCGAGGCCTCGAATGCCGACTTCAACACTATTGCGGGCATCCACAAGAACTGAATCCACAAGCCAGTTGGGGACTTTCTCTGTTCTGATCTGAACAATATCAAGGGTCACAGGTCGGCCATTAATGACATCGGGAATCATGTCCGCAAAACGAACAGCCTGCCCGCTTTGTTGATAATCACTGATGAAGTGCATGATGAAATTGGCCTGACTTTCCTCGATCAGGGTGTTCATGGTTGTCACCATAATGCCAAGATCCAGTTTGCCATTATCCGGCGACAGGCTGCTCAATGCCTGCATCAGGACATTGCTGTCATCGGTGACAGGTACTATTGTTGTTACCCGGGAAGAAGCGGTGTACAAGCTTG
>JAUHWU010000069.1 GCA_030427065.1 Gammaproteobacteria bacterium | reverse complement strand
GCCGATAAAAATAACTGTCTTGCCATTGCCGGGTATGACTTTTTCCCGGTTGAGTTCATAACTTTCAAATTCTTCCGGCGTCGGATCATGATTAATAATAAACAGGCGAATTTTCTGATTGGCAGGCACTTCAATCGTAGACGGGTAGAACAGATGGTCGCGAATTTCAATCTGGATTTCAGGCGTGGCAGCAAATACCGAACTGGCAACAGGTAAACTCACCAGTAACAACAATATGCCGGATACGAAACCTTTGTTCATAATTCTTTCACTGGAAAACTTACCTTGAATGCACTGCCCTGGGCAAAGGTGGAATCAGCGACGCTTACCCGAGCCCCATGCAGATTGGCAACATGGCTGACAATGGTGAGTCCCAGACCACAGCCTGGAAGCGTCTTCTCATTCGGATTTTTTTCATTATGATAAAAGCGCTCGAAGATTCTTTCTCTTTCGTTTTCAGCAATACCTTCTCCGCTATCTTCCACGATCAATTCCAGGCAATCAGCCTTTTTTTGCAAGACAACCCGAATACTACCTTCTTCAGGGGTGTATTTGCTGGCATTACTGAGAAGGTTGGAGACCAGCGTTTCAAGCGCAAATTCTTCTCCGCTAATAAAGCAATGCTCTCCCATCAGTTCCAATTGCTGGTTTTTATTTTCAACCAGCGTGTATTGTTGAGCAATGACATTTTCGCATAACTGATAAAGATCAACTTGCAGGCAGTTTTCAGCAAATTTGTCCGGCGTCATTCGATACAGGGTTAACAACTGCTCTACCAGATGCTGCATGCGTTCGACACCACCCTCTAACTGACGCCAGGAATCACTATCCATATCCATATCCATTTCCTGGGACAGATTATGCAACTGTACTTTCAGAGCACTGATGGGGGTTCTCAGCTCATGGGCCGCATCAGCAGAGAAACGTTTTTCTCTTTCTACCGATTGATTTAAACGCCGCATGAAACTATTGATTGACTGAATTACCTGTTCCAGTTCGCGACGGGCATTGGATGCATCAATAGCGCTTAAATCATTCACATGTTTGTTTTTGAGCTGGGTGGAGAGCGTTGTCAGTGGTTTCAGGCCCTGGCTGACAATAAACCAGATCAGTAACCCTATTAGCGGAATACCCAGGAGAATCGGCATAATAGATTCCAGTACCACGTTTTCTGCCAGTACGTAACGCAGGTCCGTTCGTTCTGCAACAATCACCCAGCGCCCGGGAATGTTTTCCTGACGCGTGAAAGTACGCCAACGATAGCCATCAAAATTACTGAAATTAAAGCCATTGCTAAACTCTGCAAGCGGCTCCTGTGGCGCATGATATGACTGGACAACTATTTCATCATTCTGCCAGAGCTGAAATGCCAGATTATTTCCCAGCCGCAGCTCATCATGGTTATTGGTAACATCCAGGCGACCGACGAGACGGGCAAAATCCAGCAACTGGCTGTCCAGCAACAGATCCGCTTCTTCCATACTGGACTGATAGCCGCGCAGGGCCGCAATAAAATTGAACAGGGTCAGCGTGGCCAGTATTCCGGCCACGAGAAAAAAACGAATTGAATTCAAGCCCGCCCCTCGGCATGAATTTTATAGCCCACGCCGCGAATGGTCTTGATAAAGTCATTACCCAGTTTTTTGCGCAGGCGATGAATATGAACTTCAACGGCGTTGCTGGAGACTTCCTCGCCCCAGGAATATAGCCGTGTTTCCAGGGTACTGCGGGTCTGAACCCTGCCGGCATTCTCCATGAGGCTTTTCAGCAGCATGTATTCCTTGCGCGCGAGTTCTATTTCCTTGCCGTCGACACTGACCAGTTGGGCAACAGTATCCATACACACATGACCGATAACAATCTCGTTGGTTTTGACAGCGGCGATGCGTCTTTCCAGAACTCGTAAACGCGCCAGCAGTTCGGTCATCTCAAAAGGTTTGACCAGATAATCATCGGCACCATTGTCCAGGCCGGCTACCTTGTCATCAACGCCATCACGGGCCGTGAGCATCAAAACCGGAAGCTCTTTATCCTTCTTGCGGGCTTTTTTGAGAACAGTGATACCATCAATATCAGGTAAACCGATATCCAGAATCACAATGTCGGGCTTGTCGAATTCAATGACATGAAGCGCAGCCTCACCGGTGCCCACGTGATTGACCACATAACCCTGCTGCCCCAGGGCTTTTTGCAGGCCCTTGGCAAGCGGTTGATCATCTTCTACGAGGAGTATTTGCATGGGCAGATGTTACCTTAAATCGCTCTGGCCGTAACGGAGTAGTCACAAGTCACAAGTCACAAGTCACAAAAAAGCGATCAAAGATCGCCTTGTCGGATGCGTCCCTGCGGTCCTTATCCGACCTACAGAAAACCATTGAAGCCTGAAAGAATGGTTGCTTGCCTCTTGTCTCTTGCCTCTTGTGACTGGTAACTATTTCTTCCCGTCTATTGCCGCCAGTGCTTCCAGAATCTCCTTCTGTCGGCCTGCATCAGCCAACGGGCGGTCGGGTCTTGCTGGCGCCTGTTGCGCTTTAGTGAGGTAGCGGCGCGCCTGATCGTAGCGTTTTTCCGAGATCAGGTAGCTGCCATAAAAATAATTACTATCAATACCGTCAGGATTTAGAGATAAGGCCTTGGTCAAAAGTTCCTCGGCTTTATCGTCATCACCAAAGCCTACCGGCCAACCAGGGACGCTGTAATACAGGGTTCCCAGACTGGTATAGGCGGAACCATCAAGCGCATCAGGGTTCATGGATAATGCTTTTTCAAGATCAGCCCGGGATTCCTTGGCCAGGGAAAGTGCGCCCAGGCCGCCTTTGGCACCGGCATAGGTTGATTTGATAATGCCACTCCATATCCAGCTTTCAGCGGCTTTCGGATAATTACTGGTGGTCTGCATCGCTTCCCCTACCAGTTTTTCAAATTCGGATAACCGGGTTTTTCCTTCCAGCTGATAATTGACCTCTGCCCAGCGTTGCTGGAGATGGCTAATATCACTGTCGAGATCAGCTCTGGCTTGCAGCGATACTATTGCTGCAATCACAAGCACTGTCATTTTCATTAATCGGAACATGGTTTTCTCTCCTCAAGACCTTGCGAACTGTTTGATCAAACCCAGTTTTTTTACCAGGGCGTTGTGTACTACCGAAGGTAATAATGCATTTAACCTTACAAAAAATTTTTCTGGCCAACCGAGATAGCTCAGGGCTTTTTCCTGCTGCAAATGATTTACTATCTGCCTGGCAACGTAATCCGGGGTATCGGTGTTATTCCCCAGCGCCTTGTTCATGTCATTAACCCGGTCAGAATTCAGTGCTGTGGCGGTAGCGCGCGGCGCAATATAGGAAACCGCAATATTGGTATCAGCCAGTTCCCGGGAAAGCGCCTCGGTAAAGGTTTTCATGCCGGCCTTGCTGGCACAGTAAGCAACAAAACCCGGATGACCAATGCTGCCAAAAATGGATCCCACATTGAGGATGGTGGCTTTATCCTTTTGCTTTAACTGTGGCAATAATTCATGACATAGCAGCATCGGTGCCAGCAGGTTTATGCCGATGGTGCGCTGAATTACTTCCACGCTCTGCTCTTCAAATAAACTGAAGTCGAGCACACCCGCCAGATTAATCAGTACATCAATACCGCCGAGCGCTTTACATTCACTGGCAAGGCGTTTGCGATCTTCACTGCTACCAATATCTGCTTCGATAATACAATGCGCATTGGCATTTCCCGAGGCGGCCAGATCCCTTTCGAGTTTTTCCAGAGATCCCCTGCTCAAACTGCATAAAATGAGCTTGCTGCCCTGTTCGGCAAGAAATTTGCTAAGCATGGAGCCGATACCCCCATTGGCGCCTGTTAGCAGGATTGTCTTGCCTTTTAAATCCATGTGAGGTCCTTAAATTGCCAAACCGGCAGAGCGCAGTTCGGGCTCCATTGTGACTTGAGAAGGCTGGCCAAGGCCTTCCTGTTGTTCTGTCAGGCTGCGGAAAATATCACCGTAGAGCTTATAAAACATTTTTGCGCAGTGAATTATTTGTTCCTGTTCGGCCTCATCCGAGATCTTGTTCATCAGGCTTTCGAAAAACTGGATATGATCCTGATCCAGCGCACCATGTGAATACAGATAGGTGAAAGCCTTGCGCTTCAAGCCAAGTTTTTCACGAATAATGTCAGCCGCTTTTTCGGCAATATTGATACTGGTGCCTTCCAGTACCTGAACCATGCCAAAAAATCCCAGCGGATTGACACGATTGATCATGTCCCAGGCATAGGACACCATCAGCTCAGTGCTGGCGTGGGGCCTGGATCTTCTGACCAATTCCTTGTCATAACCACATGCGGCAATATCATTGAGAATCCATTCCTGATGCCCCATCTCTTCCTCAATATATTCACCCACAGCTTCGCGCAGCCATTCTTTTTCCTCTGGCAGCCTTGACCCTACAGCCATCAACAGGGGAACAGTGTGTTTTACATGGTGGTAGGCCTGGGTAAGAAAGGCTACATAGTCGTCCAGGTTTATGTCGCCCTGGAAGCAGCGCACAAAAATCGGCGCAGACATTAACGTGTTACGTTCGCGTTCTGTTTCGGCAACAAGTCTCTGATAAAAGCTCATAACATTATTTCCTTTTCAGCCGGCTCATCGGCATACCTGACTGCACCTTTGGACTGATCTGCATATAGGGCAGAGATTTCATTATCAAATTGCTTGGCAATTGCCTCCCGACACGGTCGACCATTAGCCGTTAATAGACCGGGGATAGCCCCCAGGTTCTGTGACAAGCGATGCCAGGCCTTGATCTGGGCATAATCCGGCAAACCGCTATTAACCTGATCAATCCATTGCTGGATCAATAAATTATTTAACGCTGGATTGCGGCAGCTAATCAGTGCGACGCAATAAGGTCTGGCATCGCCATAAACAACCACATCCTGCAACATGGGATTGGCCAGCAATTCACTTTCCGGCCATTCCGGCGAAATATTGCGCCCATAACTGGAGATAAGAATATTTTTATTGCGCCCCTCAAGATGAACAAAACCTCTGTCATCCAGATAGCCAAGATCGCCGGTTTTGATGGTGTCCTGATACCAGGTTTCAGGTTGATTAACATAACCCAGCATGGCGTTTCCACTGACCCGGATCTCACCATCAACTATTTTTAATGACACATTGGGCAAGGGTTTGCCACAGCTGCCGTCAAGTCGCTCAGCGGGACTATTAAGACTTACTACGGAGGCGCATTCTGAAAGTCCGTAACCTTCATATACAGGCAAGCCAAGAGACCACGCTTCTTTGAGAAGGGCTTTGCCAACCTTGCTACCACCAACGGCGATAAATTTGAAGCTCGACGGTATCTGCCAGCCCGTTTTAGCGGCAGAAACCAGTAATTTCAGCAATTCGGGAATCACAATGATGGTATCGGGTTGTACCTGTTGTATTAGTCCCAGCATTTTTCCCGGTTCAAGCAATCGACTGCCCCGATACCCCATCTCTGCAAGCGCTGGCAGAATGACTTCTCCCCCTGCCAGCAACGGCGCATACACACCTGCCACGTTTTCCAGCAGCGTGCTCAGAGGCAGCAGGCACAGATGACGCGGGGCTTTTATACCTAGTGTTTCAGCCAGGGTTTCAGCCTGGGATAACAATTGTCGGTTACTCAGACAAACGCCTTTCGCATTACCGGTGGAGCCAGAAGTAAAGGTGATCTTTCCCGTCTCTTGCGGATAAACAGCAGATTCAGCCAGCTGATGTTTTACCCCGCATAATTGTAATCCTGTGGCGATGTGTTCCGGTGAAACTTTACTGTCGATAAGTGCCTGCAATGATTCAGGGTTGTCGGTTAGCAAATTATCGACCTGGCAAAGTTCAATGACAGACTTCAACTGCAAAGGGGAAAAAAAAGTGGGTAGTGGCACCAGAGAAATATTCATGCGCTGGCAAACAATATCCGCCACTACCCAAGAGGGGCCGTTTTCCGCATGCAAGGCCAACAATCTGATGTTTTCCTGCTGCAGTATTTTTTCAAGGGAGCGACACTGGGTGTCGATCTCATCAAGTGTATAGCTTTTTCCTGGACTGCCCAGAAACGGTTTTGAACCGGTACCGGAAGTCCTGATTTTCGCCAGCAGATCTATTTTCATGGCCTAGTTTCCTGCCAATTCTCCAGCCAGGCGCCTGATTTTTCTGCGATACAGGACCAGAGCCTTTCTGAATAAAGGGCGTTTGCGGGCAAGCTCAGCGGCAGCATCAAGACTGCCGGCAAAAACCTGGGGTTTGGTATCGTAATAGGCACCCCACTCGCTGGCTTCATTACCTGGCAGACGATCACTGGTCGCATCAGCCAGCTTTACCAGTGGAAAGCCGAGTTTGTTCAGATTATTGGCCAGCGCCTGGGTTGCGGTAAAAGTAATCCACTTGTAGCCGGCAAGGTGTAGTAGTGAGGTGGCAATGAGGAACACAAATTGACTGGGGCCTTTGCGACCGGCTACCAGATTTCCAATTTCCATAATATCCTTGCGCGCAACCTTTTCCGAGACCGCATGGCTCAGGCAGTCTTCAATCGGGCTATCCAGATACTGCTCAAGAAAGAGTGATGATGACCCGGCTCTACGCATGCCGATGGCGCCGGAAAAATTATTCAGACAGCGCATGGAAAGCAGGATCGGCATGAATTCATGAATTTGCGCACCGTAACTGCTGCGAAATTTTCCGGCGATATAATCTTCTATAGTCTGCCTTTCCTCGCAATGGCGACCATGTAAGGTAAATACGGGTGCCGGGGTAAGCACTCGGCTTAACAGGGCTTCGCGCACCTGGCTTTCACGGTTGAGAGAAGTATTTTCTGCTTCAAGGGAATACATAAACTGGCACCTATGGTTTTTTCTATGTTGTGCACAGTAACAAGCCTTTCTTAAGGAATTCTTACAAGATGTAAATATTTCAACCCAGCCTAAAATCTTTGCTTCAACGCGAAGTAATGCCAATAAACCGGCATATATGGAATACAATGTGAAAACGTTTAACGGCCATGGACATGTAAATATTTTGTGATAATCTGACCAGTGAAATCTTATCCAATTCCTGGTTTTTTAATAAAAATCAGTTTGTTAGGGGGAACCAAGTAATGACTTTCCGTTCAGCTGCAGCTGTTTTTTTGTTGGCCACCACATTATTGGCCAGCCAGGCCTCTCTCGCTCATCATGCATTTACTGCGCAATACGACGCCACTGCCCGTAAGGAAATCACTGGCGTAGTGGTAAAGGTAGAATGGTTAAATCCACACGCCTACTTTTACATTGATGTGGAGAATCCTGAAACCGGTGAGGTCTCTACCTGGGCATGTGAACTGGGGTCTCCGGTTTCCATGCAGCGCCAGGGCTGGACCCGGGAGTCACTGGTGCTGGGTGATTTCCTGATCGTCGAGGGCGCATTGGCCCGTGACGGTAGTTCGTCAATGAGTGCCAGTTCAGTGGTGATTGAGGAAACCGGCAAACGACTTTTCTCCCGACAGGAAAATTAAAACTGGAATAGAAAACTGTAATAAAAAATCAAATTGGAAAAAGAGTAGCAAGCAAACATTATGAGAAAACTGACTTCGTGTTTAGTGCTTTCCATAAGCATACTTTCCGCCGCAGTTTCAGCGGCCGAATACAATCCCCAGGGGCCAACCCCACGATTGTCTGATGGCACGCCCAATCTCGGTCCCCAGGAAGACGGACTCGGCCTGTGGGGGCGTGGCCCCGGCCCGATGGTTGCAGGCGCGGATTACCCGCCGCCAGATGAAGTGCCTTTCAAACCCTGGTCACGTGCACTGTATGATTATCGCCAGGCTACGCTGGCAAAAGACGATCCCCATGTCCGCTGTGCACCTCCGGGCGGACCACGCCAGTTTGCCGTACCCTTTGGATTACAGCTGGTTCAGGTTCCCCACATGAGCAAGATTTTTATTCATTCCGGCGGCTCAACGCGGCCCTGGCGTGAAATCCATATGGATGGCCGCGGGCATCCCGAGTATGTTAACCCTTCCTACTTTGGCCATTCCATCGGACACTGGGAAGGCGATACCCTGATCGTGGATACCGTTGGTTTCAATGAGCGCTTCTGGATTCACCGGGAAGGCTATCCCCATACAGAAAGCCTGCATTTGGTTGAGCGTATTTCACGCCCGCAGATGGATACCCTGCGCTATGAAATCACTATCGATGACCCCGAGGCCTACACCGCACCCTGGTCAACGGTCTGGACCAAGACCTGGGAGCCTGACCAGGAGTTTATCGAATACTTCTGCCAGGATAATAATATTGATCAGTTCCACATGATGGGCAGTGAAAGCCTGATCCAGTAAACAGGTTTACTTTCAGCAAAACATAAGCAAAAAAAAAAGAGGCCTGAAGGCCTCTTTTTTTTTTGCTAATTTAATGCCCAGTAAATCATTAAATCAGCTAGCAGCAGGTTGCATTGACGCCGTGCCGGGATCTTCCTGTTTGCGTTTGCCCGGTGGTGTCCAGTAACGCGGTTTCAATGGCAGCAGACATATCCCGGCGAGTATGGCAACGCCGGAATACAGCACCAGACCAAGGGTATAGTTACCATTGAGATCATATAAATACCCGAGCAATGGCGGACCGGCAGCAAAGCCCAGATTCACAAAAACTGACACCACACCGATAGTCATACCCAGATTACGGGGCCCGAGATAATGTTTGGTGATCACCGGCGCCTCCACAATCATGCCGCCATGGGCGACATTACGCACGATGAGGAAGATTGCCATGGTGCCGAGGCCGGTAACAGGCAACGCCAGAATGACCGATGCGCCAAGCATAAAATAGAAAAAGCGAATGCCGGGAATGGAGAAACGGTCATAGAACCAGCCCGAACCGACTTTGGAGGCAATAGCCAGAACACTGACCAGGCTCACCAGCCAGGCAAAATCACGATGATTGAGGCCGCGGTCTGAGCGTAAAAATGTCACATAGTTTTGCATCAGCGCCTGATCAACCGCTGACACCAGAAAAATGGCAATAGCGAGAAGCCAGAAGCCTTTTTCATGACAGACCTCCTTGAAATGTCCCCACATGGTCAGGCCATCCTTATGGACCGCTGAACTGGCATTGATAATGTCCTGGGTCTTTCCGGTTTTCGCCATGAAAATAATCCATAACGGCGTAGAGATGAGAAATGATCCAAGGCTCAACATGGCAAAAATTTCACGCCAGTTAATTCCCGAATCAAGCAACGGCGACCAGATCAATGGCATCACCAGCTGTCCGGCACTGGTGCCCCCCAGAACAATGCCAATAGCGATTCCCTGGTTAATATCAAACAGTCGCGACACAATGACCTTCATGGCGGCCACAATGGATGACGCGGAAAGCCCGAGCATACCGCCAGCCAGGTAATAAACAGGAAGATTGGTTGCGACCAGAAACATCAGCATGGCGAAACCGCCACTCAGGGCGCCAAGTAACACAGACACTTTGCCACCCACCCGGTCAATCATGATTCCCATGCCCAGAGCCGCAACAGCACCCACCAGAAACTTCGCTGTGGACAACAGATTTACCTGGGCATTACTCCAGCCAAATTCGTCCATGGCAGGTCGATATATCCAGGGCAGCGAAAAGTTTGGGACACCAAAGGAAAAAAATACCAGCGCGAAGGCAATAACAAGTACCACCCAGTTTTCTTTCATTTCCTGCATGGTTGTCATGGCTGAATCCCCTCTTGTCGACCTGTGAAAATCCCGTCTATTCGCGAGTTACTTTAAAAGGATAGTTATTACCCGAATGAGTCCAGGTACCTTCAAGATATCTGTTACGGGCACCGATGTCATGAAGTGTGGCGGTAAACTCAACGGCAAGGCCGTCACGAGTCATGGCGCTGGCGCTTAGCATCCAGTTGGGCGCATCGAGCGAGGCTTCGGAAAAACGAAATGAGCTGCGGCCGGGGTTGATCAGACCGGTGATAGTATCCTGACCATAATCCATGATAATCACCAGCGGCTGGCTTTTACCATCTACATCCACGGCTCCGCGCCAGGTGCCTTTCAGTGGATGTCCCTCCTGGGCAACAGCAAACCCTGCAAGGTGTGCAGTAAACAGTAAGGTTAACGCCAGAATCACTTGCTTAAATTTCAATTGTTGCCCCCCAAAACCAAACAAATTCAAAATCTTGTCATAAGTACGGCTGATCTTATCACAATGATAATTGCAGTCATCCCTGACATTCACCATGCACTGTTTTTTCTAATTCGCGCGACAGCTGTCAGCTCCAGCTGACAAAACCCTGGGCTGTGCCGGTTCCAGCTTCACTACGGTAACAGGGAATGTAGTCTATAGTGTCACCCTTCAGGCCCGTATCAAAAAGCGCACCCGCTGCAGCAATCCAGTTACGGTATTCGGACGTTCCCTGCATCAGAATATTCTGTGGAACAGAGGTCAGGAACGCTTTATCCCGGGTTTGCAGGGATTTCAGAAACTGCTGATCCAGGTTTTCATCAATAGTGAAATGACTCATGCCACCGGAGCCAAACACGGCAACCTTCAGGTCACTGTCCCATTCCCTGATACATTCGCCGACCAGCTGGCCCATCTCAAAACAGCGCTTCGCCGTGGGCTGATTCGGTGGAAAAAAGGTATTGCTGATGATGGGCAGAATGGGTACCGCTGCATCTTCCATAACCCTGCGAATCACCCAGCTGAAGGCATGAGGTGTACCCACATGATGATGGCTATCACCCATGTCGGGCCATTCACTGGATGTCGCAAAATCAAACCCCCTCTCCTGCCCCTTTTCAATGACCTTATGCGCCAGTTCCGGCATTCCTGGCCAGATCACTTCCTGTTCAGGGCGGTATGCCCACTCACTTTCCCTGATGCCAATCGGGAGTTTTGCCGACTTTTCTTCCGGTAAAGGTTGCTGCCAGAACGTATCACCATGGTAAACAGTGAACATGGGCTGCAGACTTGGCATCACCAGCTCGCGCTGGTCATTGCCCATGATAACGGCCACATCCGGTTTCACCTGTTTCCAGATTTCAGCAAGTTTCGCGACACCAGCCTGACAGCGGGCATGGCGGCGGGTGCGCTCTTCCAGGGTAAATTGGGCGGCAAAGTTTTCGTCTTTACGCAGTGCCGTTAACTCTTCAAAGGAATATTGCTTGCCTCGAAACCAGTGGGGAATGCGTTTGTCATTAATGACCCGAAGCATCCACTCTTCCGGGGTGGTGTTAAGGATAGGACCATGAGTGGTCCACATGCCCAGGACTATTTCAGCCATTCAATTGATTCCATTTTGAAACGATTAAAACTTTTACAGCCATCGACGCATTCATTCAGTAATGAAAAACATCAACAGTTTCATATATCAAGGTTGAATACTTTTTTGGCATTACCGGAAAATATTTTTTCCTTATCCACATCACTTAACCAGTCAATGCTGTCAATGACGGGGACCGTTTTGTCATAGCATTCGCCTGTTTCATCATTCAACGATGAACCTACGCCGGGACATTCAGAACCATAGAGCACTCTATCAACGCCCACTACCTTGATCAGAAGCTCAAGGGCGTCCTTGCTGTAGAGGACGGTATCGAAATACATATTACGCATGCGATCAACGAACAGGCCCTTGCTATCAGCGCCCTGGGCACCGGAGCGCACAGAGCCGGCATTGAAACGGCCTATCTGGTAAGGCATGGCACCGCCCCCATGGGAAACTACAATTTTCAATTCAGGAAAATCTTCAAAGACAGTGGAGTTTACAAAACCATAAACTGCTGTGGTTTCTTCATTAACGAAATACAGGCTGTAAGGTTCTCGTTGCGGGTTACGTGAACCGGCGGTATGAATGTGTAATGGCACATCAAACTCACAGGCTTTTTCATACAAAGGATACCAGTAACGATCACCCATGGGAGGTGCCTTGTTACCATCATTTTCATAGGGATCGGGATTTAACAGAAAACCCTTGAAACCATATTCCTTAACGCAGTGTTCCATTTCCTCAAACACCACCTCGACCGGTTCTCCACCCTGCTGCGGCAAACCACCAATACCAAAAAACCTGTCCGGCATCAGGCGCACACTGTCGGCAATAATCTTGTTTACTTCATGGATATACCATTCCACCAGATAGCCGGGCTTTTCGGAATGCATGGTCTGAAATGGGCGCGGTGAAATCAACTGCATATCCAAACCGTTGTTGGTCATATGCTCCAGGTGTCCACAGGGGGCCATCTCCTTTTTATTCCAGGCCGCCATAAGTTGCTCATCGGTATACCTGACGGCACCGCGCCCATGAGAGCCACGATGACTGACGAGGCCGGCTTTATATATCGCTAACTGTGGTGGTGATGAAACGTGTGCGTGACAATCAATAATCAATGGTATTCCCCTTGTTAATTTTCTTTCGCCTATTAATCTTGTCTTTTGTCTGTCAACGTCGGATGGCGGCCTGCGGCCTTATCCGACCTACAAGGCTTCAAACCCCTGCGCCACCAAACCATGAGGCCGCTCACAAATATCAGGACAAGCAGCACAGCAGTTGCAGGTCGGAAAAGCGTAGCGCCTGCCGACATGGCGAACAATCAGCTTGCCGTAATCGTCGGATGGCGGCCTGCGGCCTTATCCGACCTACAAGGCTTGTCTCTTGTCTCTTGTCTCTTGCCTCTATTTATCCGGTGTCTGCAGGCTATGATATTTCATCTGGGCCCGTGCTTCGGTAATGGTTTTTCCCAGTTCAAGATATTTTCTTATCTGGTTTTCAGCTGCATCGATTTTTTCGGCAACATCCAGTACTTCATCTTCCCGCGAAGCCGGAATACAAACCACACCATCAGCATCGCCCCTGATCAAATCTCCGGGGAGTACTCGGGCATCCCCTATATTAACGGGCACCTGCTCGCCATCTACCTGCACCCGGTCCTTGCCGGTGCGCATGGAATAGGAACGACTGTAAATGGGATAACCCAGTTTCAGGCATAAATGCACATCACGGCAGGCCCCATCTATAACCGTCCCCGCCAGGCCTTTCTTGTCAGCCAGGTAGGTCAGAATATCGCCCCAGACAGTGGCATCCTCGCGACCGCCATTATCAATAACAACAACAGTCCCCTCATCCAGCTTGTCGATAAAGTCACCCACCGTACCAGGGTTATCAGCATCCAGCGGGCCATACAGAATCGTGTAGGCACGGCCGGCAAGCCGAAAATTATGATCTCTGGGCTTGATGCCCAGACACTGACCACTGATGCGTAATTTGTCCAGCGCATCACTGAGAGTCGCTGTATCCAGTTTGGCGGCACGTTCAATATTGTTGTCATTCATAATTAAACTCTCAATGCTTGTAATACCTGCAATTGCTTATACTGCCTATTTATTTTCCAGCATATTTTCGTAATTAGTCCCCATCACTTCCGAAACCGGCTTGCCTGCGACAACATCCGCTGTCATCAGGCGTTCCTTTTCGGCTATTTTTTCGGCAATACTGATCACATCAATTGCCCGCGATGCAGGAATAAATACAATGCCGCTGGCATCGGCAATAACATAATCTCCTGCGGCAACAATCGTTTCGCCTACCTGCACCGGTTCACCAAAGGATTGTTCGTAGACTCTGCCACGGGCTGTATGGGGAGTAGTAAAGCGCGAGAAAACCGGGAAACCGATCTCTTCATATTCATCGATATCCCTGGCAGGCCCTTCCATGATGACACCACGCACCCCTTTGGCTTTTGCGGCATTGGCAAGCACGCCACCCCAACCTGCGCAGTCTATTCCGGTGCGCTGTTCGACAACGATAATAGTATGCTTGTCTGCTGACTCGATTGCCGCAGTCCCCAAATGACGTTTGGAGCCACCTTCAGGGGGCTGGTTATGCAACTTGACGGTTTGCACCACCCCGGCAATTCGCTGCTGCGTTGAGCGTCGGGGAATACCGGACTCGGCACCGGGCATTTGCAGGGAGTCAAGGGCATCAGAAACCGCGCAGGCATCCAGTTTTTCAAGACGGGCAATCAGGGTATTGCGCTCGGTCATACTTACTCCAAATCAACAGCAGGCGAAGGCCAGAGATAATAACCAATCAAGGTATTTATTGGAAACGGGGTTTGGGAAAGAAAGATGGATATTATTCAGAAAAAAGGGGACAGATTTATTTAATACCTTATATTTGATAAATATCCTTAAAGTTAGAAATTAAATAAATCTGTCCCCTTTTTTGTACCCTTTTTTAGTCAGGCAGACTGAGTGCTACGATTTCGGACTTGCCCCCACCACTGACCGTCAGGACGATATATTGTTTACCATTGAGCATATAGGTCATCGGCATGCCGGTTTGAGAGGCTGGCAAATCAATTTCTGCCAGTATTTCACCGCTGGCCTTGTCATGGGCTCGCAACAAGGCTTTGCCGCCGGGACCTTCGCCACTTATCAGCAGGGTTTTCGTTACTAAAATACCCACCAGCGTCGGGGATCCAGTCCTGGGTAAATCGATTCCCTGCAGGGCCGGGTGGTTCAGCACAGATTCCGGGGTATCGGTATTGGCAATCCACCACAACTCATCGCCCGACGTCATATCAATGGCAGTAATACGCCCCCAGGGTGGCTTGATTAATGGCAAGCCATCAATGGTGTTGTCGTTCGGACCGGCAATCCAGGCCACCGAGGAGGCATTACCACCGGGTTCCAGGCTGGCGGCCCATGCCATGTCCCTGGATGGGGCATAGACTATACCGGTCTCGGGATCAAAGGCACCCCCCTGCCAGTTGGAACCCCCAATGGGACTGGGTAATATCATGCTGCCGCGGGTGCCTGAGGGATCATCCACTCTTGAGGCGGGCGTGAAAATTTCGCCATAGCGGTAGTTGGCCAGATGGGCCTGCGCCTTTGCTTTCAGCTCAGGGGTGAAATCAATCAGTTCATCCTCACTCATCCCATGGCGCGCATAGGGCCGTGGTTTGGTGGGAAAAGGCTGGGTCAGCGAGGTGACTTCGCCCGGCACATCGGATTGCGGTACCGGTCTTTCCACAATATCCCAGACCGGTTCGCCGTTGGCACGATCAAACACATATGCCATACCCTGCTTGGTCAACTGCACCACCAGCTTACGGCCATCGGGCATGTCCATGAGGATGGGTGAAGCAGGAATATCCCAGTCCCAGATATCATGATGGATGAGCTGAAAATACCACCGCATTTCTCCGGTTCTGTAATCCACCGCTACCAGCGAGTTGCCAAACAGGTTGTCCCCGGGGCGGTCTGCGCCATAAAGATCCCCCGTGGGCGTTTCCACCGGTAAATACACCAGGCCCAGTTCCGTATCGGCTGACATGTGCGTCCAGACCCCGGTATTGCCGGTGTATTCAGCGGAATTACCCAACCAGGTTTCAGCACCAAATTCATCAGGCTCGGGGATGGTATGAAAGGTCCATAACAATGCCCCGCTATTGGCGTCATAGCCGCGCACATCGCCTTTGACATTGGCGGCGCTGGGTGGGCGAACCGACACCAGGTGAGAGGCGCCCACTACCACCACATCATCGACCACCAGCGGCGGAAAGCTCAGGCCTATATCAAGGTCTGGCCGCCCGGGGCCAAGACGCAGA
>JAUHWU010000068.1 GCA_030427065.1 Gammaproteobacteria bacterium | reverse complement strand
GGAAAAGATCGCTTCTGTTTTCAGTAAATAAATAAACAATAACGAAAATTAGTGTGCTTATAGGCAAAAAGATAGAAAAGTTCATTTTTATGCCAACCTGCATTAATGATATCACTAGTAAAACTGTTAATATTAGTGGGATAAAAGAAAATAATATAACGATATTTCTCTTTTTTTCTAGGGGATTAGTAGCGTTGATAATACTTTTTCCGATTAAAATAGGTCCACCAATAAAGCAGATTAAAGTATAAGCCTGAAAAACCCAATAATTATCGCCTTTTACTCTGGATATCGTATAGCTTATTCTCTCTGCACCGGCCACAATTTGGTTTGTAATTAGTGTTGAGCTAATCAAGGCAATGTCAATAAGTAATATTAATATATAGAACACTTTCCTCTGAAAATATATTGGGTTGCTTAGTCGTTCACTTAAGCAAATGACATATGATGACGTAATAAAAGTAGAGCAGTAATAGACTCTTAGAAGAATTTCATAATCTTGGTATATATTCCCAAAAGTTAAAACTTCTAAAATATTCATCAAAAATAAAGACAGAAGAAGGCCTGAAATTAAACTGTTCTCCGAAAGCACCTTCCTCTTTCTTTTGTTCATGATCACTATAAATATAGTTAAAATGGTGATCAATGATGGAATCACCAGCCAGGTATTAAAACTTTCTGTAATTAGTTCATTGTCCACTGGAGGGTTCATCCTCTGTTGGGAAATTTGTACAGGCTTCTAACTTGTTATAAACACTGTGAAAAATGGATTCTCACTTTTGAGAATCCATTATTAAAAATGATACTCATTTTTGCAAAAAAAAATAATGCAGATATTGAAAATAGTGTGTTGACAGTGTGTTGCAACATCCCAGACACTTGGTTCTGAAGGGTTATTTATCTCAAGGAAGCAATCTCAAAATGAGTTGTGGGTTTGAGCGAAATAAGTTTTCACTGCTCCATGGAAAGGAGTTTTTATTTGCAAGGACGCACTAATTTCGATGGCAGTCGGCCTAAATCATACCTCTATGCATCCCACGTCTGGCCGGCTGTCATTGAAATTTCTAGTGTCGTTTACTCTTCATCAAATCTTCCAGCAAGCGAGTCATGCGTGAGCCGATGCGTTTAAGCGCAAGGATTGTGAGGTCATCTGAAAGGTTCATCTTTTGAAAACTACAGATTTCTTTTTCCAGGGCATTACACAGGCTCTCAGGCGACAGGTCTGAATGCTCTTCCAGGAAGGTTCGCAGCCGCCCTTCACCGTAGAATTCTCCCCCTTCTGAACGGGCTTCAGTCAGACCATCGGTGAACAGCAGTAATGTTTCACCCGGATGCAGGCGCATCTGAGCATTGCCGTACTCTTGGTTTTCCAGCATACCGACAATAGTGCCAGTGGCGGCTCCCCTGGCAGTGATGCTGTTATTTTTGCCGATGATCAGGGGGGCAGAGTGTCCGCCATTGGCATAGATTATGGCGCCTGAGTTAGTGTTGTAAAAGCCGAGAAAAATAGTGACAAAGGCAGAACCATTATGGCTTTCCCTGAGTAGTTCGTTGGTTTCTGCAAGTATTGCAGCAGGCGTTTTTCCACTTTTTGCCAGGTTGCGAATGATAGTGCGGGTAACAGCCATTACCAGCGCTGCCGCCATGCCTTTTCCGCTGACGTCTGCGATGACAAATACCAGGGTTTTAGGATTGATCAGGAAAAAGTCAAAGAAGTCTCCTGCAACATGACGCGCTGCTTTGCTCACCGCATGAAGCTGAAACTCTTTTCGCTCAGGGAATGGCGGAAAAGAGCTGGGGAGCAGGGCCTGCTGGGTTTCCCTGGCCATCTGTAACTCCTTCTCCACCACTTGCCGGGCTGCGGTTTGCTGGCTTTGTAATTCCACCTGTTTGTTCAGGTTTTTCAGCATCCGGTTAAAACCTACAGAAAGTTTTCCGAGCTCGTCCATGGAATAAATTTTCTCAATGGTGGTATCCAGTTTCCCTCGAGCTACTGCTGAAACGGCCTCTGCCAGTTGCTTTATGGGACGTGTCATACGTGAGCTAACATACAGAGTCAGGGCAATAATCAGGGTAATCATCAGGATCAGACCGTAGATTCCCATCGACATGAGTGACCAGAGTTCCTGCGTGCTTTGTTGTTTCGGTATAGTCGAGACCAGGGTCCAGCCGGTTGAAGATACTGGTGTTGAATAAATCCAGGATTCACCCTTAACAATCTCCCCGTTCAAAAACAGGTCGTTAACAATATTGAGGCTGGTTTCTCCTGCCAGAATATTGTCTATGGCTATCGAATAAGCGCTGTTGTTTTGCAGTGCAGCCTGTTCAAGTATTGTTGAATTCATCACCATGGTAGGATTTTCGTGAGTGATATAGCGTCCTGATTTACTGAGAATATTAAAATTCTTGTCACTGAATTTACTGGCGGTTAGCTCATTGAGAGCATCCAGACGAATATCAAGAGTTGCGACACCGGCAAAATTGCCATCCCGATAAAAAGGCGCGGAGTAGGTGGCCATAAGTACATTACCGGCGCCTTCATCAAAGTAGGGTTCTGTCCAAATGGCTTCACCGCCTTCGCGTACGGCGCTGTACCACTCCCAGTTCCCATCCGTGTAATCATAGGAATCTTCGCCAATATCCATGATTTCCAGACTGTCTGCGCTTTCATGAACATAGGGTGAAAAAAGGCGCCTGTCTTCATGGAAGGAGAAAGGTTCAAAGGCTATAGCCGCACCGTAGACCAAGGGGTTGTCGGAGACGTTTCTATACAGCAGATTATAGATTTCCTCTTCGCTAATCTCATTTACCAATGAGAGGATATTCGCGGTGGTCGTTGCGATTTGAGCAAGGCCATTGAACTCCGCCGCTATTTGATTGGCATGAAGACCGAGTTCTCCAAGTTCATTTTCCTGAATATTAAGGATCGCAAAGTTATTAATACGGGACAGCGTAAAACCCATTATTACCGAGGTAATAATGATCAGCGGGACAATGATGGAAAGGATCAGTTTCCAGCGTATTGAAAGATGTGGCTTGATAAGTGTTCCCCGAAAAAGCCTGGCCTCTGTGGCGCAGGAAACGCAGGCCTGTAATGCCGATAACCAGTTTTCTGAATTTGCATAAAATAACGTAAAGTGCTTATTTTACCTGTAGCGCCCGGTACTGACTAATCATGCTTTATAAATCAGGCCTCACCTGAAAAACTCAGCTGGTCAAACTTGACTATGTCAGCATCCACGCGGGTAATGAAGGAGTAATCTACGATGGGCTCTTCGTCCAGCAGGCGGCGCCTGAGCATGTCATAGGCTATAGCACAGCTCATGATGCGAACCAGGTTGCGGGGACGGTTACTTAGTTTAACGGTTTGCTCCCAACAGGTATTCCTGTCACACAGTGCGATAACAACCGTGCCTACGGGTTTTTCATCACTGCCGCCATCGGGGCCAGCAATGCCGGTTGTGGCAAGAGCAAAATCACTATCCAGCAAGGCGCGGGCACCTGTGGCCATTTCTATGGCCGTTTCCAGGGATACTGCACCATGTGCTGATAGCGTGGATTCCTGCACGCCAAGGATTTTTTGCTTGGCAATATTGGAATAAGTGACCAGGCTTTGTAACAGGTAATTGGAACTGCCCGGAAATTCGACCAATTGACTACTGAGTAAGCCGCCGGTACAGGACTCTGCCAGACTTAGCGTTTTGCCAGAGTCATGGAGCAGCGTGTGTACTTCTTCAGCAATGGTGGGAAATCGTTCAGTGACCAGTGCTGTACCAAGTATTTTTTTTACCTTTCCAACATACTCTGGTAGTGTAGCGATTGCCTGTTCACCCCGTGCAAAGATCTTGATTTCCACATGGGGGGGAGACGGACGATAACCCAGAGTAATCCCCTGGGGAATCTCTATTACATTGAGTTGATCAGCAAGGGTTGATTCACCATGACCAAGCGTGACCAGTTTGGTCAGGTGGGTTGCCTGGCTGACTGAAAACTCACTATTGATAAAGGGCAGGAATTGCTCCATTACCATCAGCTTTAATTCAACAGGCACTCCCGGAGTAAAAAACAACCAGGCCCGGTTCAGTTTGATGCGGAAACCCGGTGCAGAGCCCACCGGGTTATCTACCAGTATGGCCCCTTGTGGCAACAGGCATTGCTTGTAATTACTGGCAGGCATTTTTCGGTTGCGTTTGCTGTGCCAGCTTTCCAGGTGTTTTAACCAGTCGCTGTCTTCCTTCAGATCCACGCCCAGGGCTTTGGCAGCTGCTTCGGCAGAGAGGTCGTCGGAGGTAGGGCCGAGCCCGCCGTTGACGAGGATGATATCGGCATGCTGGCTTCTATCCTGAAAAATACTGACCAGGTCTTCGATGCGATCACCAACCGTGGTTTTGCGTTGTAATTCCAGACCACTGTCCATCAATACATTGGCAAACCATGCGGCATTGGTGTCTACGATTTGACCGGAAAGAACTTCTTCGCCGGTACAGATCATTTCAATTTTCATAATGATTTTCTAAGCAGGGTTTATGCTGATAATAATACCTGAAATTGCAGACAGAAGTGTGTCTCGTCTGGCTAAAAAGACCAGGGATTTCGGCGTCAGTAACAGGGAAAAAGGTAAAGAAACGTAAAGTAAGCCCGGCAATGGGTGTCCAATGTTAACAAGTGTTTACATAAAAATTCAGGGTCGGACAATCCTTGAGCAGGGGGAGGGAAAGAGCGGAAAAGTGATAGTAAGAAGATATAACCTTAAATACAAAATGCCTTTATGTAATCAATCAAGTATCCTGGCATGTGCCCAAACGGGTACCTGTCTTACTCTTCGTCATCCTCAGCCTCAGCTGCGATTTTTTTCAGACGTTTGCCAGCTTCTATTGAAATATCTTCCGGTATCTCGATATCGCCCAGCCAGACAGCCTTGTCATCTTCTCCCAGAGACTGGCTCACCACGCTAACGCCGGTTTCCCGGTTCAGGCAAAGTATTCGGTTAAGGTTATCCTCATTGTCTGATTCCGGTTTCAGCACCAGGCCAGTTTCATATAGAGCCCAGTTGCTGTCCTTGGATTGCCAGAAGAAATTGCTTAATGTATTGGCCGCTTCCAACTCACTTTCGAGCTTATCCCTGGTCGCAGATAACTCTCTCACTTCCTTGCGTTCGGCTACCAAAGCGCTGTTCAGGTTCTTGTTATCCTTGGCCTGGTCGATATTCTTCTTCTTCAGGTCAGTTACCTGGCGCTTCAGACGCTGGGGATCAAGTTTCTTGAGTTCCTTCAATT
Source organism: Gammaproteobacteria bacterium (assembly GCA_030427065.1). Taxonomy (GTDB): domain Bacteria; phylum Pseudomonadota; class Gammaproteobacteria; order Pseudomonadales; family Pseudohongiellaceae; genus Eutrophocola. Next base: position 10,364 of record JAUHWU010000068.1, on the reverse strand, counting down.
CTGACTGGACCGCGGAGAGTTCTTCCCTGGCTTTTTTCACCTGGGCATTAACAGTATTGTCTTTCTTGTCGCCTTCAATAAGCTTTTCAAGGCGTTCCATCTGCAATTCCTGCTGCAGTGCATCGTACTCAGCTTCAAGACCGGCAAAATGATTAAACTGTTTTTCCAGGTGCTCAAAGTCTTTCTTATGTTCGAGAATATCGTCGCGTAGTTTTTGTTCCAGCTTTTTCTGACGCTCGAGCTGATCCAGCAGCTGTTGCTTTTCATCTTCAAGCTTCTTGATTTCAGCTTTGAGGGCGTTACTGGTGCGGAGTTCTTTGAGACTTAGTACTGTTGCCATATGCGGGACGTGTTATGGAAGTAATAATTATTAATGCCAAAAAAAGGTGATTGGCGTAATCAGGGCGCGCATTCTAGCACACTCAGGCGCCAGCCTGCCAAGACCAGAATCATTCCTGGCTTACAAATAGTGGAATAATTGTGTAATTTTGCATGAATTATTGCTGTTCCTGTGCCTGAGCGGCTTTTTCACGCATCTGGGCTAACAGCCCGTCTATCCCGTCACGACGCACAACGCTACGGTAAGTCTCGCGGTAGGAGCTGACCATGCTGACATTTTCCACTTCCACGTCATAAACAAACCAGCCATCACTACGCAGCCGCAGTTTATAATTTACCGGGATTTCATTGTTGCTGGCCAGAATGACGCTGTTTACAGTTGCCCGGTTATTATTGATTTCTTCCTGGCGAAATTCGACTTCCTCATTGGTATAGGCTTCTATTCGGCCAATATAAGTATTCTCCAGGGTCTCCATGAACAAGGTCTGAAAAGCCTCCTGCTGCTCCTTGCTGGCGTCACGCCAGTTGGTGGAGAGTACGCTCTGGGACATTGCCCGTGCATCAAAGGACTTGCTTATCTCGGCGCGCATCATCACGCGAGCTTCTTCTCTTTCCAGCTTGTCATTGCGCAGGATTTCAAGGATCGCACTCACGGTTGTTTCTACCGTTTCCCGGGGGGTGGCATTCTGGGCCTGCACCTGGAATGATGCCGCCAATAACAGGTAGGCAATGCCATGACAAAAGCATTTAAATAAAGCGCGAAACCTGTTTGTAACAGACATAATGTAATCCTTTAAGAGTCAACGGAAGGTGATTATACCTGCCTGATGAATCTGCTCAAAGTGGGCCAATTCAGGCTGTATTCATGTCTGGATTTACAAATGAATATGGACTTCATTTATCAACCTGGCCGGCACGACTCTGCATATAAGCACTGCGAAAGAAAATATAGGGATCCAGAGCGCTATCATAGAAACTTTCATAAGTGTCCTGATCCAGAGAAAGCCCTATCTCTATATTAAGCAGCATGAGGATCAGAAATTCATCGTCTCCAAGTTCGCTACGGACCGGATTCATCGCGGCATTTCCAAGCCTGCCGGTAAAATCCCGGAGGCTACTGGCCCCCAAAAAAGGGATGACGATGTAGAAGCCATGACCAACGCCATAGCTGCCCAGTGTTTGTCCCAGGTCCTCATTGTCTCGAATCAGGCCCATATTACTGGCGGGATCGAATAATCCGAGAATCCCCAGAGTGGAATTAATGGCAAATCGGGATATTTCAGTCCCGGTATTGGGAAGGTCAAACTGGAGCAAGGCGTTCATAGCCGATACCGGAGTGCCCAGATTGTTCATAAAATTGGCGGCGGAATTTCGAACCGGAACAGGAAATACTCTAAGCCCCCTGGCAATGGGCTTCAGAAGTCCCCGGTAAAGTTTATCGTTTATAGCAAAGGAGACACGGTTGATACTTTCCAGAGGATCGGCCATGGTGGGGGCGTCATCTTCCTCTTCGTCAAAAATGAAAAAATCATCATCATCTTCCTGAGCCTGAATCGGTACACTGGCAAGGAATAATAAAGCCAGAAAGGACAACAAGGTAAATAGCCTCATGAAAAAGGCAGAGATTTTGCGGGCTGTAGTGTTATTCATGATATTGGGTCAAGGTGCCTGGTACAGGCGTTTGATTGCTTTTTAATAATCAGCCATCCGAGCTGAAAATATAACGGCTTACGAGATCTTCAATACTGATTGCTGATTCAGTTTCATAAATTTCCATGCCCTCGGTCAGCAGTTCTTCAAAGCCCCCCGGAATAATGTTGATGTATTTTTCCCCGATAATACCCTGGGTACGAACTGCAGCAATCGCATCCTCCTGAACAGGTACGCCTTCATTAATATGTAAATGGACAATGGCTTCAAAAGAATCCGGGTCAAATTCAATGGCGGTCACACTGCCAATACGCACGCCGGCGCCTTCGATTACGGCACCCTCTCTTAACCCGGAGATAGAGCTAAAGCGTGCAGTAAGGGAATAACCCGGCTGTTCAGAGAAAGTAGCCCCGGCCACAGAGATCGCCAGCCAGGTAAAACAGGCTATGCCAATGATGACGAAAATTCCTGTGATGAGCTCGATATTCAACTTTGCCATGATCAATTCTCTTGTTTTACTTTTGCCGGATTTTTACGTTTGCGTGCTGATTGATGAATTGCATATCACTCTTTTCACTCAGGACATCAAAGCGCCAATCAGGAAATCAAAAAATAGTACTGATACTGATGAAATAACGACAGCATCAGTAGTGGCGCGACTAACGCCTTCTGCCCCTTGTGAGCCATATTGACTTAAATGCAGGTAAAACCCCTTGGCACAGCAAATAAGGGTAATCAGCATACCGAATATAATTGATTTCACCATGCCCAGTCTTACATCACCCCACACCACAGAGTCAATCATACCGTTCACATAGGACCCTTCGCCAACGCCAAGCATGATTACGCCAACGAAGTAACCACCGCCAATAGCGACAACATTAAAAACAAAATTCAATAGCGGTACAGACACGATGCCGGCAATAAGCTTGGGTGCTACCAGATATTTGTCAGGAGGGATTGCCATACATTCGAGCGCATCCACCTGTTCAGTAATACGCATGATGCCGAGTTCTGCACAAATGGCGGACCCGGCACGCCCCACTACCATAAGCGCCGTCATCACCGGGCCCAGTTCGCGGATTATACTCAGAGCCACAGCAGAGCCGAGAACGCCTACAGAGCCAAAGCGCTCCAGCGTGTTATAAAATTGCAGCCCCAGAACCATGCCGATGGTGGCCCCTGAAATAATAATCACGGTCAATGAACGCGCGCCAATAAAGTATATCTGCTTGATGATTGGAAATATCTGGTAGGGCGGCAGACACATTTTCCAGGCAATAATGAGCAGTAGATTGAAGGTGCGCCCAATCTGCTCTATGGTTTCTATGGCATAACTGCCTAGATTACTAATTGCCTTTATCATTCCAGTACCTTGTTCACAGATGTTTCAGGGTTTGCTCTCCCGGCTATTATTCTTTATCGCGGGTCAGGCGCTCAATATGCACATCCTTGTCGACATTGTTTTTCCTCGGTGTTCTGTTTAGCAGACCGGTAACGCGTTCGTCAGTAGACGATTTAATTTCTTCCGGTGTTCCGACCTGCACTAGCTGGCCTTCCCCCAGGATGGCAATTCTGTCAGCGATAGCAAAGACACTTTCCAGTTCATGGGTAACGACTACGATAGTCATTTTCATACTTTCTTTGAGCATAACAATAAGTTCATCCAGCTCTGCAGAGGTAATAGGATCCAGTCCGGCGGAAGGCTCATCAAAAAACAGCAGCTTCGGATCCATAATAATGGCTCTGGCAAGAGCAGCGCGTTTTTTCATGCCACCGGAAAGCTCAGATGGCATGAGGTTTTCATAGGGCAGCATATTGACCATGTCCAGTTTTATGCGCGTCATAATCTGGATAGTGTTTTCGTCAAGATTAGTATGTTCACGCAATGGTAGCTGGATGTTTTCGGCAACTGTCATTGAAGTAAATAGTGCGCCACCCTGAAAAGCGACACCGATTTGTTCGCGCAAGCCATAGAGCTTTTTATTCGAGGTATGGCAGATATCAGTACCAAGCATGTAGATATGCCCGGCTGAAGGTTTTTTCAGGCCAAGAATACAGCGCAACAGAGTGCTTTTGCCCGAGCCGCTGCCGCCCATGATAACCATGATCTCGCCCTGGCGGATATCAATATTAATATCACTGAGAATGCGTCGTGAGCCATAATCAACATCAAGATCGCGTATTTCAATAGCGTTGGCAGTTTCCATTTAGCGCGGCATCAGGCCTGGAGTTGTGACTGGAATTGATCGATGCTGTCATACAGCGAAAACACTTTGTCCAGTCGAGTGAGGGTGAGCACCTGCATGGCTGGTTCGGAAATGCGCAACAGACCATAGGAGAGTTTGTTTTCTTTAGCGGTCTGGAACCCTTCTACCAAACTGGCAATTCCGGAGCTGTCAATATAACTGACCTCTTGCATATTAATCAGCAGGGATTTTTTATTTTTCAGTGAGCCCAGTATTTTTTTCCTTAGTTCCGGCGAATGATGCAGGTCAATTTCACCACTGAGATCCAGTACGTCATAATTAATTTCATAGCGCAGATTGCTTTTCATTTTTTTAATATTTCCTGATTGGAGATGACCGGCGCTTCAGATATCCAGTTTCTTTTTCATTTGCAGCACATTGCCATGTTTGGTTTTACAATCTATCAGTCGGACCTCATCCATGATCTCATTGATGATATGGCAACCCAGTCCCCCAGGACGAACTTCTTCAAGAGGCCTGCCAACCATCTCCTCTTCACATGATTTTCGATGGGCAAAATCCGTCAGCCGGAATATCATGTTGTTACCCTGTTTTTCAACTTCCAGAATGATGTCCCCCTGGTCGTTATTGCAGTACGCATGCTCAATAATATTCATACATGCTTCGCCTACTGCAAGGACTATACAGTTACGTAATTCCTCGGAAGAACTGCAGGTCCCCAGAACCTCTCTGAGTTTTTCTCTGAGAATGCAAAGATGATCGCTTTGGGCAGGAAATTGAAATTCCAGCAGTTTTTCAGCGGCAGCCATGTCAGTCCTTTGTAGTAAAATAAACTCTCAAATGAACATTGTTTGATATCGGTGAAGCTAACATTACTACTTTAATACGGATTTTAGAAATAGTATCGGTGTCATCCTAAATCAGTAAATTCTCAGGTCATCAAAACCTGGCTCATCTGCTGCCCAATATTTCTGGCGTTTCTGCTGTGGGCATCACAAAACTGGTCGATAAATTTGCCAGGGGTTTGTGTTTCGTCAAGCCAGTCTGGAGCTCTTGCCAGACCTTCAGACAGGCGGTGAGTATACAAACTATGATTGAGCCCGCCAGCAAGAGGGCTCTTTCTCAAAAATTCCAAAGTTTATAAGTGCTTTAGCTCTGTGGCTATTTAGACTGCGTTAATTATTAGAAAAGTTGCCTGGGGCACAAGTTCAGGATGATGGTCTGAACAGCTACAAATTCCGCCCATATTCTTTTTCTGTAAAGAGGTTTTGGCTTTGGTTGACTTACGGTTAATTACCATACCGGGATATGGCATAACCATATCCCGTTACTGTAATGTGGTGATTAGTTAGTCACTGTAGGAAATACGGTAGACCATATTTGCTCCATCATCACTAAGGAGCAATGAGCCGTCCTGCATGACAACGGTAGCTACCGGTCGCCCCCAGGGATTGCCGTCCTCATCAATAAATCCTACCAGGAAATCAATGTATTCCCCGGTCGGGACACCATTTTCTATAGGCAATCTGACAATCTTGTGCCCGGTTCGATGGGCACGGTTCCAGGAGCCATGTAAAACGGCAAATCCGTCTCCGGCATACTCTTGGGGAAACGCCGAATTGCCTGCTGGTTGGGAAGGATAGAATTCCAGATCAACAGCTGCTGAATGGGCTGTATAAGGCACATCAGGCACCGAAATCTGGCCTGGCAGATCAGGTCTGGCACCAGCATGGCGGGGATCTTCATTATTGCCCATATAATACCAGGGCCAGCCAAAGAAGCTGCCCTCCGGTATGCGAGAGGAATAATCCGGGACCAGATCATCGCCTAATTGGTCACGTTCATTTACTGTACACCAGACATCGCCGGTTTCAGGCTGCACTGTCAGGCCGACACAGTTTCTGATGCCATTGGCAAAAAGCTTACCGCTGGCTTCTTCATTACCTACTTCAAACACCATCACAGAGGCGCGGTTTTCCTCGGTTCCCCAGGCAGCGCCAAGACCACGCTCGGCTTCCCAGGCAGCAATTTCAGCTGCTGTTTTTGCGGGTATGTCCTCGGCCACATTGGACTGGGAGCCCACAGATACATACATGCGGGATCCGTCTGGTGAGAAAGCCAGGTCACGGGTGTAATGACCACCACCCACAGGACTGAGCTGCGATACCACTACTTCAGGCACTTCAACTGCTTCTGTGTCACCGGTAGTATAAGGATAACGAATAACCCGATTGGTTTCAGCGACATAGAGCCACTGAGGGTTGTTGCCAGCAGGATAAAATGCCATGCCGAGGGGCTGCAGCATGCCCTGGGCAAAAATCGTAATGGCTTGCGGCTGGCTATGATCAGCGCTGGGGCGCATCACCTTGATGCGGCCACTCTGGGTCTCTGTCAGAAAAATATCGCCATTTGGCGCCAGCACCATGGCGCGAGGTCCCTGCAGTCCTGTGGCGAAAGTTTCCGCCTTGAATCCCTCTGGTACCTCTAATTCCTTGCCTTCAGGCCTTGGGGCGATTTGCGGAAAGTTGACCGCTGACCCTGTTTCATAGGGTTCTGGAAGACTGCCCAGATCTACTCTGTGAACGCGACCAGGGCGGTCATTTATCCAGTCAGGGTCACCCTGGGGAGGCTCTGCTGCCGGCGGTGCGCGAAAACCACCAAAGCCACCACGCTGTGGTTCGGCCTCTGCAAATGTCCCATTACCGAGTTCTTCAAAATAGGCGATCAGGTTAGCTCTGGTTTCATTATCTGAAACCGGGATAACCATGGAGGAACCTGGTACGACCTGGGTTGGCGCAGCCAGGAAGCGATCAAGGGTGTCCGCATCCCAGGTCAGCCCGGAACTGGCCATTGCCTGGGTATAGGTGAATCCGGTAGTAGCGGCTTCACGACCAAAAATGCCATGTAATAGAGGGCCCTGTGCTCCACCATTATCGCCGGGTTCGGCGCTGTGACAGAGCGCGCATTGTTGGCGGAAAAACGTTTTGCCTTCATTGGAGTCGGCAGCATTGGCTAACTGGAACATGAAAAGTGTGGCTACAAATAACAAGCGTCGGGTTAACACAGGACCTCCTGGAGGGGGATTAAAATGTTTATTGCTTAAGGCGAGTAAGAACTGAATATTCACCAGGTCGGCATAATACCTGATGTTGGTGCCAAGTGGACAAGTTCATGGTGCAATTAATGTCAAAAATAATGACCCGGAATAGTCGATATAATTTCAGTGTACCTTGAATTTCATTTTTCCGGAGAGTTTTGGATATTGTCAATTTCATTGGTGTCATGGAGGTCGTTGCGCATACTGGAAATATTGTTTTAAAAAGCCAATTATTTCGTTACTCTCTTCACACGTAATACGTCACATGTTTTCAAGGTCAAGGAGTCAAGCATGCCTTTCAATCAAAAAAACAATCAGGGTTATCGACGCGAATTTCTCAAATTTCTGGCAGGTAGCCCATTGCTGACCAGCTATTCAGCATTCAGTCAGGAAGTAGAGGAGACTCTCGGTGAAAAACTGACCAATCCGGAACAGGTTATTAACGTTTTTGAAATGGAAGCGATTGCCCGGGAAAAAGTACCGCCAGCCCATTTTGGCTATCTGATTTCCGGTGTGGATAGTGATACCACGTTGCGCGCAAATCGGGAGGGCTATACCCGCTTCCAGATCCATCCGCGCAGGCTGGTTGACGTAAGTGGTCCCACAGATATGTCAGTAAATGTGCTGGGAGCTGAAGCTCGCTCGCCAATATTTTTGAGTCCCATTGGAAGTACCGGAGGCTTTCATCGTGATGCCGATGTGGGTGCTGCCCGCGCTGCCGCCGCGAAGGGACATCATATGATTCTGTCTACCCAGGCCTCCTCGCCCATTGAAGAAGTGGTTCAGGCGCGCGGCGAAGGCTCGGTCTGGTTTCAGTTGTATTCCACCAATCGTTGGGAATACACCGAAGCAATGTTACGCCGCGCAGAGGCGGCCGGTTGCACTGCGGTTTGCCTGACAGTGGATTTGCCTGGTGGCCGCAATACTGAAACATCAGCAGTGCTTGCCCGGGAAGACGATCGTTTTTGTGAAGAGTGTCATTACGGGCAGGCCAAGCCAATGTTTGATGGACTCGATATGCAGGGGGTTGGTCTGGTTGATGCCTCACTGACATGGGATGTTATTGGTCGCATCAAGGATGTCACCAATATGAAAGTGCTTATCAAGGGGATTGAAGTAGGCCCTGATGCGGCTCTTGCTGTGCAGTATGGTGCCGACGGCATCATACTGTCCAATCATGGCGCACGCGCAACTGATACTGGCAGGGGAACCATTGAATGTCTTCCTGAGGTAATCGCGGCGGTGAATGGTCGCATACCGGTAATTATCGATGGCGGCATTCGTCGCGGTACGGATGTTTTCAAAGCCCTGGCATTGGGCGCCTCTGCTGTTGGTATCGGCCGCCCCTACTGCTGGGGACTGGGTGCCTTTGGGCAGGCGGGTGTGGAAAGAGTTCTTGATTTACTGAATCGTGAGCTTGCCATTACCATGCGTGGTAGCGGCACCCCGTCAATTGCGTCTATTGGTCCTGACTATGTTCAGGATGTCGGACACCGGGTGCCACGAGGCACACTTGGGCGGGATATACTCTAGATTTTGTCCTGAAACTCCAGCAATTCATGGTGAATAGCTGAAGTATTGGAAAATATTGAATAAGAGGGGAGTCAGCAGGGCCAGGATATATAAGCAGTTTTTATCCTGGCCCTTTTGATTTTTACGGATAAAAATAAAAAAATGACCGGAATAAACAGAAGAGAATTTATGGCTTTGTCTGCAAGCATTACCACGGGTGCTGTTGTCAGTGGTTCATCAGTTTCCCAGGCCGCATCCACTACCGGGATGTATGTCTGCATGCATGGAATCACGTCTAGTGGCTTTGATTTTCGTCGCGTGATGGAAGGCTGGTCAAGCGCCGGCATTAAAGCTGCAGAACCCGACTTGCCATCGGCAAGGGCGTTTGAGGAGAGTAATGGCAAGGGCTCCGCCCGACGCCTGATGGACGATCTGGGCTTGATCGCTGTTTCATCAACGAACCAGTTGTTCCTGGAAGAAAGCGGTCCTCGACGTGCCCAGGCACTGGAAGACTTGCGCTGGAAAGTAGAGCTTGCAGAATCACTGGGCGCGGACAGGCTCGTGGTGCCATCGGCGGCAAATCAGGCGCATACCATGGACGATTATGATCAGGTATATGAAAACCTGCATGAAGCGGCTGAAATTGCGAAGCCCCACAACATTGCCCTGATGGTTGAGTTTACCCGCTTGTCTACTCTGATCAGTAATGTACGCACCAGTCTGAATGTAGTGCGCAGCGTTGATCATCCCAACCTGAAATTCATGCTTGATGTTTATCATTTATGGGCAGGCATGAGTAAGTTTGAAGATCTGGATCTGATCAATCACGGTGAGATCCATCATGTCCATTTTGCTGATACACCGGCCTTGCCCCATCTTGAAGTGGCTGAGCGGAAACACCGCGCTTATCCTGGAGAGGGGGTTGCGCCATTGCAAGGTATCGTCGAAAAACTCTCTGAGAAAGGTTACGCGAGGGCGCTGTCTCTGGAGCTTTTTGATCCAGAGGTACAGAACACGGATCCGGAAGTTGTGGCCAGGAAGGGGATTGAGACAATCACGCCTTATATTTCTTAACAAGGTTACAAGGTACAAGAGGGCAGAAAAAGGAAAAAAGATAAAGGATAAAGGTGGGCGGTGCAGGGAGGTGGCAGGGGATTGCAAAGATAGAGAGGCAAGAGACAAGAGACAAGAAACAAGAGACAACAAACAAGAGACAACAAACAAGAGACAAGAAACAAGAGATAAGAAACAAGAGACAAGAAACAAGAGGCAAGCAACCCCTCTCTCAGGCTTCAATGGTTTTTCTGTAGGTCGGATAAGGACCGCAGGGACGCATCCGACAAGGCGACTGATTTTGTCGCCTTTTTTGTGACTTGCGACTTAATTACCTCACTGCTTCACGCGTAATATCTGCCAGGGTTGGCGTTCCTGCCTGCTTCATCGCAACTTCCAGTTCGCTGTCCAGAATCTGCATTACCTTTGCTACACCTTCCTGGCCAAAGGCGCCCAGTCCCCAGATATAGGGTCTGCCGACACAAACCGCATCTGCCCCCAAC
>JAUHWU010000067.1 GCA_030427065.1 Gammaproteobacteria bacterium | reverse complement strand
CCGCTGGCAATCTTTTGCCTTGATACCCATAGCACATGTTTTCTGAGTGCTGTATCAGCTTGAAGCAATTCAAGAGTGTTAAGGGATTTTGCCAAAGTCATTTCATCATAAAGTTTATGAATGCCCCTGTGGCACTGACGACAAATATAGAGTCCTTTGGCAAGCGCTTCACGGGAAAAATTCTTGCGGTAAAAGGTCCGCCGATGCACTTTGCGCGGAATCAGGTGATGGAAGGTTAGCGCGCATTGACGGTAGCACAAACAGCAGCTTTCAGGTTTAGGGTGTGGCATTTGACACAGTCTTGCCTGATTCAGGCGGGGACCTCTTTTCCGTCCCAGGCAAAACATTTCCCGCTATCCCCGGCTTCCACAGAGTCCAGTACACCAGCCATATAAGCAGCAGACTGCGCCGCGCTAAACAATTTGTTCTCGGGCACTCGTGCCTGAAAAGGTTTGGACAGCTGGCTGTCCACGGTGCCGGGATGCAAACCAATAATGACCGCCTGCTTATTGGTCCGCCTGGTCTCAATGGCTGCTGTTTTAATGAGCATATTAAGCGCTGCTTTTGACGCGCGGTAGCTGTACCAGCCGCCGAGGCGGTTGTCGCTGATGCTGCCGACGCGGGCACTTAGCAGGCCAAACACGGCAGATGAGTCTTTTTTCAGTAGCGGCAGGAAGTGACGCAGCAGCAGGGCAGGACCGATGGTGTTGACGGCAAGAACGCGCTGAAGTTGTTCTGCATTAATATCCCGAAGAGATTTTTCCGGTTGCAAAGGGTTGTCGCCGTCCGCATGAAGTATGCCTGTGGCGGCAATGATGATATCCAGACTGCGCGCTTTTATCTGTGCAGCGGCGGTTTCGATACTGTCGGGCTGCTCCAGGTCCAGATCGATGCTGATAATTCTGCTGTCGTTATACTCATGGGGAGAACGGGAGCAGGCATAGATGCATCCAATTTCCTCGCTGGCAGCATAGTGTTCCACAAATGCCCGGCCGATAGCGCCGCTGGCGCCAATGATGGCTATATTTTTGATACCGGAGTTTTTCACAGTGAATGCGCCAGTTGTCGGGCCAGGCTGTTGGCACTCAGAAAGGCGCCTTCGACACGTCCACCCAGACACCAGTCACCACAGGCTGCCAATCCCTTTTGCCAATCCAGCACACAATCCTGTTCCAGGGCATGTTCCACACGGGAATAGCGCCAGCGGTGCAGTGACTCGACAGTTGTTGGCGGCAGGGGCGTGCCGAGAAGTTTCTCCAGGTCTGCAAGCATGGTCTGCCTGATCCAGTCCTGATCCGCTTCCTCATGTTGGCTGGCCCAGGCATTGCTCGACTGAATGACCAGGGTAAACAGTTCTTCGCGACCAGGTTTGGAAGAATTCACCATGACCCATTCAATGCTGTTATCGTTGGCCCTGGCTGCCTGAAACGGCAGTTTGATAGCCTGATCAAACCCCAGCATCAGGGTATAGCAGGGAGACATCTGCACATCCTGCAGGGCCTTGTCATCTGCCAGGATACCGGCAGACAGATGCTCACCCAGCAGGGCAATGCTCTGAATAACCGGCGCTGTACTGATAACCCAGTCAAAAGTTTCCGGCCATTCAGCGTCAGGGGTGCGCAGTTGCCACTGGCCATCAGACACGACAGAGAGACTGGAGATGGGGGTCTGCAATTCAATATCCAGCTCAGTGGCCAGTGCTTTAGCCAGAGAATTCATTCGTGGCACAGCCACGTAGTGAGGTTCAAACCAGTCACGCCGGTAAGGCTTTTGACCGGGCACCAGCGTCAGGACACGGGGTTGCCAGGCGGCGATAATGCCATTCTCAATAAATGGCGCAATGAATTGCTTGAAGGCATTACTGCGAGCTGTGAAAAATTGCGCGCCATGATCAAATTCAAATTCGCCGAGCCTGCGTGTGGCCAGACGGCCGCTGACGCCGCGGGATTTCTCGAACAGGGTAATTTCAGCTTTGTGTTGCAGCTGATGTGCCAGTGTCAGGCCAGCGATGCCGGCGCCGATGATTGCAATTCGTTTCATGGCAGTGCGGCCGCGCTGAGAAGGCTGAGAATGACCACACTGGTAATAATCACGCGGGATCTGAAATAGGCCCTATGGAGTACGCCGGATTTAAGCAGGCGGGCATCCAGGGCAAGGATGATGAGCAGGGGCAAAGACAAGAATATCAGGAATAATTGCGCTGGTAGCAGCAGCCAGGCAAGCCAGAGTGCAACTGCGAGAATATTGCTGGTTATGAATAAGCCCTGTGCGGCCTGACCAAGGGATAGTTGCAGTCCCCAGTGAATGCCGGTCAGAAAAATACCGATCACCAGTGCATAACTGGCCAGGATCAATTCCACGTCACCGAGCACAGGCACGCTATGCACGTTGCCGGCCAGCAGCAAAGCCCCGGCAATAAAGGGCAGGGATCCCGCATAAATAAGTGCATGGGGCAAGGGGCTTGGGGCAGGATTTTCAGAGCTCATGAGAAATTTTTCTTAACAATTTGAAATAGTGTTTATACTGATCCCCCTGGCCAACAGATCACCGGTTTCTCCTGTCAGGCCGAGGGTGTTTACACGTTATTGCCATAATTAGCCGGTATTTTTTTAAAAGTATGGCGGGTAAAATCCTGAAGCCTTGGGCAATGACTATACAATCACTATAAAAGCTCAGGTTACTGTACTTGATAGATGCAAAGATGCAAAGATGCAGGCCTGCAAAGGCCAGCAGGTTAACAGGAAAAGGGGAGAGCCTGGTGAAACAGTTTTTTTCATTGTTGTTATGTGTTTTATGTCTTAATGCTTTTATTACCTCAGCAGGTGCACAGACATCTGTGCCCAGGCCTGACAGTAATGAGCCGGAAACAAGGCTCGCACCGCGCAACAGTGAAGGACGGGTAATTCTTGGCGCTCTGCCAGGCGAAGAAATGGGCGCCTGGGATGGTTTTGGCTCTCGCCCCATGATCATTGATTACGACATCGTTCCGCAAGGCTCCATTGTTGCCAATACATCCTATGAGCAACTGGTTAATGACCCCGCCCGCTTTGACAAGATCGATTTAAGCGATGTGCCGTTCCAGCCCTGGGCCTGGTCTCTGTACCAGCAACGCACCCGTACCCGCTTTGAACCTTATACTCGATGCAAACCTTCAGCAGGCCCGCGTGCCGTCGCTACTGCCTATGGTACCCAGTTCGTGGAATTTGATGCGATGCAACGCATCTACATGTTCCCGGTGGGTGGACCTCGTCATTTCCGGGTTATCTTTATGGATGGTCGTGAACACCCGGAGGATCTCAAGCCCAGCTACCATGGGCACTCCATTGGTCACTGGGATGGCGATACTCTGGTGGTGGACACTGTCGGCTTCAACGAAAAAATGTGGATTGATGCAGAAGGCACTCCCCATACCGATCAATTGCATATGGTCGAGCGCTTTACCCGGGAAACCTATAACCGCCTGAAATACGAAGTGACTATTGATGATCCCGGTGCTTATACCGAGACCTGGAGTAGCGGATTTGTAATGCCCTGGCGTCCGGGTGAAGCCTTTGAGTTTGTCTGCCAGGATGCCAACATGGCTTTTGAAATGATGGTAGGCACTGAATATGACAGCGTCGATCGCAGTCATCTGATCTTTCCCTGAGCCACCAAGCAGATGTTAACTATGAGCAGGTATATAACTTCAGGTAAAAAATTCTCCAGCGTGTTTCTTGTGCTGTTTTATCTTCTTGCCTCTCCCGGGCAGGCGCATCATGGCGCTGCCGTTAAATTTGATCCGCAAAAGCCGCTCACGCTTAGCGGTCGTGTGACCAAAGTGGACTGGTCAAATCCCCATGCGCATATTTTCATGATCACCGAAGGTGAGGCTGAAAACTGGTATGTCGAGCTGGAAAGTCCGGTAATACTTGAGTGGAACGGGTGGTCAGAAACTTCGCTGATGCCTGGCGACAGTATTCTTGTGGAAGGTTTTCCGGCGCGCGATGGCAGCCCCCAGATCTGGGGCGAACGAATTGTTCATGATAACAATGAGCTGTTTTCAGGAAATGTTTCTGCCCTGAGCCTGGCGCTGGGTGAAAATCAGAATCGTTCGATACCCCGCTGGGAGGATGGCTTGCCGCGCCTGGGTGCTGCGCCGGGAGAGGAAGGGTACTGGGTGCCTGATACTACGGTGATGATGGAAGAGGGTGTTAATGTGGCCATGACCTCCTATGGTCTGCTCGACAATATCAATGATGCAGTTAAGGTTGCGCCTTTCAAGAACTGGGCCCTAAAGCTTTATGAGTACCGTCAGCAAAATTTCCTGCGTTCAGATCCTGGTTTTGTGGAATGCCGACCACCGGCCGGGCCGCGAAAGTTTCAGGCTCCTTTTGGGATTCAACTACTTGAAGACAAGGACTGGCAACGCATCTTTGTTGTTGCCGGTGGCGGTAATCAGGACTGGCACCTGATTTATACCGATGGACGCGGTATCAGTACCGGCTTTCCGGTGGATAATGACAATGTGTTATATTACGGAAGAAATGTAGCGCAATGGGAAGGCGATACGCTGGTCATTAATTCTGAAGGCTACAACGAAAAATTCTGGCTTACCGGCGGGCTGCCGCATACCAGTCTGATGAAAATCACTGAAAAACTCACCCGTACTGATTTTAATACCATGCACTATGAAGTCACCATTGATGACCCGGGTGCCTATACCCGTCCCTGGTCCATGAGCTGGAACCTGATCTGGCGTGAAGGCTCAGATCCGCCGGAATATTATTGCCAGGATAATCGGCTTTAAAAGCGGATAAAGGGAAAAGGAACAAAGATGCGGGATGCAGGATGCGGGATGCAAGAGGAAGGCTGCTGGTTTCACTGAGCCTGAAGGTCGGATAAGGCTGCAAGCCGTCATCCGACGTTTAAGATGAAGCTGATTGTGTTTTTTGTGACCCTGTGTCGGAAGGCGCTACGCTTTTCCGACCTGCTATTTTTTCTCGCTATCCCCCCTGACTTTGTACTATTAATATTTTCACTAAAACATACAATTTCCCGAGAGAATTAAGTATGTTAGGTGTTTGCTTCTCTGACGCCGGTTTTTTCGGTTCAGACATAATCCAATGACATAATAAGGAAGAAAATTTATGAGTGATGATGCCTATAAAGCAGGCAGGGATATCGCCGTCAAGATGTGGGGCGAGGAAGTGGCGGCGGCCCGTGAAAGTAAGGCGACGGCATTTAACCGTCCGTTTGAAGATCTGGTGACCAAGTATTGTTTTGGTGAAGTCTGGGCAGAAGAAACCCTGGATCCGAAAACCCGCAGTATGCTTACACTTGCCGTACTGACAGCACTGACAAAACCGAATCAAATAAAAGTTCATGTCAGGGGGGCCATTGCCAATGGCGTTAGTGTGGAAGAAATTCGCGCCATCCTTATCCATAGTGCAGTCTATTCAGGCGTGCCGAGTGGTGTAGAAGCATTTAATGCGGCCAGGGAAGTTCTTGGTGAAATGGGGCTGGATAAATAATGAAGGCTTCGTGATCAACGTTATCTGATCATTCAATAATATAAGAAGAGCTCAAGGTTTTTTCAGATTAAATCGTAGCGGGGAGAGTTTGGTGCAGGATATAAAAAATATAAAAGTCGGATTTATCGGTATTGGTAATATGGGATGGCCTATGGCGCTGAACATCCTGAAAGCTGGTTATGATCTGACCGTGTTTGATATGGACAGTGTGCGCGCTGAAAGCTTTGCTGTTGAAAACGCAGCACACTGTGCCGGCAGCCTGGCTGAACTGGCGGACATGGATTTTGTCATTACCATGTTGCCCAATGGCCATGTGGTACGTGAAGTATTGCTGGATGCCGAAGGTGGCGCGTTTATCAATAATGTCAAAGCCGAATGTATTGTGATAGACATGAGCTCTGCGGAACCAACCGGAACCCAGGCGCTGGGCGAGAAATTGGCAGCCCATAATGTCACCCTGATTGATGCTCCGGTATCCGGAGGCGTCCCCAGAGCCGAGCTTGGCACATTGGCGATCATGATTGGTACCAACGATGCGCAGGCACTGGACAAAGCCCGGCCATTAATTAAATGCATGGGTAACCAACTGTTTGAAACCGGCGCTGTTGGTTCTGGCCATGCCACCAAGGCCCTGAATAATCTTATCGCTGCCACGTCTTTTGTGGCGACTTCCGAAGCCATGCTTACTGCCAAGCGTTTTGGTCTTGATCTGGACACCTTTGTTGATGTGGTCAATGTATCAACGGGGCATACCTTTATGTCGGACAAGGTGATGAAAGATCATGTGATTGGCAAAAAATTTGCCACCGGATTTGCCATGGGGCTGTTGGTCAAGGATGTGGGTATCGCCAATGAATTATGCGATGCGGTTAACATGCATGCGCCTTTATCAAAACTTGTCCTGAAGCGCTGGCAGGAAGCATTGGAAGCCAGAGAATTCAGCGTTGATAATTCAGAAGCATTCCAGGTTTGGGATGAGATGAGTGATTAGAAGAGCCTGCGCTCGGGAATACAAAGGGAGATGTTTCCGATAAGCTGAACTCAAGAGCAAGGGATGGATAAGTTAAATTTACAAGTACGGCTTGCAATAATTCTGTTGCTATTTTTCGTTCTGGCCGTGGTGCTTCAGATAGCCAGATCAACCTATGTTGCCGATATCACCATTCGGGAGGAAGCAGAATCCGTCAGTGCATTGGTAAATCAACTGTTTGATATATCTGGCGTTGGGGAGAAGCAGTCCCTGAATGCGAACTCCTCCGAGACAGATTTATTACAGAGACTTGTTCAGCTGGAAAATTCCAGACATCTGGATGTACGCATACAATCCCTTGATTCCAATTATCCCCAGGTCAATGAGGACCCTCGTGATGCCGTTGATGCCCCGCCCTGGTATATCGCCCTGGTTTACCCGGACGAAGTACTGGAGATCAGGACTTTTGTTCAGGATAACGGCGATATCATCAGTATTTATTCTGATCCCGGGGATCAGGTAGAAGCAGTATGGTATGAAACCCGTGCGCGTATTATTGCGTCATTCATGTTCCTGGTGCTGTTAATGGTGACGATCCTTTCTTCTACAACACGCTGGATGAAGCCTGTCGAAGTCATTAATAGTGTGTTGGAGAAAGTGGAAGACGGGGATTTCAGTCGCCGTATTGCCTGGTTCAGCTTGCCGGAGTTTCGCGGCATTGGTGATCACATTAATCACCTGACAACCCGACTGGGTGCCAGCAAATCAGAGAATGAACGCCTGACGCGAAAATCAATCAGTGTGCAGGAAGAGGAAAGAAGGCATTTGGCCCAGGAGCTCCATGACAGTCTGGGTCAGTCCGTCAGTGCTATCAAGGCGATTGCGGTTTCAATCGAGGACAGAACCAGGATCACGGATCCGCTGGTTTCTGACAGTGTAAAATATATAGAGCAAGTGGCGGATGCAGCCTATAGCAGTGTACGTGATCTGATGCTTAGTTTGCGTCCGGCAATACTCGATGAACTGGGTCTGACCCAGGCGCTGAACCAGATGGTCGATGACTGGAACCTGCACCACGAAGACACCTTCTGCCGTTTTCGTGTTGAAGGCGACTATATGAGCCTGCACGAAGAATTACAGATCAATATTTATCGTATCGTGCAGGAGGCCCTGACCAATATTTCAAAATATGCCAAAGCTGAAAATGTCAGTATTACCTTGAGTGGGGATGAAATTATTACTTTGCTCATAGTTGATGACGGCAAGGGATTTGATATGGATACAGTAACACGAAATATGGGGCTTACCGGAATCAGTGACCGGGTAACGCTGTTGCGTGGAGAGCTTGAAATTTCCAGCAGGCCCGGAAAAGGAGTTTCAATTCAAATAGAGTTTCCCAGGGTTAATTACTTCAGGAGAAGGTCAGGTGACAGATAAAAAATTAAGGATAATACTGGTGGATGATCATGCGGTAGTCCGAACGGGCTACAGAATACTGCTTGAGAATGATCCGACACTGGAAGTCATTGCGGAACTGGAAAGCGGTGAAGAGGCCAATCAGCAGGCCAGGGAATTAAATCCGGATGTTATCGTGATGGATCTTTCCATGCCCGGAATGGGAGGGCTGGAAGCCATTCGCCGAATCAAGGCGAAAAATCCTGAAATCAATATTCTGGTATTTACCATGCATGACAATGTGTCATTTGTTGAGCATGCGATAGATGCTGGAGCCTCTGGCTATATCACCAAGAACAATGCGCCCAATGTGCTGATTCAGGCCGTGCATAAAATTGCCGGTGGCGAAAAATATATCGACCCTGCATTGAAGGAAAAAATGAATGTGCAGCACAAGTTGGGTAAAGGCTCTGCATTATCCAATCTGTCCCATCGTGAGTTCCAGATTTTCTGTCTGTTTGCCGAGGGACTCAATGCCAATGATATTGCGTCTGATCTGTCCCTGAGTGTGAAAACGGTGGCTAACTACCAGACCCAGATCAAGGAAAAGCTGGGCGTAAACAGTACTACGGAACTGGTAAAACTGGCCATCAGTAATGGCATCATACAAATGTAATGCAACAGCGATCGCGTTGTCTGAAAGCTGAGATGACTTGAAATCAGACGACGCCTGTTTCCTTGTTTTATTTCCTCGCTTTTTCCATGTTTTTAGGCCGTTTGCACGCGCATGGTCTGAGACATGAAAAAGAGAAAATGCTATTCTTCGTTGCTGATTTATTCGCTCGTTTCTATAGTTATCAGGAGCATTAATGCCATTTGCCTGCATACCTTTCAATATTGCTCGCCAGAAAAAGTCTCCACTGCTTTCTCTTTTTTGCTTAAGCCTTTCTCCGTTGTTGCCGGTTGGCATTGCCCTTGCGCAGGAGTCTGGCAGTACTACAGGCCCAGCTGCCATCGAAGAAATTATCGTGGTAGGCACAACGCCAGGCTCGGGTCTGGGAGTAGCAGTTAATAAAATTCCCTTTGCTGTACGCACTATCGGTAGCAGTGACCTGCAAAATGCCCAGAGCCTGGACCTGACCGATTATCTCAACAATAAAACCCCGGGCGTTAACATCAATTCAGCCCAGAACAATCCACTGCAACCTGATCTGCTGTTTCGCGGCTTTACCGCATCCCCCCTGCTGGGCCTGCCGCAAGGTATAGCGGTTTATCAAAATAGTGCCCGGATTAATGAGCCGCTGGGGGATGCAGTGAACTGGGATCTGTTGCCGGAATCTGCGGTCAACAGTATCGATCTGATCAGCGGAGCAGATCCGCTGTTTGGCCTGAATACCCTTGGCGGTGCATTGGTGCTTAATATGAAAGACGGCTTTAACTTTTCCGGCACCCAGGGAGAACTCTACAGCGGCTCATGGAACAGGACTGTTGGCAGCATTGAAAATGGCGGTAATGACGGCTCACTGGGTTATTACGTTAATCTTTCACGCTTTGAAGAAGATGGCTGGCGGCCATTTTCAGCCTCGGAGAACATTAATTTTTATGGGTCAATTAACTGGCGCAATGAGGAATTGTCGACGCTGGATCTGACATACCAGCGCGGTGACAGTGATTTGCGGGGTAACGGAGCCACGCCTGTAGGGTTAATGGCTGTGCAAAGAGATGCCATTTTCACGGCACCGGATATCACCAATAACCTCATGGATATGATTACGCTGGATACCACCCGTTTTCTGACACCTGATATGCAATTTGTGGCGTCCGGATTCTGGCGTAAAAATCGTACCTCTTCGTTCAATGGTGATGCCTCGGAGTACGGCCTTTGTCAGTATGCCGGTGGTGCCCAGTCACTGTTTGAAGACTTTGAAGATCTGGAAGACGGCCTGCAGGCCGAACTGGGACTTGAGCTTGATGACATTTGTGCAGGCGAAGATGATGGCATCACCAGTCTGATGGATCTCAATGCTCTGATCACGCAGCAGGCAATGAATGCGGGACTGGATCCTGGCGATTTTGAACCGGAAGATATTAGTGGTGATTTGTCAGGCACCGGTCTGCTCAGTGATGAAGCGATTAACAATGTCAGCAATCGTCGTCAGGAAATGCAGGGCCTTGACAGCAAGCTGATTTTTACCGGGGATTTGTTCGGCCGTGGCAGCCAGCTTACGGTAGGTGGCAGTTACCAGAAGGGAACCACTACCTTTATTGCCGATGTCGAATTATCACGACTGGATCCTCTGACCCGCAGTACCGAAGGGCTGGGAGTCGGCTCCTTTGTTGATGAACAGGCCACCAGTATCAATACCGAGACGGAAGTGTTCAGTTTGTATGTGGTCAATACGCTGGATCTGACGGACCGTCTAACCCTGACCCTGGGTGGCCGCTATAACGATACGGATGTGACCTTGCGCGACCGCTCCGGTGAACGCCCGGAGCTTAACGGCGATCATAATTTTGCCCGCTTCAACCCATCCCTTGGCGCGACCTATGACGCCACTGATAACCTCAATGTTTATGCGTCCTATAGTGAATCAAATCGTGTCCCGACCCCTATCGAGCTGGCCTGTAATGAAGGCGTATTTACCCTGGCGCGGGAGTTTGCCATAGCGGCGGGGGAAGATCCTGATGATATCGATTTTGAGTGTCGGCTACCGAATGCGTTTCTGGCTGACCCTCCCCTTAACGACGTAGTGACAAAAAGCCTGGAACTGGGCATGCGCGGTGAAACTGCACTGATGACATATCAACTGGGCCTTTTCCATGCCACCAATAATGATGACATTCTGTTCCAGACCACGGGCAGATCAACAGGTTTGTTTGCCAATGTCGATAAGACAAGGCGCTGGGGACTGGAATCAGCCATTAGCGGCAGTTTCGATCAGTTAGCCTGGTATGCCTCGCTTTCTGTCATTGAGGCAACCTTTGAAGATGATTTCAATGTGCTTAGCCCCAATCATCCGGTAGCCGATGAAGAGGGCGAAGTGCCAGTAGAGAAGGGAGATTATATCCCGGGGATACCGGAGAGTCTGTTCAAGGTTGGTGCTGACTACCGGTTTGGTAACCTGCTTCTGGGTGCCGAAGCCATTTATAACGCCGGCCAGTATTTGCGCGGTGATGAAAGTAATGACCTCGATCAGATAAGCGGTTACATGCTGCTTAACCTCAGAGCGCAATTCAGCCTGGGCGATAATTTCTCACTGTTTGCCCGGGTTACCAATGCCCTTGATAAAGATTATGAAAATTTTGGCCTGCTGGGTGAAAACCCGACCGAAGTGATTCCCGATATTGACGATACACCGGTTTTTCTCGGCGTTGGAGCGCCACGGGCGGCGTGGGTTGGATTGCGTTTTCAGTTTTAGAAACAAAGTTGCATGTTAGAAGAGGCAAGAAAAAAGATAAAGGATAAAGGTGGGCTGTGCAGGGAGAGGGCGGGGGAAACGATGGAAAGGTTCCGTACTAACCTTCAGGTAAATATCCGGTATTTATGTGGACATTAATAAATCTTTATTCTTTCCGGGATAAACAGGACGCATAAGGCTGTAGCCGCCATCCGACGTTTTCGTTTAATCTGCTTGGGCGCCTTGCGGCGCTGTGTCGGAAGGCGCTGCGCTTTTCCGACCTACGAATGAAGTTTCAGTTTTAGTTAGAAAGTTACCAGTTACAAGTCTCAAGAAATGAGAAAAAAGATAAAGGATAAAGGTTTGCAGTTCAGGGAGGAGCTGGACTTAACAAGTTGCGATCAACATGGACGGGCTTGTAGGTCGGATAAGGCTGCAAGCCGCCATCCGACGTTTACCTTAATCTGATGGCGCACTATGTCGGAAGACGCTGCGCTTTTCCGACCTACGGGAGATGAGAAAGCCTGCACGCTAACCAAGGTCTATTACTTGAGACTTGAGACTTGAGACTTGAGACTCGCGTCCAGCGTCTAGTCGAACGGATGCCTGAGGGTAATCGTTTCCTCGCGATCCGGACCGGTGGAAATAATATCCACCGGGGCCTCGATTTTTTCTTCTATGAAGCGAATATAGTTGCGTGCATTTTCCGGTAACTCATCGAGAGACTTGGCGCCATAGGTGGATTCAGACCAGCCAGGGAGTTCCTCGTAGATCGGTTCCAGGCTGTCATAGGTGTCAAAATTCATCAGGCAGGACATGGAATCAGCATCAACGCCTTTGTAACCGACACACACCTTCACCGTCTCCAGACCATCAAGGACATCGAGTTTGGTCAGGCAGATGCCGGAAACGGAATTGATGCGGATGGACATTTTCAGGATAACCGCATCAAACCAGCCACAGCGGCGATTTCTGCCGGTGGAGGCGCCCAGTTCCTTGCCTACCCTGAATAATTTTTCACCGACCTCATCAAACAGCTCGGTAGGGAAAGGACCGCTGCCCACTCGAGTGGTATAGGCCTTGGTTATGCCTAACACGTAATCCAGATATAACGGACCAAAGCCACTACCTGTGGCGACACTGCCGGCAGTAGTGTTGGATGAAGTGACAAAAGGATAGGTACCGTGATCCACATCCAGCAGGGCGCCCTGGGCACCTTCAAAGAGTATGTTTTCACCATTTTTACGGGCCGTGTGCAGAATTTCAATAGTGTCGGCAACCATCGGCTTGATACGTTGGCCCATGGCCAGGGTTTCATCCAGCGTCTTCCGGTAATCAATGGCTTGTGCCTGAAAATAATTGGTCAGCACAAAATTATGGTAATCGAGTACTTCGGCCAGTTTGTCAGCGAAATGTTTTTCATGGAGCAGCTCGCCCATGCGGATACCACGACGCGCCACCTTGTCTTCATAGGCGGGGCCAATGCCGCGACCGGTGGTACCAATTTTATTATTGCCACGTTTGGATTCACGGGCCAGATCAAGTGCAATGTGATAAGGCAGAATGAGCGGACAGGCAGCGCTGATTTTCAAGCGGTCGATCACTGGCGCAGAGGTCAATTCCAGTGCATCAATTTCCTTTAACAGGGCTTCCGGGGAAACCACAACACCATTACCAATCACATTGATAACATCTTCACGCAGAATACCTGAAGGCAGTAAATGCAGGACGGTTTTTTCACCATTGATTACCAGGGTGTGGCCGGCATTATGGCCACCCTGAAAGCGCACCACATTGGATGCCTTGTCGGTAAGCAGATCTACAATCTTTCCTTTTCCCTCGTCACCCCACTGGGTGCCGAGCACAACAACACTTTTTCCCATTATTCAGCCTTAGAAGTTCAATGAGAGTTAAAAAAATAGTTACAGGGGATTTACCTGCCAACCGTCCTTTGTACTGATAAGTTCATGGTCGCACCCCATGTCAGTGGCGCTTTCGGTTTGTCCAGGAAATGCATTGATGACATGTTGGCCTTCCTTGCGCAAGGCTACAATAGCCTCCTGCAGCGCTGGATCATCATTTGCCGGCGCAAAGATTTTCTTGCCGGGTGTATAGGATTTCGTGCCTTGAGCCAGGAGGATTTTCAGGTCGGCATCAAAACCGGTCGCTGCACGGGCGCGGCCAAAACCTTCACCGATGTCATCATAGCGACCACCGTTAGCGATGGCTTCTCCGTAGCTACTGACGTAGGCGGCAAAGACAACGCCAGTATGATATTCATAACCGCGCAATTCGCCCAGATCAAAATAGAGAGATTGCCGGGGAAAACGCTGGCTAATAACCGAGGCAATGGTCATCAGCTGATCAATGCTTGCCTGTATTTCAGGTGCAGTACTTTGAATTTCGCTAGCTGCTCGATCCAGTATGCTGGCATCGCCATTGAGTGTTGCCAGGCTTTTGATGTCAGCAATGAGGCTTATTTCTGCCCCGGCATCGCCTAACAGCTTTTCTATTTCGCTGGCCGATTTTCTTTGTAGTGCTGCAAACAGTTTTTGTTCCAGCTCTGCGGAAAAGCCGGCAGATTTTGTCAGGGTGCGATAAAAAGACACATGACCCAGCGCCAGTTGGGCGTTTTCAATCCCTGCCTTCTCCAGTGTATGCAGCATCAGGCTGATCACTTCGATATCGCTTGCAATGCCGCGATGGCCATAAAGCTCTGCGCCAATCATCAGCGGGCTGCGTGATCCCAGCAGGCTTTGCGGACGAGTATGTAAAACGCTGTCCGCATAACATAAACGGGTGGGAGCTTCCCTTTGCAGGACATGGGAGTCAATACGGGCAACCTGGGAGGTAATGTCAGCGCGCACGCCCATGCTGCGGCCAGTGAGCTGATCGACAATTTTAAACGTTTGTAATTGCAGGGCGTTGCTGGGAAGGATCAGCAGTGAATCGAGGAATTCAATAAGCGGCGTCATCACCAGCTCATATCCCCAAGTGCTATAAAGATCAAGAATGTCCCTGCGCAGGGTTTCCAGTTGACTTGCCTGGGGCGGCAAAATTTCGTCAACGCCGTCTGGTAACAGCCAGCGGTTTGCCTTCGTCATGATTATCTGAGCCGATTTATTATTATCTGGTTACTAAATGTTCCTGGTACTTGATTTAACAGATGCCTGGTTAAACAAGCGTCTAATTAAACAAGTACAACAGCATTATGCCCGCCAACATGCTACCCAGGCCGATCAGGCGCACGGAAGTATCGTTTATTTCAGCCAGGGATGCTACCAGTTGGCGCCAGCGACCCGGGTATAAAAAAGGAATTATACCTTCAATTACTAACATGAGGCTGAAGGCAATGCCGATTTCACGCCACATGTATTATAACTCCGCCCCCTAGTTTCCTTGCGTGCTTGAGTTCAGGTATTTGAAAAAGTCACTGTCTGGACTGATTACCAGCACATCACCGCTGTCGCTGAAAGTATCAATATAGGCGTTCAGGCTGCGAGTGAACTGGTAAAACTCACTGTCTTTGGTGAAGGCATTGGCATAAATAGCTGCGGCCTGGGCATCACCATCACCACGAATGGTTTCCGCATCACGGTATGCATTTGCCCGAATGACCAGGCTTTCGCGGTCGGCTTCAGCCTCGATACCTTCTGCCAGTTCACGTCCGGTAGACCGCAGTTCCTGGGCTTCCTCCTGACGCTCAGTGTTCATACGCTGGTAAACCGATTCGCTGACATTGGGGGGCAGATCAATTTTCTTGACACGAATATCTATTACTTCAATACCGAGTTCTGTCTGGGCAATAGAGTTCAGAGAGCTGGTAAGTTCAGTCATCAGGGAATCCCTTTCACCTGACACTACCTCATGAACGGTACGCGTACCAAACTGGTTACGCAGGCCGGTGTTGATACGCTGTGCCAGAAGATTATTGGCGCGACTTTCGTCACCGGATGTGGCGCGGTAATAGTCTGCAGTGTTATGAACCCGCCATTTGGCGTAGGAGTCCACTTCCAGATATTCTTTTTCCGCCGTCAGATAGCTTTGTGTTGCGGCGTCAAGAGTCTGAATGCGTCCATCAAATTTCAGAACGGTATGCATGGCAGGGACTTTGAAATGCAGTCCCGGCTGTACATCAAAATTCGTGACTTCGCCAAAAGTTAATAATACAGCGCGGTCAATTTGCCTGACAACGTAAAGACAGTTGTAGGCAATGATCAGGCCCAGAGCCAGACCAACAAGGGTGAAAAGTATGGAATTTTTCATCGACCAGATCCTCTAACGGGTGCGGTACGTGTGGGTACCTGGTTGTTCGGGTTACGCAGCTGGAAATCGGAACCGCCTTCAAAAGAGCCGTTCACTTCCGGAATGCGACGGGACTGCATGATCTGATCCAGTGGCAGCACCATCATATTGTTGCCGCCGCCTTCCACATCAATCATTACCTTGGTCGCATTTGCCATAACTTCCTGAAGAGCATCCAGATAAAGCCTCTCGCGGGTGACCTCCGGGG
>JAUHWU010000225.1 GCA_030427065.1 Gammaproteobacteria bacterium | reverse complement strand
GCGAGTGTGGGGAGTCAATAAGAGGTGATCAGAACCCTTGTTCAGGCATTACCCATACTGACCAAAGCCTGTTATCCAAGGACAGTATTTATTCCTGGCTGTATTCTTCACACTCAAACGGCAATATTTCCACACCGGGCACATGAATCCATTTCTTGTTCAGGGTGACCGGTTCGGTGAAATTGACCGGGTCTGTAATCACCATTTCATAATCCAGCATGCTGCCGTCTTCAATGGCCGTGAAACGCTCAATGATGGAAGCCTGAGTACTCAATGGAATGCCGGCCTGATCGAACCAGGGCCAGTTGATATGGTCGGTGTTGGCCACCAGCGTGTCATTGTCCCAGTAGCCCGTTGAATGCCCCAGCGGCGAGAAGGGCGTGCCTTGTGGCGCAGATTCCTGGCCGATATGAATGGTGCGCATCAGATCATATTCTTCAATGCGCAAAACGACATTTTCCCCTTCGCGAATAATCTCCATGGGCAGTGGCTGCTCCATGATCAACGGCATGCCTTTGGGCGTACAATTATTGGTGGGATTGTCAGTGGCCGGATTGAAGTTGGCCAGCGCCTGCCTGGCTGCAGCCGTCATCGGATAGTTGTTAAGGTCATAGTTGCGGTTGATGGATTCCGGAAACAAAAAGCCGTCAGCGCCGGTAAAAGTCCACATTCTGAATAAGCCCAGTTCCGGACTGCTACGATCCCCCTCAGTACGAAAGCGATAGGAAAAGTCGCCAATAAATTGATTCCTGAATTTCGCCTCGGCGCCAGTCTGCATGACAAATTCACGGCCATCGGGAAGCAGTACATTGGTGGCAAAGGCTTCCTGCTTGCCAGTGAGAGGTGGCCACGCAGCAACCCGAATCGTCATGCCGACAGAGATGGCATCGCGCGGAATCCCGGCCCGCTGCATCAATGTAGGTGAGCCACTTTCCAGATCCCACTCAATGGTCTCGCCGTTGTCATCCATGGTTTCGAGGAAGATATGAACATGGGGATTTTGCCAGTGAATATTGGTCACAATACCTTCAATTTCCATGGAACTGCTGTTATCAAAGCGCCCGAAAAAGCTGTGATGGGCCTGCAGCAGGCCTGGAAGAAGCAAGGCAACGTATACAGGCAAATGGTGATAGCGTCTCATGACAATTTCTCAATAGTAGTAAATATCCGCCATGATACTGAAGAAGCTGACTATTTATAAGACTCTGCCTGTTATGCGCATGTCAGGTGAAAAAATGACAGTTTATGCGTGATTAACAGGGGTAATGTGAATTTTTCCTGACTTCTATTTGCCATCCCAATAAAGTGATATTGCTGTGATATCCTGCCAGCACTTTTGAGTGGGCGTCAGTTTGATAAAAAAAATTAATCCTCTTTTATTACTGGTGGTGCTGAGTATCCTGGTATTCCTGCTCAGGGCATTCCTGTTCCCTGACTATTCCGATACTGCACTGATCGGCTTTTTTGAAAAGCTGCTGACTGCTTTCGGAATGCTCAGTATTTTATACCTGCTGCTGATCTATTTTGTCTGTTCTTTCTTTTTTATTCCCATCCTTATTCCGTTGAATATCGTCTGTGGTGCCCTTTATGGCCCATTTCTGGGTTCTGTGGTGAGCCTTTCAGGAATTCTGGTAAGTTGTGTGGCCTCGACGATTTCCGTGCGGTATGTCTTCAAGGGTATGGCTAACCTGGCAAGCGGGCATAAAGAGGTAAAGAAATTTCTCAAGCAAATAGATCGCTATGGATTTATCGTGGCAATTATCGTTCGACTGATGTTTTTCGTACCTTACCTTTTACAGAATATTGTTCTCGCCCTGACCACTATCAGGCTCGATAAATTGCTGCTGCTCACCTTGTTTGGCGCCATGCCGGGAGTGGTCAGTTACAGTTTCCTGGGAGCCGGTCTGGTCAGTTTTGATGATGGCTCGACTTACGCGTTTTATTTGCTGGTTCCAATAACGCTTCTTGTCCTGGTAACCCTGTTTATTAACAAGGCACGCCGTCAATTTGATATTGGTCGAAACGAGGACTGAGCTGTTTTAAAAAAAGACTGTAAACATTATTTATTCCAACGATTCTACTAAATAATTCAAATCCGTTATCATAGACAGTTATGATGACTTGTTCGCAACTCATCTCGCCAATGAATTCTTTCCTGTTGCAATGGAGAATAATGACTACATGGCATTACTGAATCCCTGCCACCTGGCTCATCCCGATAAACTGTTTATTGCTGGTTACTGGCAGTCTCCGGTTGAGGCTGGCGTTCTGGATATCGTGTCACCTCACCTGGAAGACGTGACTGCACAAACTGCCCGAGCCGGTAATAACGATATGGATCGGGCTGTGGCGGCGGCAAGAAAGGCCTTTGATGAGGGCCCCTGGCCACGCATGCCCGTCGCAGAAAGAATGGTGCTATTGCAGAAATTCCATGAAGAGCTTGGCAAGCGTGCTGACGATTTGACCAATGCGCTTACCCTTCAAACCGGTACCCTGCACATGGGCTCACAAATGATGACCGGACTGGGTTCTTTTATGCTGGATTTTTATGCCAGGGGAGCTGAAGGTTTCAGGTTTGCGGAGTCTGCCCCGGCAGCCGATGGTGGCGCTGCAGTTGTGGTTTATGAGCCGGTGGGTGTGGTAGTAACAATTGCACCCTGGAATGCGCCCTATACCATCATGATGAATAAAGTGGCACCGGCCTTGTTAGCAGGATGCGCTGTGATAATGAAACCGGCACCGGAAACGCCGCTTGAAGCCTATATTATGGCGGAATGTGCTGAAGCAGCAGGATTTCCAGCAGGCGTTGTTAATCTGGTTCCCGGCGATCGGGATGCCTCCGATCACCTGATTTCAAATCCTGGTGTGGACAAGGTAGGGTTTACCGGCAGCACAGTAGCCGGGCGTCGCATAGCCTCGGTTTGTGGCAACCGCATTGGCCGTTGTTCTCTGGAACTGGGGGGGAAGTCTGCGGCCATCGTACTTGATGATTTCAATATCGAAGAAGCTGCAGCCATGCTGGGCAATATCATCATTATTGGGACCGGTCAGGTCTGCGTGACCTTGAGCCGGGTGCTGGTATCGCGTACCCGCCATGATGAGCTGGTGGCCGCACTGAAAAAAGTGCTGGAAAGCGTCAAGGTCGGTGATCCTGTGGATCCTGCA
>JAUHWU010000224.1 GCA_030427065.1 Gammaproteobacteria bacterium | reverse complement strand
CCAATCGGTATATTCATGATCCCGCGAAGTGTCTGTACTGCCTCCTTCCTTGCGCGCAATGCGTTTCATCATCCATTTCACCAGCCAGTTGTATTGGCTATATTTTATGGCACCCGCAATCATTTCGATTTCCGGAAAATGTACCTTCAGCTGTTTCGACATATTACGACGGATTTCAGTTAACGACTTTTCCCGACGCTGCGTATCTGTTGTTGCTGCTGCCATTAATACCAGGAAAAGGGAGCGCGGCATGGGACTGATCACGCCAGCATTCGCATTAATAAATTGCGCCAAGGCTTTGTCTATTTTCCCTACATAGATAGAGGAACCAAAAACAAGTCGATCAAATGAGGTCAGCACCGGCTTTTCCCGGTCAACATCATTGATATTAATCAGCGTAATTTGGTCTCCCAAGCTGAAAATATGTCCTGCAATAGCGTGCGCTATTTTTTCTGCCTGCCCTTGCTTTGAGGCATACAGAATGAGAATTTTCTGCATAAAAGTTCTACCCTGATTCCAACCTTTATTGAAAGCCTGTAATAAATTGTCAGGTTTAAGCGTTTATTTTTTGATATTCATCAAATCTGCACTATTAAAAAATATCGACTTTAAGCATACCGATGATTTCCCTATAGAATATGCCCAAGAGGTGGGAATCATGGTGGAATCCACAGAGTCTGCGTATGACGGCAAAGCTTTAAAGCCCATTGCCGTCCTGCAAGCCAGAAAATTATGCAAAACATACCAGATGGGCGAGATTACCGTAACCGCCCTTCAGGATGTTGACCTCGACCTGTATCAGGGAGAATTGGCCGTACTGTTGGGCGCATCCGGTAGCGGAAAATCCACTCTGCTGAATATTATTGGTGGTCTGGATGTACCAAGCTCAGGCAAGGTGTTATACCAGAACCGGGAACTGCCAACGCAGATTGATCGGGCGCTCACCGACTACCGCAGAATGCATGTTGGTTTTGTTTTCCAGTTCTACAACCTGATCCCAAGCCTCACCGCCAGAGAAAACGTAGCACTTGTCACAGATATTGCAGAAAATCCCATGGATCCAGTGGAATCCCTTGCACTGGTGGGCCTGGAAAACCGCATCAACCATTTTCCCTCCCAGTTATCCGGCGGCGAGCAACAGCGCGTAGCCATTGCCCGAGCCGTTGCCAAAAGACCGCAAATATTATTATGTGACGAACCCACCGGTGCTCTGGATGCCGAGACCGGCAAACTGGTATTGAAGGTCCTTGATAAGGTTAACCGGGAAACCGGCACTACTACCGCCATCATCACCCATAATGTAGATATTGGCGGCATGGGTGACAAAATTATTCGCATGAGCAGTGGCCGCATTGTTGAATATCATGAAAATGCCCGGCGCATCAGCATTGATGAGATTGACTGGTA
The DNA here is from genome assembly GCA_030427065.1 of Gammaproteobacteria bacterium. Lineage (GTDB taxonomy): Bacteria > Pseudomonadota > Gammaproteobacteria > Pseudomonadales > Pseudohongiellaceae > Eutrophocola. The sequence continues at coordinate 1,773 of JAUHWU010000224.1, read as the reverse complement.
AGCATGAAAGCACTCAATCGAAAATTATTACGGGAACTCTGGCAAATGCGCATGCAGGTGATTTCCATTGCCCTGGTAGTAGCCACTGGCATCATGTCTGTCATGACCATGCGCGGCACCTATGAATCCCTCACCTGGTCACAGTCCTCCTACTATCAACTCACCCGCTTTGCCGATGTCTGGGCCCCCCTGGTGCGGGCGCCGGCACTGATTGCAGACAAGGTTGCCTCTGCGCCCGGTGTCGAGTCTGTCGATACCCGCATTACTTTTCTTGCCACCCTGGACCTTGAAGGTCTGGAAATGCCGGCCCAGGGCCGTTTTGTCTCCCTGCCCGAGTTCGGGCGCCCGCTGTTAAATGACCTGTTAATCAAAAAAGGCCGCTACATTGTCAGCGGCGCCCCCAACGAAGTTATTATCAATGAAAAATTTGCGCTGGCGCGGGGACTTGAACCGGGACAGTCAGTGCGCGCAGTAATGAATGGTCGGGCCCGCGACCTGCGTATTGTCGGTATTGCCAATTCGCCGGAACATTCCTATGCAGTACCCCCCGGCGCATTATTTCCTGAGGACGAGCGCTACGGGGTGTTCTGGATGAGCGAGGAAACCCTCGGACCGGTTTATGATATGGATGGCGCCTTCAATGAACTGGTAGTGCGTCTGTCCCCCCAGGCTAATCCCGATGCCGTGCTGGATGGTATTGATACTATTTTGAAACCTTACGGTGGTCTGGGGGCATACCTGCGCGCCGATCAACTCAGTCACCAGATTATCGAAAACGAGCTGACGGAAATCCGTATTAATGGCACCGTCATTCCGGCCATCTTTCTCGGCGTGGCGGTGTTCCTGCTTTACCTGGTACTGGGGCGCCTGATTGCTACCCAGCGCAACGAGATTGCCGTCCTCAAGGCCTTTGGTTACCAGGACTGGGAAGTGGGACGCCACTACCTGATGTACGCCATGCTCGCGGTCACGCTGGGCTCTGTTATCGGGGCTATTGGCGGCATCGAACTGGGCGGAGGTATGGTTAACCTGTATCGACAATACCTGGATATTCCCAACCTTTTTTATCGCGTCACACCATCACTGCTGCTGATGGCAGTATCCATCAGCGTGCTGGGGGCGTGTGCAGGCGCGCTGTCTGCGGTCAGAAAAGCAGCCAATCTGCCACCGGCTGAAGCCATGCGACCCGCCAGCCCGACCCGTTTTGAGCCTGGCCCATTCGAAAAAATGGGTGTCGGCAAAATGCTTTCCGCCTCCGGCAGAATGATACTCAGAAACATCGAGCGTAAACCGGTCCAGGGGTTTTTTTCCGCCCTCGGCGTCGCGCTGTCCATGGCCATTCTGGTACTGGGTATGTTCATGTTTGACAGCGTCCTTTACATGATGGATTTACAGTTCCGCACTATTCAGCGCGAAGATCTGACCCTTACCTTCAAGGAAATCATGCCTGACACCGTGAAATATGAATTACTGAGTATGGACGGCGTTAGTGCTGTAGAAACCTATCGCATGACAGCGGCACGTCTGAAATCCATGCAGCATGAAGAAGAAATTGCGGTACAGGGTCTGGAACCCCAGGGCAGGATGCGGCGCATTATTAATGGCGCCGGCAATGAAGTCCCCATTCCCGATAGCGGTATTATTATTAGTGCATTGCTGGCCAAGCGCCTGGATGTTGCCCCCGGAGATATGCTCAACGTGGAATGGCTGGAGGGCAAGCGTCTGGAATCGCGCATTCCGGTAAGCGGTATCGTTGAGGATTTTATCGGTATT
>JAUHWU010000066.1 GCA_030427065.1 Gammaproteobacteria bacterium | reverse complement strand
TGCTACTTTTGTATCTGCGAACTTAACTGCGACAAATACTGTTATGAATATTGTCTTAAGTTCTAATACAACCTCCGAGACAATTACAGTTTCAGGTTTGAAGGCTGAGGCGGGTTCAAGCGCTAGTGGTGATTTGTCGTTGACTGTAACTGGTAATGCTACATATGCTCCCAATAGTACCTTTGCAGTTGCAACTGCTGTACCTGTTGGGACTGTATCAATAACAGGGCCAACAACTCTGACTAAAACAGGACCCGGTGCTACTACAAATACTGTCACCGTTACCCTTAAAGAGACTACTTATGGTGCAATCAGCAGGTCTGCTTACAGTTCGGTGACTACTGCCACTGGCACACAGACTGTTGAAGCATTCTTCAGTGTAGCCGCTACATCAGGTGCCGAGATCACTGCAGTTTCATTAACTGCTACGGCATCAACTTATGCAGCTGGTACAGCACCAGTGTTCAATGGTGGTACAACTGACTCTTGTGCAAAACAGGCAGATGGATCTTTCATTTGTACAGTATTCTCAGAATCTACTGCTATTGTTGCTGGTCGATGTTGCTGGCGGTGAAGCTATTGTAGGTGACACTATCGCTCTGACTTTTGCTGGTAATGCATCAGTTGAAGGAAGCGTAGATGTAGCTAGTGTTCTGGAGGCGACTTCAGCCCAAGTCTCTGGTGCTGTTAAAGTTGTTAAGGAAGGACTGACAACTGCTCAGGGAATCAACACATTCACAATTACCGAGAAATTCGCTGGTTCCATGGATACCGGGCAATTCCGTGTAATTGCACCAGCTGGCGTTGTATTTGCAACTCCTTACCCAGTATCTGTTGGTGGTGGTACACCAACTTATGCTACTGATACTTTTGCGCCAAACGATACACTGGTCATGAGTACACTTGGAACACCGACTATTACAGTAACTGCTAACGTAATCGTTTCATCTGCGGTTAGTGGCTATATCTCATTTGATATTGTTGATGGTGACATTGATGGTAAATTCAAGACCAATATCGTTGCTGACAGCTTAGATCTGGCCTACGCTGACAAGACTCTGACCGCACTTAGTGCTGGCGCTGATGTCGCAGTAAATGCTGGCTTTAGCAAATCTTCAAATGTTGTTACTGGCGGTCTGATGGGTGATGGATACACTGTTACATCCAGCAACACTGCTACCGTAACTGCATCTATTGCTAATGTAGGTGGGTCAATGACTCTGACCGTGAATGGTGTTGCTGCTGGTTCAGCAAACGTTACTGTTACTGATGAGCTTGGTGCTACTGATGTTGTTGTAGTGACTGTTAGTGCAGGAGCTACAATCCCGGCAGCTGAGAAAGGTCCTAAAGGCGCTGGCGACAGAACTGGTGTTACCTTCTCTGCCGGTGCTACTTCAGATGGTGGCAGTACTTATGGTACTACCTTCACAGTTGATGATGAGGTAACAATCGTTGCTGTGGTTGGAGTTGACTCTACAGATGTAGGATCAGCCGGTGCCATTCATGTAGCTGCTAAACTGGAAGGTAACGTATTTGTTTACCTTGATGAGGACGGACTATTTGCAGATTGGGATACTTCTGGTCTCCCAGGCGCAACTATCGTTACTGACTCATTGGAAGCAAGCTACACAGTAACTGTTGTAGATGGACAGAAATTACCTGCTGGTGAACATCGTTTTGCCCTTGCTTACAGCACAGGTAGCGAAGTGATTTACACTGGTAAAGCGATAGTTATCACTATCACTGAGTAAACCTTGTAAAATGAAGTATTTAAAACGGCACCTTAGGGTGCCGTTTTTTTTTGATTGATAAAATGAATATAATGGGAAATATACTGTCTCACTATTACCACGTTAAAATTTTAGAAACTTGATAAGCTCATGAAGACTATAAAAAGTAATTTATTGATAACCCTGTGTATCCTGACCTGTCCTGTATCGGGATTTGGACAGGAACTTAATTTGTTTCAACAAACAGAAAGCTCCCAAAGTCAGCAAGTAGACAATGGTCGTCCACAAAGAGCTTCTCGAGCTCAATCTGCTCCCGCATTTACCTTGGTAGGTATTAGTCGTTTTGGTGAAGAATATTATGCTTCTTTGCTTAGTCGTGAAGGTGATTCTGTGAGGGTTAAATATAATGGGAAAGGTATTACGAATATTGAAGGGTATAGAGGTTTCCGTATAGCTGATATAAGTTCTCGTCGGGTATCTATTCGTTTTCCCGATACAGATCCCTGTATTGAAAATCTGGATAAAGGTGTTCAATGCCTGGACGATATTGCACTTTTGACGTTAAGAAATGCTACGCCAATGGAGTCCAGGGTTTCGGCTCAGGATACTGAAGAAATCATATCTGAAGGTTCTGATTTTGAATCTATCTCCATTAATGAAAGTGATGCAGTGGTTTTTGAAGATAGCCCGGATACCATACCTGGAACGAATGTATTAAGAAGAAATCCTTTTACAGGTGAATTACAAACATTGCCAAATCGAACGCCTGAAGAGGAGGCGGAAAGAAACCGGATTAGAGCTGAAAGAGCTGAACGATTCAGAAATTTTGAAGTAGTCAGAATTGCAGATGATGAAATTCCTGAAGGCATGCAGCGAGTTAGAACACCATTCGGCGATAGTCTCGAGCCGATTGAAGATTGACAGTCAGATATTAACCCTTGTTAAGTATTTCAATTGTCATATATGCACTTGATAGGGACTTACTATCCAAAACTATACAGTCAATAGCTGTAGCTGCTGACAACCTCCCCCCTGATTGGACCATTGATCAATTATCCTTGATTGATAATGGAGATAACGGAATAGACATTGATTATCTCATAAAAGATTTCGCAGATTTATCACTTGTAATTGAATATATACCTACAGACCATAATCTGGGTTATGGGCGAGCCCATAATATTGCTATCTCTAGAAGCACCGCGAAATATCATTTGATCCTTAATCCTGATGTAATAATTTCGCCTCTGTCTCTTTATAACGGTTTACAATATTTTGAGAAAAATGAGGATGCAGTTGCTTTGAGCCCGTCTGCTGTTGATGGTACTGATAATATTCAATATTTAGCCAAGGAATATCCTTCCTTGCTAATATTATTATTAAGAGCATTAGACTTTAAGGCACTTAATAATAGATTTCAAAAATTGCTAAATGAGTATGCAAAAATTGAAATGGTTCAAAAGTATGTACCTGCGGAAGTAGATATAATTAGCGGTTGTTTCATGTTGTGCAGGTCCGGGACTTTGCAAACAATTGGTGGTTTTGATAACAGGTTTTTTTTATATTTTGAGGATTTTGCACTATCAATTGAATTACAGAAATTTGGAAAAGTAATATATTTGCCTGATATGAAAATAGTGCATTTTGGTGGAAATTCATCCAAAAAAGGAATCAGGCATATCGGGTTGTTTATATCCTCTATGGTAAAGTTTTTTAACACATATGGTTGGAAATTATATTGATACGAGTACTCATTACAGGGGTCGGCGGTTTCATTGGATCAAATCTGGCCTTATATATGTCTGAAATGAAATATGAAATTGTAGGACTGGATAGAATCCTCAATAAAAACGTTAAACCAATTGTTAATGAGTATATTCAGACTGAATTATCAGAATGCGAGGATGATAGATTCTCAGTTAAACAGATAGATTATATTGTGCATTGTGCAGGAGAAGCTTCTGTTGATGCTGCTAAAAAAGTCAATCTGGATTATAAAGCCACAAAAAAACTTGTTGATATTGCTTTAAAAAATAATATAAAAAAAATTATATTTGTATCGAGTAACAAAGTAGGAAGTGATAGTGAAAGTGACTACTCAAAATCAAAAAATGAACTTGAATTATTAATTAAAAAAGAAATAGAAGGAACAGGTATTTCATATACATTTATAAGAAGTTCAATTGTATATGGTCTAGGTATGGGTAGTAATATATATACATGGCTGAATATGATTAATCTTAAAAATATTCCGGCATTACCTTCCAGTGGATCCCAACTTTTAATGATTAATGTACGGGATTTGTGTAATTGTATTGAAATATGTATTGATAATAATATAACTGATAACAAGGTATATGTAGTTAGTGACGGTTATATTTATGGCATTAACGAAATAGAATCTATAGCACGAAGGGTTTTTGGAAAATCAACCAGATATATCGTTTGTCCCAAATGTCTTCTATATATAGCATCAAAAATGGGCGATATATTTTCAAAACTAAATATTCACTTGCCTATAAATTCAAGAATTTACAACATGATGTTTAAAAATTCTGTTTATATGCCCAATGAGTTTGAGAACGATACCGGGTTCGAACCTGGTACAAATTTTTTTAACGAAATTCCTGTAATATTTTCCAAGGCTTAATATAAATCATGATTACCAAAGGTATTATCCTGGCTGGCGGTACGGGTACCAGGTTGCATCCTGTAACTTACACAACCAGTAAACAACTGTTGCCTGTTTACGATAAACCCATGATTTACTATCCGTTGGCTACCCTGATTCAAAGTGGCATCAGAGATATTTTGATTATTACTACCCCTGAGGATTCAGAAACCTTTCAGTTATTACTTAAGGATGGATCGCAATGGGGTATAAATATTCAGTATGCAGAACAACCAAGTCCTGATGGATTAGCTCAGGCTTTTATTATTGGTGAACATTTTATTGGTAAAGATAATGTCTGTTTAATATTGGGCGATAATATTTTTTATGGCAGTGATATTGAAGATCAGTTAACTAAAGCAATATCCAGAAAAGAAGGAGCAACTATTTTTGCTTATTATGTAACTGATCCAGAACGTTATGGAGTGGTTTCATTTGATCAAAAGGGCATGGCAGTTGATCTTGAAGAAAAGCCAGCGAATCCCAAGTCCAATTTTGCAGTTACAGGCTTATATATGTACGACAATTCTGTGATTGATATAGCAAAAAATATAACTCCTTCTGCAAGAGGAGAGTTGGAGATAACAGAAGTAAATTCTGTATATCTGAAAAAAGGTTGTTTGAATGTTGAAAAATTCGATCGTGGTACGGCCTGGCTTGATACTGGTACAGTAGAATCTTTACTGGATGCCGGTAATTTTATACGTGTTCTTGAAGAAAGGCAGGGACTTAAAATCGCCTGTATAGAAGAAATTGTTTTTGAAAAAGGTTTTATCACTTCAGATAAATTGATTGCTTTAGCTAAGCCCCTTGAAAAAAGTGGTTATGGTAATTATTTGTTAAGACTATTAGAAAGTAAATAATACATGCAGATTCACAAAACCAGCATTCCTGATGTTCTTGTATTTGAGCCAACAATTCACGGAGATCAACGTGGTTTTTTCATGGAAACATGGCGTGATGACTGGTTTTCTTCTATATCCCCTGCATTGAAATTTGTGCAGGATAATCATAGTAAATCACTGCAGGGTACATTAAGAGGTCTTCATTACCAGATAAAACAAACTCAGGGAAAATTTGTACGTGCTGTTAAGGGTGAAATATTTGATGCTGTAGTGGATATCAGGAAAAATTCTCCTACGTTTGGTGAATGGACCGGGGTTATATTATCTGAAGAAAATAAAAAATCGCTTTGGGTGCCACCCGGATTTGCACATGGTTTTTATGTCATGTCAGAAACTGCAGAAATTACCTATAAATGTACAGATTATTATGCCGCTGAATATGAACGCAGTATGTTTTGGAATGATCCTGAGATAGGAATAGATTGGCCATTACTCGATACTGATATACTTATTTCAGATAAAGATAGTCAGGGATTACCATTCGTTGATTGTGAGCTTCTTCCCTGAAGATGAAAAAAGTTATCCTTCTGGGAGCGGCGGGACAATTGGGGCTATTGGTAGCAAAATCTGCACCGGATAATGTCGTGCTCAATTGTTTCTCTCGTGAAGAACTGGATATCAGGGACCATGGTGCGGTCAAGGAATTAATCCTGACTACTTCGCCTGACATTATCATTAATACAGCCGCATACACGGCCGTTGATAATGCAGAAGAGCAACATAAGCTTGCCTATGAGATAAATGCTCAAGCTGTAGAAAATATTGCTATTAATACGCCTTCCGAAACCAGAATAATTCATGTCTCGACTGATTTCGTATTCAGCAAAATATCAAAGCATCCTTATAAACCAGCGGATCTTATAGCCCCTGGATCGATATATGGGCAATCAAAAGCTGCGGGAGAAAAGGCAATTATCCAGCATCATCCGGGCAACGCTATTATCCTCAGGACTTCGTGGTTGTATTCCGCTCAAGGGAAAAATTTTGTTACAACCATGTTGGGTCTAATGGCTGTAAAGGACGAATTATCGATAGTAAGTGACCAGTTTGGTTCGCCAACGTCAGCACACTTACTGGCCAGAATTATCTGGAAATTTGCACTGGAGAGTCAGGTAAACGGAGTTTTTCATTGGTCAGATGAAGGTATTATCACATGGTATGATTTTGCCCTGGAGATATATACCCAGGCTCGAAAACTGGGAATACTAAATAAAGACGTGTCCATCAGGGCAATAACAACAAAGGATTATCCCACTCCGGCTTCCAGACCTTGTTATTCTGCTCTTGATTCTACAGCTACCGAAGACGTTCTGGGAATAAAGACCAGTCCCTGGCGGGTAGAGTTATATAAAGTGTTGGAAAAAAGAAAAGGCTGTTCAAACTGATATGAAGAATTTACTTGTCACCGGGGGCGCAGGATTTATTGGTGCGAACTTTGTACAGTATCTGTTTAAAAACCATGATGATCTAGAGATTATAGTGCTGGATGCCCTTACCTATGCTGGCAATATCAATAATCTGAATCCCGTTAAAGATAATAAACATTTTACATTCATCCATGGCAATATTTGTGATCAATCACTGATAGAACAGATATTGGAAAAATATAGTGTAGATACGCTTGTACATTTTGCGGCTGAGAGCCATGTTGATAGATCAATAACAGGCCCTGATGCTTTTATAGAATCCAATATTGTCGGTACCCATAGTTTGTTGAAAGCAGCCAAAAATGTCTGGGATAGATCCGGTGGGTTTGCCAATCGACGTTTTCATCATGTTTCTACTGATGAAGTCTATGGCACGCTTGGCCCCGATGATCCCGCATTTACCGAGGCGACTCCCTATGCACCGAATTCACCTTATGCTGCCAGCAAGGCAAGCTCGGATCATCTGGTAAGAGCCTATCATCACACTTACGGGCTACCGGTAACCACAAGCAATTGTTCAAACAACTACGGTCCCTACCAATTTCCAGAAAAACTTTTACCCCTTTGCCTGCTAAATATTCTTGCAGGAAAACCATTGCCAATTTATGGCGATGGCCAACAAGTAAGAGATTGGTTGCATGTAGATGATCACAGCAGGGGGATTGATTTGGTTATTAACGACGGGGTATTAGGGGAAACCTACAATATCGGCGGAAATAATGAGTGGGCCAATATTGATACGGTAAAATTATTATGCGAAATAGTGGACAGCATATTTATCGAAAAAGGTGAATTGTCGAGACGTTTTCCTGATAGTCCCGCCAGTAAGGGTTTATTAAGCCAGGATTTGATAAGTTTTGTTTCCGACCGACCGGGGCATGATGTCAGATATGCAATTAACGCCACAAAAATTTCACGCGGGCTGGGTTATGATCCTGCCTATGAGTTTAAGGAAGGTCTTACATCAACAGTACTCTGGTATCTTGAAAATGAAGACTGGTGGCGTGCTGTTCTGGATGGCAGCTACAGGCAAACAGGTTTCTGAGGCAAAACCGGCATGAATTTCTTTATAAGGAAAATTCTGATCAATGTACTAATACTATCTTTTGTTCAGATAGCTCAGGCTACAACAATTCAGAAATTTGAGTTTGAGGATATTGTTAATATTTCTGAATTGATTGTGCAGGGTGAAGTTGTTGATATTTCAAATTTCGCATCCGCAGATCTTGTCTATACGCGTGTCTTGATTAAAGTTGATGATGTTCTTAAAGGTACTGATCCAGGAGAGTATATTGAACTTGATTTCCTTGGTGGCAGCCAAAATGGAAAGTCTGTTCAGATAGCTGGTCAGGATATCCCCAATAAAGGAGAGAGAGGGTTTTATTTTATAGAAGACCTTTCAATGAATGCGGTGAATCCGTTGACAGGTTGGAAGCAGGGGCATTTCATCATTGCCAGGGATGCTAAAGGCAATGAGTATCTGGAAAAAGAAACGCAGTATGATTCCGATGAAATTGTAGAGCTTGCCAATAAAAAATCATCATTGGCCATAAAACTCCGCAACATGAAATTCAGCAGCACTTTGGTAGAAAAGGCCTATTTCAATCCGACGACCCCTGAGCAATTACGTAATGCTGTTAGGGGAATGGTTAGCGGAGCTCAGTAGTGCGAAAACCCTCTGGCCTTGTTTTCCTGTTTCTTTTTTTGCCATTTATGACCCTGGCATACAACCTGGATGGTAATCGCTGGCCAAATGGACAGGCCACTTTTCATATAGATATTCCTGGCACCGCACCATCTGGCGTTTCATGGAACGCAGGTTTTGAAGATGCACTGGCACAATGGTCAGAAGAAACGGATTTTTCTTTTCTCATTAATCGCTCCTATAGGGATCCCTGTGAGGGATTCACTCCCAGCGCAACCAATATGGGTTTCCCGGATGGTTTTGGAGATGCATCTAATGGTGCAGATTTTGCTGTTGATGTCTGTGGTAATGAATTTGGACTGGGTGTATTGGCTATAACGCTTTCCATAGCATTACCGGGCAATCTGGGCTTTGCGTTGATTGATCAGACTGACATTCTTTTCAATAATGCCTTTGACTGGGATATATACCCTGGCACCCGACGTTCCGAGATTGATTTCAGGCGTGTCGCCCTTCATGAGTTGGGTCATGCTATCGGGCTTGGTCATGAAAACGGTGAGGTGGCCATGATGGCTGCCTCTATTGGTGACCTGGATTCGCTGCAGCCAGATGATATTGCGGGCGCAAACTCTCTCTATGGGGGGCCGGGTGACTGTGAAATTTTATCAATCGGCATAAACTCTGTTGTTCAGGATTCGCTCCAGCAAGGCGATTGTTCCGTACTGGAGCTATACGGTGGTGGACAGGATAGCAGCTTTGTTGATGCTTACAGTTTCAGCCTGGAGTCAGAAACCAGCCTGAGCATCATGATGGAGTCTTCTGCGCTGGATTCCGTCCTGCTGCTTACCGATAACAAGCTCAATGGTGTTGATTTTGATGATAATTCTGCGGGCAAATGTGATGCCTTGATCAAAGGTACGTTTCCCGCCGGTGACTACCTGCTTCTTGCCAATACTTTTGTGGAGCCAGTGACATGTCCAGGCAACACCGGAAAATACAAAATCAGTATTTCGGATAATACCCTGCCTGTCTTAAATCGCTCTCGCTCCCTCTCAGGCTCAACTAATAACAGCATTTTTCATGGCGGCGCCACATCGGATGGATTGAATTACAAGTCGAGTTTCCTGCGCTCCGAAAGCATCAATGTGTCTGCCAGTATTCAGCCGGACCCCTCCCATGTGGGAGAAGGTGCGGCATTCTATATGCTTATTCTGTTAAGCAGCGGAGAGAAGCTGGCGAAAAATGCCGATGGTAAATTCATTCTGCTGGATAAACTATCAAATATTCCCCCGTTTAGTGTGACCAATGGTTTGCCGTCCAGACAGGACATTCCCATTTTAAAGAACCTGAAAGGGGAAAAATTTGGTATCAGCGATCTGGGTGTCCAGATATTCCTCGGCTATTCTCTTGATTCCGCTCCCGGTGAAATCTATTTCAATGGTAATCCAATCTCCTTTTCAATCAATTAATACCGGTCTTTACAACTTGGTGAACCGGCGATCTGTGAGTACCGTATTAACTCAAATACAGGTATAATTTCGGCCTCAAAATTCACCAGGTTCCTGCAGATTTACCTTGCTTCAGCTTAAAGCGAGAGAATTTCAGTCCTGACATCAAAGCAAGAGGAATTACAGTGATTCAACAATCTGGATCAGCTTTTTCAAAATATGGGCTAATGGCGGCTTTTCTGCTGGTATTTTCCGGTACATTGTTCGCCGCTTCAAATGACAAGATAATTGAACGAATAGCTCCGGCGGGCTCTGTTTGCGTGGTAGGTGATTCCTGTGCAGGGGGTGTTTCCATGGCCTCAGCAGGGGGTAGTGCTGGCGCAATGGACCCTGAGCAAACCTATAATACCTATTGTGTTGCCTGTCATGGCACCGGTGCTAATAATTCACCTGTGTTAGGTGATGCAGCTGCCTGGCAGCCGCGTATAGACAAGGGAATAGACACGCTTTATTCGAACGCAATCAATGGTTTAAACAATGGTGCCATGCCCGCTAAAGGCCTGTGCATGAGCTGCTCTGAAGATGATGTCAGAGCTGCTGTGGACTACATTCTCTCTTCAGTTCAATAAGATAGCTCTTTGCGACCCCGGGCCTTTCCTGGTTTTTCGGCTTTTTCTGGTTCAGAGAAAGCCGAAAATTTTCAAGCATGTGTTTGCCAAAACATAATTTCTAAACTATTAATGAAGTGATAATGTCAGGTTGATCAAGCCTGATTCATGGTTTACTCAGGGATAGAGTAATGTCACTTGCCGTTGTAATTACCCGGGCGAATATGGGTATAGAAGCTCCGGAAATCCGTGTTGAAGTCCATTTATCCAATGGACTGCCGGGTTTTTCGATAGTTGGCTTGCCGGAAACTGCGGTCAAGGAAAGCAAGGAAAGGGTCAGAAGTGCGCTGTTAAACTCCCAACTGGAGTTTCCTGCCAAACGCATAACCTTGAATCTTGCTCCCGCCGATTTACCCAAAAGCGGAGGACGTTACGACCTTGCTATTGCTATTGGGATCCTTGCTGCCTCCGGGCAGATAGCCACAGAGGCTCTGGAGGGCATGGAGTTCCTTGGAGAGCTTGGTTTATCAGGCGAAGTAAGAAGCGTTACCGCCGCATTGCCAGGCATTATCGCGGCACATCGGGAAGGGCGTGCGGTTATTCTGCCCAAGGGTAACGCAAGGGAAGCAGGTTTGCTCAAGACTGGCAGTTCATTTGTAGCCGGTCACCTGCTCGATGTCATCAGCCATTTGAAACAAGTTCAAGACCTTGAAAAAGTAAGGCCTGTTAGTCTGGGTAAGCCCAATTTTACTGAAGATATGAAGGATGTTGTTGGACAGGCAGTGGCACGTCGAGCCTTGATGATTGCAGCGGCAGGTAATCATAATTTGCTGTTTCAAGGTCCTCCCGGGACCGGAAAAACGATGCTGGCAAGTCGGATATGCTCAATTTTGCCGGCAATGGAAGAAAGCAGTGCTCTTGAAGTTGCTGCCTTGCGTTCCATTGCATCCCGGCAATTTGAGCCGGAAGCCTGGCGTATACCCCCATTCAGAGCGCCGCATCATACGGCATCGGCAGTTGCCCTGGTGGGGGGAGGGAGTACGTTGAAAATTGGTGAAATCTCCCTGGCCCACCGGGGTGTATTATTCCTTGATGAGCTGCCAGAGTTCAGCCCAAAAGTCCTTGAAGTGCTAAGAGAGCCGCTCGAATCCGGGTATATTTCAATTTCCCGGGCCAATTATCAGGTACGTTTACCCGCCAGATTTCAGTTAATAGCAGCCATGAATCCCTGTCCCTGTGGGTATCTGGGCGACCCTGAAAGGCAATGTCGGTGCAGTCCGGAAAAGATAGGGCGCTATCAATCCAGAGTGTCCGGCCCGTTATTGGACAGAATAGATCTTCATGTCCAGGTATCCCGATTAAATGACCATGAAAGAAATCATTTAATGTCTGCCAAAACATCTTCCTCGGAAAACAGCGATTCCATGCGTCAAAGGGTGACGCTGGCCAGACAAAGGCAATTTGGCCGGGCAGGGAAAACCAATGCGACTCTTGCCCACTCCGAAATACTGAGCCATTGCCGATTGTCGGCGCAGGATGAAGATTACCTGAAACAGGCCATGCAGCAATTAAAATTATCAACCCGGGCTTTTTTCAGAATACTGAGAATGGCCCGCACCATTGCCGACCTTGATGACACAGCGGATATACAAAAGCAGCACTTGCTGGAGGCTATTGCTTTTCGTTTTCCCCGCTAGGCATTGAATCCAGTTCCCGGGCTTTTTCCATTGCGTCTATTTTTTCTTCCAGTTGCGTAATGGTTTGCTCGGCTCGCTCAAGCACTTTTAACTGGGAATCAAACTCTTCCCGTGTGACCAGGTTAAGTCGGGAAAAGGCACTTTGCAGAACCTCATGTATATTTTTTTCAACATCATTTCGAAGGTTCTGTCCCATCGGTATCATGGCGGCAATTTTGTTGCTGAGATCGTTGAGGAACTCATTGTTTAACATGGTTTTTTCCTTGGCTTTTTAAAGCAAATTTTAATTCAGGCAGGCAGCACGGGGAATCGTTTTTTTAGTATAACTAGCTTATACTCTAATCATGCAAAAGACATATATGTCTTTTTTTAATGCATAGTGTGAGGATAACAAACATGAAAATGATTACAGCGGTGATAAAACCGTTCAAACTGGATGATGTTCGAGAAGCGTTGTCCGGAGTGGGAGTACAAGGCATAACAGTAACCGAGGTAAAAGGTTTTGGTCGTCAGAAAGGCCATACCGAGCTCTACCGGGGTGCTGAATATGTTGTCGACTTCCTGCCTAAAATTCGCCTGGAAATTGCCGTTGATGATTCAATGGTAGAACAGGTAATAGAAGTTCTGAGCAAGGCTGCCAACACCGGCAAAATAGGTGATGGCAAGATATTTGTTCATGCCCTGGAACAGGTTATCAGGATTCGTACCGGGGAATCCGGCAGCGACGCCCTCTAGTTATTTCGCTGTCTGTGTTTCATTGCCCCCAAAGGTATTGAAACAGGCTTAGCGCTGCTACTGGTGCGGTCTCTGTCCTCAGGGTACGTGAACCGAGGTTTAATCCGAAAAAGCCCTTGTCTTTGGCAAGGGCTTTTTCATTGTCAGAGATTCCACCTTCCGGGCCAATCAAGAAGGCAATGGATTTCGGGTCCTTTATTTCCTCCAGCTTTCCCCGCTGTTGCTGATCCAGTAGAAACCTGTATTGGCAGTCAACCTGATTCAGCCATTGATCAAGTGAAAGTGGAGCATGGACAACAGGGGGTATTACGCGACCGCTTTGTTCGCTGGCACTGATGCTGACTTGTTCCCAGTGAGCACGTCTTTTATCTGCCCTTTTATCATCCAGCTTTACTTCACAGTGCTCTGTAAATAGTGGCTGAATAACGGTCACGCCAAGTTCGGTGCTTTTCTGAATAACAAAATCCATACGCTCTCCCCGGGAGATACCAATCCCCAGATGGGTTTCAAGAGGCGATTCTGTACCGGGATTTTTACCCTCACCCAGGCTTACCAGGCCTGATTTTTTGCTGATATCTGTCAGGGTGCCAGGAAACTCCAGGCCTGAGCCATCGAAGGCCATAAGCATCATTCCGGACTTCATGCGCAGCACCGTCGCAAGATAATGGGCACTGCGTGAATCCAGCGAAATTTCGCTGTTGGATTCCAGTCGTTGGGGCAGATGTATTCGTGGAATGCGCATATTCAGTAGTCAGTTTCCGTAGTAAAGCCATAGAGCCTGGCAGGATATTATGCCCCATTGGAAAAGGTTTCTCCTATGTAGAAACTCTTGTTATGATCATTTTCCATAAGACTTGCAAAGGCATTTCATGAATAAAGTCATTTTTCCTATTATCACATCGATCGGATTTCTATCGCTGATAATGCTTTATCTTGCCGGAGTGGGCTTCAGCGGAGGAAACTTTGAATTATCCCAGGCATTTACTTTATTACGCTATGCAGCTCTTCTCGGAATTACCAGCACCGCGCTGGTGATTTTTTACCTGCTCTGGCAGCGACCTGCAGGTATTCAGGTATTTGTACTATTTCTCTCCGCCCTTGCGGGTCTGACCGCGTTCTATATGCCATACCGACAGCAACAAATTGCGCAGACCGTGCCTCCTATTCATGACATAACCACGAGCATTGTAAACCCGCCGGCATTTGTCGCCATAGCTCCTCTTCGGGCAAGTGCGCCTAATCCGGCAGAATATCTCGGTGGGGAAACATCAGAGTTACAACGCCAGTTTTATCCTGACATCATGTCCCGGGTTTATATTCAGTCACCCGATGAGGTGTTTGCTGCGGTGACTGAAGTGGCCCGGGAAATGGCTTGGGAAATAGTTGATGCCGACAGGGTAGAAGGGCGGCTTGAGGCGACTGATACCACGAAATGGTTTGGCTTCAAGGATGATGTAGTGGTTCGTATGGTCGCTGGTAATGCCAATTCCACCATTGTGGATGTGCGCAGCAAGTCGCGTGTGGGCCGCAGCGATATCGGTGTTAATGCCAATCGTATTCGGGACTTCCTCACCAGACTCAACAGCAAGTTGGGGATGCAGTAGCGCGTGCTGCCTGAAGGCCCCGCTGAGACATACTAGATTTAATCAGAGGTTCCCTGGCTCGGGATATGGCCCAGCTTGCTGCGTTTAGTCGCCAGATAAGCCTGATTGTGCGAGTTTTCACCGGTAATAATCGGAATACGCAGAGCGGAAATTCCAAGTTTTTGTAAGGCTTCAATTTTCAGGGGATTATTGGTCATAAGCTCGATTTCTGAAACGCCCAGAAAAGAAAATATCGGCTTGCACATATCATAGTGCCTTTCATCTGCATCGAAGCCAAGAGCCTGGTTTGCTTCTACGGTATCTGCACCTTCATCCTGCAAATGGTAAGCTCGTATTTTATTACCCAGACCGATGTTGCGTCCTTCCTGTCGCAGATAAAGAATGACACCCTTACCCCGGGTTGCAATTCGCTGCATTGCTTCCATTAATTGTGATCCGCAATCACAGCGCAGACTGAACAGGGCATCACCCGTCAGGCATTCTGAGTGGATACGGCAAAGCACTCTGTCCTGGGCCGCAATGTTTCCATAGACCAGGGCGAGATGCTCCTTTTTGCCATCGGAATCTTCAAAGGCATAAATTTCAAAGTCACCGAACTGCGTTGGCAGCTTTGAGGAGGAAATAAATTTAACAGTCACTGGGGATATTGTTCCTGAATTTTACCGGGCGTGCACTTTACCAGAAATCGGTCTGTAGCGGTTAATTTATCAGTGTGAATGCCGCATAATTCACCCCCCACATTACACATTCGTATAAACCGCAATGAAGAGCAGTCAGGACATTAATAGCATGGATATTGTGATAGCCGGTGCAGGGCCAGTGGGTCTTGCTGCAGCCTGCTCGCTTGCCGGAACAGGCCTGAAGATATTACTTGTTGATGCAGGTAAGGACGTTTTTACTCTGGATGATCTGAGAGAAAATGCCGGGGAGCCTGAATTTGATGCTCGTGTCAGTGCTCTAACAGTGTCAAGTCAGATCATGCTGGAAAAACTTGGCGCCTGGGAGTCAATACAATCAGTCAGGGTTTGTCCTTACCGAAATATGGATGTTTGGGACGGGGAAGGTACCGGCTCTATTCACTTTGCTGCTACAGAGCTGCACGTGGAATCACTGGGACATATTGTTGAGAACCGTCTGATTAACGCGGCTTTATATGAGCAGGCAAAATCATCGCCTCAAATCACAAGCCTGCATAAAACCAAAATTGAAGCAGTCAAAACCTGTAATAGTTCAGATAATTCCGGGGTTATCGTGACACTGGCAAATGGCGAAACTGTCACCGCAAAATTGCTGGTTGGTGCTGATGGTGGCAATTCTTTCATTCGGGAACAGTCGGGCTTCACCGTTCGTGAATGGGAGTATGGGCACAAAGCCCTGGTCACCACAGTGAAAACCGGGGCATGCCATCAATTCACTGCCCGTCAGAGTTTTATGGAAACGGGTCCCCTGG
>JAUHWU010000065.1 GCA_030427065.1 Gammaproteobacteria bacterium | reverse complement strand
TGACTATTACTTAGAAGCACTGGTCCCTGTTATTGGCGACGTTGGCGTCGTGCAGGGAGTTGATCTGGAACTGGGTGCACGTTTTTCCGACTATGAAGATTCAGATTCACAGTGGACCTACAAAGCCCTGGCCAATATCGAGGCCAATGACTGGCTGCGTCTGCGTGGTGGTTTCAACCGCGCGACCCGCGCACCCAATGTCGGCGAGAAGTATCTTGGCCTTCAGCAAGTCTACCTGCGCGGTGTTCGCAATAACTTTGGCGACCCTTGTGGTCTGCGTTCCAACGCGCCCTTTGGTGCTGGTGGCGCCCTGCCAGATCCGATCCTGGCTCCTGGTGAACCAGAGACAGAACTGGCCAGTGGACAGACTGCTGCAGGCGCTCAGAGTACCCTCCTGATCTGTCAAGCCATGATGACTGACGTCGGTGCAGGCACCTACTATACCAACAATGCAGGCGGTGGTGGAGGCGGAAATGCCAACTGGGTATACCAGGAAGGTAATCCTGACGTAGAGGCCGAAACCGCTGATTCCTGGTCCGCTGGTTTTGTTGCCAACTCCCCTTGGGAAAATCCCTGGCTGGAAAACCTGACCCTTTCCTTTGACTGGTGGAAAATCGATATCGAGGATGCTATCCAGCAGTACACACCCGATTTTGCCAACTACCTGTGCTTCGGCGTTACCACGGTGAGCAATGCCGCAGAGGCCGCCGCACAGGCTGCAACGACGGATTGTCAGAATGTACCCCGCAGTCCGACGACCGGTGGCCAACAGAGGCAACTGCTCAGGTATAACAACCAGGCGACCATCAGCACAGAAGGTATCGATATCGCTGCCAACTGGAGAGCAGAGCTCGGAGATCTCGGTATCGGTCTCCCGGGTGGTCTGGCCTTGAATATGCAGATGACCTATATCGACACTTACAAGACCAAGGAGTCACTGGAGGATTTCGATGTCGAGATCGAGTGGGCTGGTTCTCTTGGGCCCAGTCTGACTGGCACCAATCCGGGTGCGTATGACTACAGGGTCTTTACCTCGCTGACATACTTCAAGGATGACTGGAGTGTTGGCTTGCGCTGGCGTCACCTGCCATCGGTAATCACGGCAGACCAGGCAAAAATAAATGCGCTCGTCGCCAACAACGCGTCGGTTTCGGCTGGCGGAGGTGGGGTCCCGTTGAGTTATACGCCTATTAGCGACACCGGCATCGGCGCGTATGACATCTTTGACATGTCCTTCAATTGGACCATCAATGAAAAGTTGACGTTGCGCGGTGGTATCACCAACCTGTTTGATACGAGTCCTGAGATAACGGGTCGCGAAACGGGGTTTCCACCAGGGACGGATCTGGCGTCGGTCTGTGGTGGTGCACCGGGTTGCGTCAACCCGACCGCTCCCCAGCTGGCCACTACCGGGGCCGGGATAACCAACGCGGGTTACTATGACGTGTTGGGGCGCCGTTTCTTCCTCGGTGTGAAAGCGCGTTTCTAACGTAAAGCAACAGTGACCTTGTAAAACCATTAACGGCGGGCCTTTGGCCCGCCGTTTTTTTTCAAGGAGCACTGTCTCTTTGGTTGACCCTTTTTATTGCTTGCTGAACTCCCGCCAGGCCAAATTTGGGTGAACCCATTGATTTGAATAAAAGCCTGAAAAACCATCCTGATTTGATAGAATGGCGATTCAATTTTTAAAGGGAAATTACGGACATGAATATCACTAAAACCCTGCCATGTTCCCTGTGCATGCTGTTATCTGCCGCGGTGTTTGGCGCGGACAATACCGGCGCGGTCATGATGGATGCCAGCCCCTGCCTGGATATAGTCAGCCCGATAGAGCGTCTGGCCTGTTTCGAGGAACAGGCGAACGCCGCGCAAGATCGTGGCACCTCTATCCCGCAGCAGAACCTGCCGGTCGTGTCTATCCCAGGCAATTCCAGGCAGCAGCCGGCACAATCTCCACCGCAGGCTCCCCCACAAGTTGAACCCCAGCCAGCGCCCGAAACACAGCAAGAAGTAGCGCAAGAAGTAGAAAGTGCCAGCATTCCACCAGCTGACAGCGTCGAAAACAATTTCGGATTGCCCGAGAAGAAGGTCAATGAGAACGCGCCGGCAAATGAGTTGATCGCCAGAGTGGCCGAGATCAAGGAGCTTGGTCTCAACCGTTTCCTTATTACTCTGGAAAACGGCCAGGTCTGGGAGCAAATGCAAACCAGACGCTTCGCTCTGGCAGACGGCGACGAGGTCCGGATCTACCCTACGCGCTGGGGTAGTTCTTACCGCCTTTCCTCCCAGTCCCACAAAGGTTACATCCAGGTTCAGCGTCTCCGGTAAAGTTACTCTCCCTAATTATCAACCACAGGAAGCCATCATGATTCGAATTATTCTCAGCCTCTCAATACTACTGGGTCTCTCTGCGCCAACTCTGGCCGGCAGGGACGATTTTGTTCCGGGCACCGCGGTGCCCGATTTTGGCGTCTATGCGCCGGTGACCGGTGTCGAATTGCCGGCAGGCACCCGAATGAAAATCGCGTTCGATGTTTCCGAAGCCGGGCCGACTGATGCCGTTAACCGGAAATTTGAGATGGTGGCCCGTTCTACGAATTTGCATGCGGCCAAAGGTGTCGCGCCTGAAAATCTGTCAGCCGCCATCGTGGTTCATGGTGGGGCAGGCCTGGATTTACTGACCACTGAGGCCCGTGGTGCCGAGAATCCCAATGCCGGCATCATTGCGCAGTTGCTCGCGGCCGGGGTCACGATACAGCTGTGCGGCCAATCGGCGGAGGGAATGGATATCAAGGCGGCAGACCTGCTCCCGGGCATCACCATGTCCCCGTCCGCCATCACGGCCCATGCGCTGTTGCAGCAACAGGGATTTACGCTGAATCCTTTCTAGAATGATATTGCCGTCTCTGTCAGAGCCGAAATCAAGGCACTAAATCAAGGGGTCAGAGTTCTTGAGCCTTTGTTTTTTTTCAAGAACTCTGACCCCTTGATTCGGTTATGTTCGAACTGCCTGGTTTCAGCACTGCACAGTCATCTCCGGAGTGCATGATCTGCCTAAAATAACACCGGACAAGGATTCCATTCACCCCGTTGAGAAGGTAGGATGTTGCCTGTCTTGAATTGAGCAAGTGAACCAAGGAGCCTTGTATGCGTACGATTGCAGTCCCCGTTGCCAACCGTCCTGAATGTGCCGTAGCCCTGGATGTGGCCTTTGCCCTGGGAGCCACGCTGGGTTCCGATGTGATCGGTTATCACATTCGCCCCAACCGTCGTGAGAGCAAGGAACTTGATCTGCACTCACTGGTCGATACCGCCGGCGCCTGGCCGGCAGAAAGCGAGGCCCAGATTTCCAAGGCCGCCATTTCCGCCAAAGAACTGTTCTCAGAAATGGCGCAGGGCTATTCAATGGAGTTGGCGGCCAAACTTGGCACCCCGGCAGCACCGAAAGCTGTGTTCAGGGAAAAGCTGGGCTCCGCAGATAAACTCTTCCCCTTCATCGGCCCGGTCAGCGACCTGATGGTGGTGTCGCGGCCCAAGAAGGGGGGTGGCAAGAAAGCCAGTATCATTATGATGAGCGCCCTGATGAACACCTCGTCACCGGTGCTGATCCTGCCCCAGAAGCGGGTCAGAATCGATTTCGAGCGGATTGCCATTGCCTGGAACAACGGCCAGACCGAGAGCCTGCTGGTGCACGGCCTGTTGCCGTTGCTGAAAGCCGCCAAGGATGTGGTTTTGATCACCGAAGGCAGCAACCATCAGTTCGGGGCTTCCGCCAGTGACATGACCCAGTACCTGAAAGCCCACGGCGTGAAAGCCCGGCGCAAGCAGGTGACGGCGACCAATACCGCCGATACCCTGGTCAAGACCGCTAAGGAAGAGAAGGCCGGCATGCTGGTTTGCGGAGCCTATACCCGCAGGAGCCTGACCAGCCAGCGCCTGTTCGGAGGAGTCACCCAGCACTTGCTGAGCGGCTCGGATTTTCCGGTCATCATGATGCATGTGTAAACAGGGCTGAAAAGCGCTGTCAGCACTACAGGGTCAGCACTACAGGGTCAGCACTACAGGAGGATTGAAGGCAGCGGGCTATATCAAGGTATTTGAATCGGGCCCCAAGGTCTCGTGGATAGCCTATTAGTCATGATTCTGGTTATAACTTTCATGAACTATTGGCCTGATTTACTGGACTCCCGGGGCCTGGACTATTATCCTTCCGATTCCCGTACAAACCCCTTGTGTATTCTTTAAGTATTTCCAACCAAACACAACTTTTGAGTAGTCACTTTATGACCAGCTTTAGGAGATTTTTATGGTAGTCCCCGGACAGCAATCACTTACAATGCGAATGTTTCTGGGGCATACCCCCACATGGTACAAAAAGGCAGTCCTGATCTGCCTTGTCCTGAATTTCATCGCTTACTTCACATTAGGGCCTCTTCTTACCTCATGGTTGATGCTGGCCGAATTCATTGGCACGCTGGCCATGGCCCTGAAATGCTTCCCGCTGCAAACCGGTGGCTTGCTGGCGTTGCAGATCCTGATCCTGCAGTTGACCGATACCCATCACCTGTATGAAGAAGTTGAACTCGGTCTGCCGGTCATCCTGCTGGTGATTTTCATGGTTGCGGGCGTGCATTTCCTGCGCGATATGCTGTTTGCCCTGATCAACCACGTGTTACTGGGAATCAAGTCGCGGGTGGTGATGAACCTGGTGGCGATTATCTTTGTCGCCGTTCTCTCTGCCTTTCTGGATGCCCTGACCATCCTGGCGGTCCTGGTGGCTATTGCGAGCGGTTTCTACGATGTCTATGAAAAGGTGGTTTCCCGTGTTGGTTACCATGATGACGCTGATCCGGATGACGGGCATATTGACGAATTGCATCGTGAAGACCTGGACAAGTTTCGTGCTTTCCTGCGTGGCTTGCTGATGCATGGTGCGGTAGGTACTGCTATCGGTGGGGTCTGTACTATCGTGGGCGAACCCGAAAACATCGTGATTGGCAACGCTGCCGGCTGGACTTTCGTGGAATTCATCAGGCAGGTGTCACCAGCCACTATCCCGACGCTGTTTGCCGGCATATTCACCTGTTTCGTGATCGAAAAGATGGGCTGGTTCAGTTATGGCGCGGAAATGCCGCCTGCTGTACGCCAGATCCTGACCGATGAAGACAAGAAGCTCAAAGACAAACTGACTCATGAAGACAAGGTCGTCATGGTCATCCAGGGTATTGTCGCTGTCCTGATGGTAGCGGCGCTAGCCCTGCACCTGGCTGAAATTGGCCTGATTGGCCTGGGGGTCATTGTGCTGACCTCAGCCATGACGGGTGTCACCGACGAGCACAAGCTGGCCGAAGCATTTACACCAGGCCTGCCGTTTGCCTCTCTCTTGATTGTGTTTTACGTGGTGGTGGCCATGATCAACACCCAGCACATGTTTACCCCGGTGATGCAGTGGGTGCTGACCCTGGAAGGGCCTCAGCAGGTATTCATGGTATTTCTCTCCAGCGGCTTCCTGTCAGCAATCAGTGACAACGTGTTTGTTGCGACGATTTACATGGATCTGATCAAGGAGCTGTACGATGCAGGTGAAATGGCGAAAGAGGCCTTTGAAGCACAGTCTGTGGCGGTCGTGATGGGTACCGGTATTCCGAGTATGTCCACCCCGAATGGCCAGGCTGCCTTCCTGTTCCTGCTGATGTCCGCAATAGCACCGCGCATTCGCCTGGGATATGGCCGTATGGTCTGGATGGCCCTGCCGTACTTCATTGTCTGTACGTCGGTCGCAGCATTGACTATCAATCTGTATATTGCGCACTGAAGAAAAACCATGAGTAGAAAAAAAACCGGCGCATGCGCCGGTTTTTTTATGTGTCAGTGACAGGCTGCACTGGCCAGCATCAGGGGCAGCCGCCAGCCCCAATATGGGGACAGTGACTTTTCATTTATAAAAGTCACTGTCCCTAAAAAACGATCACGATCAAGGACACCCCGCCCCAATATCCGTTTTAGAGAATAAAGGGGGACGGAGGGATTAAATTTTAATCCCTCCGTCCCCCTTTATTGCTTTTTTTGCCGAGCAACAACTTCAGGCTGGACCGCCCATTATTAGCTGTTTATTCTTGCTATACTTTTTCCTGCTATGAGGAATTCGATGTGCAGCTCGATAATGCCATGTATCTTCCTCCCCGGGAGCGAGTTTGAATCCGGTAATGATGTAAAGCGTGTTAAAAAAGGGGAAAAGGCTTTTTTTAATTAGTTTATATAACAACAGATCAAAAATTAGTCCCTCCGTCCCCTCATTCTGGTCTCCTTATTTTCATACCTTTACACCTTGCCTGTTCCAATTTTCCAGAAAGTGAATTAACTTAAGCTTCACTATCAACAGTAACTGAAAAAAAATAAAAACAAGAGATAGACGGGGACATATTATGAAGAAACCGTACTGTCACGCTGGTTTGGCTATTGCCCTTTCCGGGTTGGTGACTGGCTGTGGTCAGGCACCGGATAGAGATGTATCGGCTACTGTTGCTGATGCTTCTCCGGTGCAATCGACACTGATTCGCCCGGCAGCAGGTCAGGGTGAGCGGCCTGATGTGCTGCTGATCATGGTGGATGACCTCAATACCATGATCGCGCCAATGGGGGATTCCCAGGCCATCACACCAAACATGACCGATTTGGCGTCACGCGGCATGATTTTTACCAATGCCCACACCATTGCACCACAATGTAATGCCATTCGAACGGCCGCCCTGTTTGGCAGGCGGCCTTCCAGTTCCGGGGTTTACAACAACGGCCAGGACTGGCGACAAATGCCCGAGTTTGAAAACTATGCTTCCCTGCCTCGCTATTTCCGGGATTCAGGCTATATCAGTTTCGGTGCCGGCAAGATTTTCCATGCCCATACATTTTTTCCCGGTGGCCATCCCGGTTTTAATGATGTGAATGCCTGGGATGACTTCTGGCCCGCATTGGACTGGCAGTTACCTGATGAGATCAAACCTGCTGCTGTGAACCAGTTGCAGTTCAACTGGGGCCCCGTGGTCAGCAATTACGACGCAACCATCGATGGCATGACCAGCAACTATGTTGTGCAACGCATGGGCGAGACCAATGAACTGAACCAGTCCCGGTTTATCGGAGCAGGCATCTATCGGCCCCATGCCCCCTGGTACAACCCGCAGGAATTTTTTGATCTGTATCCCCTGGAAAGCGTGCAGACACCCCCTTACCTTGAAAATGACCTGGATGATATTGATCCTGCGCATCACTCCACTGAACGAATGAAACCCATCATGGAAGCCGGTGCCTGGGAAGAAGCGGTGCAGGCTTACCTGTCCAGTGTCAGCGTCGCTGATGCCGCTGTGGGAAGACTGCTGGATGCTCTCGATGAAAGTGGACGTGCCGACAACACCATCATTGTCATGATGGGTGACCATGGCTACCAGCTTGGTGAAAAGAACCAGCGTGAAAAAGAAACCCTGTGGGAAGTAGCCTTGCAGGTACCACTGATTATTGTTGCTCCCGGGGTTACCACACCGGGCAGCCGCTCCGATGTGACCGTGTCTTCCATGGATCTTTACCCGACCCTGGTCGACCTGGCGGGGCTGGAAGCACCGGCGTACCTCGAAGGCGGTGACAGCCTGGTGCCACTTCTTCAGAACCCGGACATGGCATGGGACCGTGCCGTACTGAGCACCTGGGGCCAGAACAATCATTCAGTGCGCGGTCCGCGTTATCGTTACACCCGTTATGCCGATGGCGCCGAAGAACTTTACGATCACGACAACGATCCCAACGAGTGGATCAATCTGGCCAATGATCCCGACCTGGAACCGGTAAAACAGCGCCTTTCAGCTTACTTTCCTGCAGTCAACGTGGAGCCGTGGCGCGCCCCCAATTCGCCCGGGCAATCAGCTCCCCCACTCGCCCCGGAGTAAGCTGACTGGCAATCAAGTCACCTGCCCCCTTGCTTTTGGTATAGCCTTTATTGTCCTGAGAATTTTTGCAGTAAAGATACGTAGGGATTATATTACCGGAACACTCTGAATCGATTTTATCCAGACATTATCTGCAGTTCAGGGAATAGATGGGGGAAGGGCATTGAAACCAGGTACTTTAATATTAATGACATGCATGCTGAGTGCACTACTGCTCCCACTGGCACCTGCTGTGACTGCAGCTAAACCCACACTGGAAAGCCTTGCTACACGAGTGCAGGTGCTGGAAGATCGGGAGTCTATCCGTAACCTGATCCTGGCCTATGGCACTGCCCATGATAATCGCGATTATCGCACCTTTGCCAACCTGTTTGCCCGGGAAGGCGAGTGGGTGAGTGGCATGGGTTCTGCAAAGGGGCCAGATGCCATATTCAAACTCATGGATGACATGATCGGGCACAAGCCCATGCCGGAAGGCTCTGGTACCTATCATCTGTTGACCAATGAAACGATTGCGATTGATGGTGACTATGCCTCGGCAGTCACCAAGTGGGTGTATATCACTCCGGATGCCAACGGCGCGCCAGGCTTGACTATTCTTGGGCATTACAACGATCAATTTATTCGTGAAGCGGGCCAGTGGAAGTTTCTGCGCCGGGAAGCCCCCATGGATTTACCTGCCGGAGACTAATTTCCCATGCCACATCAAAAGAATTAAAGGGGACAGATTTATTTGTTCCATAAAAACACTATTTAGTGAATTTTACGCAGATTTCAGGTGAGCGTATTTTATAAAATCGGTAAAGGGTATTTATCATGAAAATTCCAGCATCTTTCCTGTTGATATTTTTAACCATCGGCATAAACGCAGTCTCTGCTGCCCAGGAAATGCCATTGGATTACGGCGCCTATGTGCGGGATTTCAATTCCGGCAATGACGAGGGTCTGGTGGAGAAATATTTTGCTGAAGACACAGTGATGATCAGTGGCAGTGGTGAGTTTCATGGCCATGCCGGCATGAAGGAGTTTCTTGCCTGGGCCCATGATGGTGTGCGTGAAATTCTCAGGCCGGTCAATGTTGCGTTTGATGACAGCAATATTTTTGTGGAAGTGGATATGGATTTTGTCGCATCGAAAGAGCGCCCGGAATTTCCTTTTGGTCACCTGCAACCGGGTGATATCGTCACGGTAAAGTTTCTCGTCCATTACATAATTAATGAGGACGGTCTCATCCAGGAGTTGCAGACCATGACCTGGGAGCCGGAGAGAGGGGTCAGCAAGATTCCCCGCCTGGGTGAGCATCCCGGACAAAAGGCCGCATTCCTGGCTTATACAGCAGCTTTCAGCGCGGGTTTGCCGCAGCAGTATTCTGCTTATTACACGGATGATGTGGTATTGGAATTGCCTTCCGTTGACAGTATTTCAGGTAAACAGGCGATTGTGGATTTCTATACTGACATGTTTGTGACAGTGCGGGAGTCACTTGAGATCAATACGGTGATTTATGATGAGCATGCCATTGTCGGGGACTTTATCAGTGTGTTCACCGCCTCTGCTGATGCGCCCGATTTCTCTGTCGGTCCGCTCAGGGCGGGAGAGCAGTACCGTGTCCCCGTATTGGTCTATTACACACTGGAAAACGGTCTTATCAGTCACATTCGTGTGGCACGCATGGGGGAGGCTGTATTAAATCGCCCGTAGTCAGTTTTTGCTTTTTCCAGTCCTTTACGATTGAACGAAAATCCAGAACAAATCCAGGTAATAAAAAACAGCAATAAAAAGTGAAAGCGCATTAAGGATTAAAAAGACAATATTTAGCAGCGCATGGAGCAGCCCAACATTTTCTATGGCATACCTGAGATGCTATATCTGATAAAACAAATCGAAAATATCTGAATCATCATTAGAAAAACTATTCAGTGCAAAATAGAAAATTAATTGCCACAGAATAAAAATAAAAAACAGGGTGTTGATTAACGGCAAAAACAAAAAGAAAAATGCATTCTGACTTTGAATGTCAGTGAAATGCAGGGAAAGCGCTCCTGTTATGTAAATTATTGTTGTCAGCATAATGTACTAAAGGGGACAGATTTATTTAATCTGCATAACTTCCCAAAAAATAAATCTGTCCCCTTTTTGGAACGCTTGCAACTTAGCAACCTATAATAACGCCAAATATATTTTTTAAAGTTGCTAGGTTGCAAGCGTCCCTATTCGACAGGCTCAACTCAGCGGCTGACCTTGATGCGCTGTCCGGGAACAGGGCCGCCACCGCTTCCAGGGGGGCCGCCGTTACCACGGATGTCACCGGTGGAGACCAGCTTGACCCACAAGGCGTCGTTGTCTTTGTAATACGAGGTGGTATTGGCCTTGCGCAGCGCGTCCAGGCTGCTCTGCTGCGCCCCTGAGTCTGCTGTGGTGAACCCCGGCAGCTCGAACATCACCCACGAGCCGGCATCCATCTCTGTCAGGCTGATGTCCACGGATTCTCTCTCGGTGCTTACCTTATACTCTGTCCCGGCACGCACATTGGTTGCCCCGTTAGATGTAAATTCATTGCCATTGCTACGGCTGAGCACAACGGGTATTGAGGGCGGACGTACACCTCTGATACGGCCTCCACCTGGCGCAATTTCAATATTGGCAGCAGCACCGGCACCGAATCCTAAAGGACCACCACCGCCACCAACATTCATGCGCCCGATATCGCCCGAACACACATAAGCGTTCCAGGTGGGCCTGGCTTCACAGGCCTCATCGGGGTCAATGCCGGTCTCATTGATGATATAGGAATTGGGAACACCGGTAATAGTACCGTC
Organism: Gammaproteobacteria bacterium; assembly: GCA_030427065.1. Lineage (GTDB taxonomy): Bacteria > Pseudomonadota > Gammaproteobacteria > Pseudomonadales > Pseudohongiellaceae > Eutrophocola. The sequence goes on along the minus strand of JAUHWU010000065.1, from coordinate 5,169 downwards.
CCTGTCGTTGAACACGGAGCTCAAATAAACCGCATTGCCATAATCATCGTTGCTCCAGCGGTTGTCGATCGGCGGGTAATATACCGGCTTGGCATCGACGAATGTCGAGCGCGCTACCGTGTTGTTGGAGCTCATCCCGAAGCTGGTAAACAGCAGGTAGGAGATCGCACCAGTCTTGCGGGTGTCGTTGTCCTCATAATTGATGAAGGTGTTGTTGTCCAGTTCATGATGGGAGTCGTAGAACTCGTAGCCGCGAATCGGGAAATCCGCGACAGCGGGTTGCGGCAGGCTGCGACCATAGGCCAGTTCAGCGGGCTCGCGGGGGTTGCCGATATTTCCGGATTCGCCCACGAACAGCGAGTCAACCACTCGAGACGTATAAAGGGATGAGCCACCGCCAGTGGCATGGGTGAAGCCAATACCGTTGTCTGCCATCTTCAGGTTCTTGTAAAGATGCATCTGACCCCTGGCCCAGATACCGCTGTTGCGGTTCTTGTAGGCGGTAAAATCCTCAACCACGGACTCCACTTGCGGGCTGTTCGGGTCAGCGGGATCGGCGAGGGCAATATACCCACCCACGGCGAAATGACCATCGGCCCGGGGGGCACGGTCGCCCATGAAAGCGTCAAAGTTGGAATGGGCGACGTTGCCCCTGAACTCACGGAACTGCGTACGGCGCGGCCAGGTTTTCAGGCTGTCCTCCGAACCTTCGAAGGCACCGGTGGGATGCACCGGGAAGGCAAACCAGAACCCGGTCGAGTCTGAGCCCGCAGCCACGTTGTTGATATAGGTATTTTCCGGATTGGTGATCCAGAAAGACGAGGCCGTGTTGTCAGAAGGAATGAGAATTTCCGGGTGGTCCTGACCGGTGGTTTTGAAGTTCAGGCCGTCCGGGGACGCCCCGAAAGGGCCAAGGTTGGTTGGATCGCAGGGCAGGCTAGTGTGGCACTTGGTCTGGATTGCCAGGTTGCTGATGTACTGGTTGCCTTTCTCGATGCCGTCTTCCATAAAGAAGCAGTGGCCCACGGTATTGTAGGTGACGTTGTTCTCAACCTGCAGGTTGTTGGTGCCATGCACCGTCACGCAGCGGTTGTAGGTGTCGTGGATCGCCGAGTTCCTGACGTACTGGCCTGCGCCAGCGTCACCGACCAAATGCCAGTGTATCGGGTAGCGGGCAAGCTCCAGGTTCTGGCCCATGCGATAGAGCTCAACCCCGTCGACGTATATCTTGCTGGTAACCATGCCCATGATGTGGCCGCCAAAGAAAGTTTCTTCAGCAGAGTCGGAGGCCTGCACCTTGATGTTGCGGGTCAGCAAACCCACTTCACCGCGCTCATCCACCCCGTAGGTGATCTCACCGTAATGCATGTATTCGAGGGGCGCGTCCAGGGTAATGACGTTGTCGCTGATGGCTGTGATATGTCGGGTCTCGGCCTGCCGCGGATTGTAATCTGTTGAAGCGAGGACAATCTCGTCACCCACCTGCCACTGGTCAGCGTTCAGCACATCAATGGTGTTGCTGCCAGCCTCGGCGGTCCTGGCCAGTTTGGTCCAGGCATTGCTGCGGTTGCCGTGCAGGTTCAGGGTGCCACCCGAAAGCATGATGCCGCGATCGCCCATACCCATCAGCTGTTCATCCTTGACGTTGTTGGTGAGGGTGATGGTGGCCTTGTGTGTGTGGGGGCTGGCTTCGGTGCCGATCTCCAGTTCGCCAAACACCATAATCCACTCGGTGGTCAGTTCAAGATCCCTGTTGTCAGAAAAACTGAGTTTGCCGTTGATGGTCAAGCCGCTCAGTGCCGGCGGGCTGACATCAAGAATCACATCCTTATCGCTGGCAATAACGACCTTGTCGCCTGCCGTTGGCACCTTGTTGTCTGGCCAGGTGGCAGGATCGGACCAGCGTGCTTCCTGGGCCATTGCAAGGGGAGAGCCGCCAAGCAGCAAACAGACTGGCAGAATCCTGCTGAGTAAACGCATTAACAAGGATGCGCGAGAATAGTGTGTCATAATTTTTTCCCTTTTTTTCTTATAGTTAATTATGCAAGGATGAGCCATCCTTATTACTAATTGTGCATGATGGTATAACTGAAACTTGTGAATAAAAAGTAGTTATAGGAAATATCCTACCCTGAAGCAGATTTTGATACACTCTCCCCCAGGAGCCTTTCTGACCTGGATTGTCCTATTGCGGCACCCTCGAATCAGAAGAGTAAACCCCTTTAATAGTATTCACATCAATGTCCAGAATTCCCATCATGTCCAATTATTGCCGCTTGTTCGTCGTTGCCACCGCAATTCTGCTTTCAATGATTTTAACCCGGACTAGCCATGCGGCCGACTCTCCGTCGGATAGCCCGGATATTGAACACGGCAAGGCAACTTTCAACACCATGTGCGGTGTCTGTCATTCAGTGCAGAAAACAGGCGGTCCCGGAGAAGGCCCTAATTTGGTCGGGCTTGTCGGCCGCAAGGCAGCCAGCCAACCTGATTTTGCCAAGTACTCGCCGGCACTCAAGGCCTCCAATCTCACCTGGAGTGTAGAGACCCTCGACCGCTTCCTGGTGAACCCCATGGCGATGGTGCCAGGCACCTTGATGCCGATGTTGATTCGTGACGACAAGACCCGGGCGGATGTGATTGCCTATCTTGCGACCCTTAAAGAGTAGGGTTGCGGCCAATTACGACAGGCATATTTCAGGATGGGTTATCCGGCGCTTCGTTCAACATGGCGGATGATATTCTTTTAAGGGCGGCAGACACCGGTTAAGTGGTAGCTCTCTATCTCCCCATCTTCCCATCTTCCCATCTCACCATTAGACCATTTGCAATTTTCACCCAAGGCGACATTACACTTCATTCAGAAGCTGGTCATAGATCTGGATATTGAAATCAGCCGGCAAAAGATGCTCGATCGAGCGGGCAAAGTCACGGGTCTCCTGCAGCATCAGATGCGTAACGCGTTTATTTGCCGCTTCGTTGAGTCCGGGGTTAAAGCCCAGACTCAGCGGATCGAACGGCACTGCGGAACCCCTGGTTGGCAGGTAGCGGGCAATTGAGTTGAGCGGCCCCATCATGATGGCCTGTGCCAGTGCGACCTCAGGCGCGGAACTGCTCCTGTAAGCCGAATCCAGCATCAGCAACATGCTCCAGTAATTCATATTGCCGAGCCAGGCCAGGGCCCTCAGATCAGTATCCTCAATGCTGGTCGGACGTCCATCATAGGCCGTCGGATTTACCGGGACATCATAGCTCGGATAGCGTGCATCTGAAGCGGGAAGTGACCAGATGTCGGGCGTGTTCTCGATCAATGGGTGGGACGCCTCATAGAGGGAATGGAAAAACTTGAAGTGACCGAACTCTCCTTCCGCTTTGACATCGCCGATTTCCTGAAACCAGGCGTTGAAATCCAGATTCAGGTCACCGACTTCCTTGAGTTCAGCAAGCGTGGTGATAACGGCATCGTAGAGTTTTCCGACATGATTGGCTGTGATTTCGCCACCCAGGGTATCCTTCAACTTGTCGGTCAGGTAAACCGAATTGCTTTCGATTGACCTCACACGCCCGAGGCGAACGGGATCAGCTTCGCAATAGGTGTATTTGGCCAGGCTGACTGAGCTCAGCGGTGCAAGCTCAAACGGAAATGGATAGAGGTCGGTCTCGTAAGGGAAGTCCTGGCGCGTGAGCACCGGTGAGGCACCCAGTTCAACAAGCAGCCGGTTTACCCCTCGCAGGTGCTGCATCTCCTCAATGATGACGCCCATGAGGGACGTCGAATTTGGCGCTGGCCCACCAACAATTTCAGCATACTCTGGCTTGAGTGCATAAGCACTGTAAAGGTACTGAACCATGAGGTCATGTTCTATCTCGGAGCCTTCCTTCAAGAGCCGTACAAGCTCGAGATAAGGATCGTCGAAACTCCGCTTAACGGTGGAAAAGCGGTGCGTCTTCCTCGCGGCAAGAGCCCTGCCTGGACCTGCGGCGACACCAAACATAGCCATACTGCGCAGTAGCGCGCGGCGCGTAAAATTCCTGTCTCTCATAGGAGGGTGTTCCCAAAATCGAAAGCTATTTATTGATAGCTATACATAACAATTGTAACCGCTCTTTCAAACCAGGAGTTAATGGAAATAAGAAAAGACAGGGGACATTTATTGATGGAATACTCCTGAATCAAATCAAGGGGTTAGGAGCAGGCAGGATCATGGGGGCAGGGTATTTGAAATTCGTATATCGCTGCTTACCTGCAATAAAGGGAATAAGGGGGGACGGAGGGATTAAATTTTAATCCCTCCGTCCCCTTTTTTTGAGGGAGAAAAGCGCCGGGATTAATAGAGATGGAAACAGCTGTCTGAAAGCTGAATTTATAAACAGGTACCAGATCAACTTAATAAAAGAACAGGAATCTGAGCCCTATTGACACAAAAACAGGAAACGTTATCGTTCAGGGTCATATCTCATTTAAATAACGGATCCCACGCCATGCTGTTTCGATTGATCGCCCTGGTTTCACTGTCACTGTATTTCCTGCCGACTGCGGCTCAGGATGTTAATTGTCCACAAAACTATCGTTATACCTTTAGCTGGTCCCAGGCACAGGGCTGTGATTTTCTGCCCCGGGGCGGTACCTCAACCGGTACGCCGGTGACGCTGGACCCCAATCCCCATCCGGGCTGGATTAGCCTGCAGGAGCCGGGTCTCAGCAAAAAGGAAAAAGACCGGCGCGCCATTCTGGCCATGGCTGGTCCTTACCGCACCAGTTTTGAATTCCTGGAGACAGTGGCCTATACGCCGGACTTCGAACGCGCACGTCCCTACCAGAGCTGGGGCACGGAATTCATCTATGTGGTTGAAGACAGCGAGGATTTCATCAGTCTTCAGCATATCATCGTGATGTTCGTGAAGGGCGAGGATGACCAGATCATGGGGCCGTTTGTCCAGAAACACTGGCGCCAGGACTGGTCCTATGAAAAAGACAGCGTGTTTGCCTATATCGGTCATGACACCTGGGCCCACCAGGCTGTTCACGATGGGGAAATCAGTGGGAGCTGGGCGCAGTCCGTGTACCAGGTGGATGATTCTCCCCGCTATGAGTCCTGGGGCCGATGGCAGCACCGGGAAAACGTCTCCACCTGGCTGAGTGCCGAGACCTGGCGGCCCATCCCGCGG
>JAUHWU010000223.1 GCA_030427065.1 Gammaproteobacteria bacterium | reverse complement strand
GAGAGACGCAGCTGGTACAAGGCAGCGGTTAAATCCGAGCGTCGCTGGAAGACTCCGGTTTATGTCTCAATGGCGATCATTCACCAGGAATCCTCCTTTGATGCCAAGGCGAAACCGGAGCGCATGAAATTACTGGGCTTTATTCCCTGGCGGCGCCCGTCTTCTGCTTTCGGGTATGCCCAGGTCCTCGATGATACCTGGACACAGTACAAGGAAGAGGCGGGCAACTGGGGGGCCAGACGCTCCAAATTTGATGATGCGGTAGATTTTGTCGGCTGGTATACCAGTAATTCAAGACGGATTAACGGTATTGGACCGGATGACGCCTACAATCATTATCTGGCTTATCATGAGGGGAATGGCGGTTTTACCAGGCGCACCTACAATAGCAAGGCATGGTTGATTGATGTCAGCCAAAAAGTTCAGGCCAATGCTAACCTCTATCAGCGTCAGTATGCTCAATGTGAAAAGGAACTGGGTCGTAACTGGTTCATGAGGTTACTCTTCTGAGCTGGTGGGGCAAAATAATTGGCGGAGGCCTGGGCTTTATGCTCGGCGGGCCACTGGGTGCTGTTTTTGGCGCAGCTTTTGGCCATAACTTTGACAAGGGATTGGGATCCTTTGGGGCCGCAAGCCCTTTTACTGGTGACGTTGAGCGTATCCAGACAGCCTTCTTCACTACAACCTTTTCCATGATGGGGCACATCGCCAAGGCTGATGGTCAGGTCTCGCAGACCGAGATCTTTATCGCTGAAGACCTGATGCGGCAGATGCGACTGAATCCGGAGCAAAAAAGGCTTGCCCAGCGTTTATTCAGTGAAGGCAAAAAAGCAGGCTTTCCTGTTAATGATGTGCTGCAGCAGTTCAGGGTGGAGTGCCACCGGCGCACCAACCTGCTGCAGATGTTCATGGAAATCCAGATCATGGTTGCGTTATCTGACGGTACTCTGCATCCGAGTGAAAGCAATATACTTCAACATGCCGCCTCGACACTGGGTTTTTCTGCCGCAGAGTACAGGGCAATTCTTCAGCGCATGCAGGCGCAACGTCATGTGCAGTCAGCAGATAAATACGGCATGGGTCTTGAGGATGCTTATAACTTATTGGGCATCAGCAAGAGCGCGAGTGATCAGGATGTGAAAAAAGCCTATCGTCGGCAGATGAATCAGCATCATCCCGACAAGCTGGTATCAAAAGGCTTACCGGAAGAAATGATGGAAATGGCCAACCGCAAGGCGCAGGATATCAAAAGTGCCTTTGAGACGATTAAACAGTCCCGTAAATAGTAAGCTTTTTAAACCACGGCACTCCCTTCAACAAATCCTTAAGAGTAGACTCCAACTCATTGTTAATCATATGAATATCTACATACAAATCTACTTCAATCTGGTTTTGAAGATAGTGCAGGTCAAGTCTTTTTACCAAGGCTTTGTCGAGTATGGGCTGCCAGCGTGAATACAGGACTTCCTCAACTTTTGCACGTATTGGCAGAGCCGGAATGTTGCCGTGCTCAATGTCCTCCTCCGGATCTATGTGAACCACAATGTCAGAAATATCAGGAAAGGCCTTTTTCATTGAACCACTGATGTAGTCAGCCAGAAAATGCCCCTCGGATACCGATATTCGTTTATTAACCTGTACATGGAGATCGACAAAACTTCTTCCCCCATGCTGTCTTGTGCGCAGCTCATGGACATCAACAATTCCATCCAGCTTATTGATGTGTGCGTAGATGGCATTGACTTTGTCTTTTGGCAAGGCTGTATCAACCAGCTCCCTGAGACTGGATGAAACCAGATCCCAGGCTATTTTGGCGATCATCATGGCGACAAAAATAGCTGCCAGTGAATCCATTACCGGATAGCCCAGCATGGCGCCAAGGATACCAACCAGTACAGCAATGGAAGAAAAAGAGTCGGTTCGACTGTGCCAGGCATTGGCCAGCAAAAGAGAAGAATTAGTTAGTTCAGCTACCCTTTTTGTATAGCGGTAAATCCATTCTTTGGAAATTATGCTGATAAAGGCCACCAGCAGTCCAAGCCAACCGGGGATAGGCAAGGGTGAATCACTGCCTAGCCGCTCAATACTGTCAAAGCCAATGATACTGGCAACTGCAAACAGAACGATACCAAGCGCAATAGTCCCCAGCGTCTCGAAACGACGGTGGCCATAGGGATGGTCCCGGTCCGGTTCCGAGTGTGATACATGGGTGATTATCAGCACAAAAGCATCAGTAAGAAGGTCTGATAGTGAGTGAACGCCATCACTGATTAATGCCAGTGAATTTGCAGATAATCCGGTAATAATTTTTGCCACGCCCAGTGCCAGATCCAGTGCCGAGCCGATCAGGGTGACGCGGGTGGCAGCTTGCTTGTCTTTGTCGTTTTGTAGCTTGCTCATTCGAAAAAAAACAACCCCTTATTCAGTCTTGGTAAGGCGATACATAGGCCAAAAATCAATAAGTATAAGCATGACACTAAAGTAACTGTGAAAGAAGCATGAAAAGGAATGATAGCGACACCCCGGTAATATGGAGGGCAAAAAAAAGCCCGGTTTTCACCAGGCTTTTCAAATCAAGAGAGACGCATGATACTGCTACCACAACTCAATGGCCTCCCAAAGATCAGATGTCAGATTAGCAAATTAGTTCCCTGCAATGAGACAGAATACATAAAATATTCCAGATCTATCGCAACTGTTTTTATACCATCAATTTATAAAACCGTAATTTGAAATCAACACTTTCAAGTAGCTGGCTTGTTAAAGCTGACAAATTGAGAGTCCAAGTGACTCCAGCTGGCTTAATTGTGACTTATTACTGATGATACCAATGCTGGGCTTCTGATTTGCCAGATATTTTTCAGTGACTTCCTTTAAGCTTTCAATACTTACCTGAAGCACATTTTGACGAAATACGGCCCGTTGTTCCTTACCGCGACCAAACAGCTCATTATAAAAAGCCTGTTTGGCCGTACCCGAAGGGGAGGAAGGCTTGTCCAGGCTGGAGATAACCCCAAGAATAGCTTCTTCAAGGGCGCGCGAATCGTGATCTGTTTTGAGCATCCAGTCAATTGAGCGTTTGTAATCTTCCAGAGTCTCCAGCAAACGCGGGTCACGGTATGAGTAGAAGCGGAATGAGGCCGTACCAGAATCCTGATTGGCTCCGCCACCATAGGCCCCCCCT
>JAUHWU010000222.1 GCA_030427065.1 Gammaproteobacteria bacterium | reverse complement strand
ACTCTGACTCTAAATATCCAATCCCGTAGGTCGGATAAGCGCAGCGCATCCGACATGAAAATTTAGGAACATTCAGGCTCAGAGTAAGAATTTCAACAAGTACGAGGTTTCACTCTGACCCTAAATATCCAATCCCGTAGGTCGGATAAGCGCAGCGCATCCGACATGAAAATTTAGGAACATTCACGGTCAGAGTAAGGATTTCAACAAGTACGAGTTTTCACTCTGACTCTAAATATCCAAAACCAGGCATTGGCTAGCCGCTATGGGATATGATCCGGCTTCCTCGGTGCAGTCGGCCATTGGGCAGGCTATTTGTCAGGTTACCGGGAAACGATTCAGGGATTTGCCATTTAGAGGGCCAGATTTACCGGCCAGGGATTAAGCCGGGGCCAGTCCTGAAATCACCCAATGTTGCGTTATACTTTCGGGGCGTCAAACTCCCCATCCCCAAGGACTATTCACATGACCATGCTCCGAGCTTCATTTGTTCTTACAGCCACACTGCTTTTACTAACCTCCTTTACCGGGGCGAGTGCCGCCGAGAATCCGGGCTATATCGAAGACCCTTCACGCAAAACCACGGGCATTGGTAAATTCTATATGGGACGCGAAATTGCCTTTGTCATGGGCCACCGGGCTGCCGACTGGTTAAACCGGCCCAGCAGAATTGAAGAAGAGATGCCCGATGCTGTCGTCGACAACATGAACCTGGCGGCTGATGATGTGGTCGCCGATATTGGCGCAGGCTCTGGCTATTTCTCGTTTCGCATCGCCAGCAAAGTACCCAATGGTAAAGTGCTTGCGGTAGACATTCAGCCTGAAATGCTGGCCCTGATTGAGGACACCCAGGCCAGCGAGGGCGTCGCTAATATCGAAGGCATACTAGGCCAGATCGATGATCCCAATTTACCGCCTGATTCGATAGATGCCGCCATCATGGTCGATGCCTATCATGAATTTTCCCATCCCTTTGAAATGATCAACGGCATCTTCAATGCCCTGAGACCCGGCGGCAGAATTTTCCTGCTGGAGTATCGCGGCGAAGACAGGTCTGTTCCCATTCGCCCCCTGCACAAGATGACCCAGGCGCAGGTAATAAAAGAAATGAGTATCTTTGGCCTGGAACACACGGACACACTCGATTTTCTCCCCTGGCAGCATATGATGGTATTCACAAAACCCGATATTTAGGCGCTACCTGCGCCGCAGGTCGCGTAGGTCGCGTAGGTCGGATAAGCGCAGCGCCATCCGACACGAATACTAAACAGTAAAAAAGTCACAACCCCCCTTAAATCAAACATCTATCCCGAAAATGGCACTATAATACTGCGCTATCCCCCACCGGTTCATGGTCAATCCCGTTCAACACCCAAGGAATAGTGAATGAATAAATATACAGGCCTGGCATTGATTGGCTTTTGCGGGATATTTTTGGTCATGATTATCATCTACGCGGGTAGCACGTTCATGCTGACGCAAGGGGAAAACGCTGCCAACTATGGCATGGACTTCCTGGTTCCCAGGTTGGGGGGCGCGTTTGCAGGGCTCGTGATCTGTATCCTGCTGGTCATCAAGGGCGTGCGCATCATTGTTCGATCAGAGTGATGGTCCGGGAATATTTAGAGTCAGAGTTAGAGTTTCAAAAAGTATTGGTTTTTACTCTGACCCTAAATATCTGCCTCTAAATATCTATTATTTGTAAAGCAAACACCGTAAAAGCGTCCTATGCTGTCTTGTATACAGGCCAATTTCGACATATGTCGATATTATCATTTTCTATCGACATGATTTCTTGACATGTCGTAGTCATCGACATATTCTTTAAATATGTCGACAAAATTCTATTTTATAAACATATGAGCTGGCGCCCGGATCAACCTTATAATGACCTGCCTCTGCTGCCGCCGGCGGCGGACCTGGAAACACGGGCCATATTAAAGGCTTGCATAGGCGCTCGCGCCGCGTTGGCTGAACTGAAACAAGCCGCTGAACTGATGCCCAATCCCGCCATGCTCATCAATATTCTGCCTATGCTGGAGGCCAAAGACAGTTCCGAAATTGAAAACATCGTTACCACCACAGATAAACTCTTTCAGTTCTCCGGCAGTGAAGCGCAGGCAGACCCGGCAACAAAAGAAGCATTACGTTATCGCCAGGCGCTCTACCATGGTTCACAGTTACTGAATGAGCGCCCCATCAACACGAATCTGGCAGAAACTATTTGCAGCCAGATCAAAGGCGTGGACATGCAAGTACGCAAGGTCCCAGGTACCGCGCTAATGAATGATAAAACCGGCACAATCATCAGCACACCACCGGAAGGAGAAAAACTATTGCGTGATCTGCTCGGCAACTGGGAAAAATTCCTGCACGGCCAACCTGAACTGGATCCTCTCGTCCGCATGGCGGTGATGCATTACCAGTTTGAAGCAATTCATCCATTTACTGATGGTAATGGCCGCACCGGGCGTATTCTGAATAGCCTTTATCTCGTCCAGGAAGGTCTTCTCACCATGCCCATTCTTTATCTGAGTCGCCATATCATCACCACCAGGGATCAGTACTATGCTGGATTATTAGCAGTCACCCGCGAACAGGCTTGGGAAGAATGGCTTTTGTATATACTGGATGCCGTTGAATGTACGGCAACCTGGACCACACAACTAATTACCCAAATACGGCACGTAGCTGGCAGTACAGCAGGGGTTGTTAAAACTGCATTACCCAAAATATACAGCCGGGAACTGATCGATACCTTGTTTGAACAGCCTTATTGCCGTATCAGCAATCTGGTCGATGCCGGCATTGCCAAACGGCAAACCGCGTCGGAATACCTGAAAAAACTCGCGGGTATCAATGTGTTGGTGGAAAAGCAGGTTGGCAGGGAACTCTTGTTCATCAATCCACTATTGATGCAGCTGCTCACGTCAGATACCCAGAAGAAAGGCACGCTTGGGTCTCAAGCGGGTCGGAGTACTTGATTAGCTGTATTATGATTAATTTGTAGTACCAATATTTAGTACTATATTGAGATGACATTTATACCACAGGCCGGAGAAGCGAAGCATCATCCGACATCAAGAACAGAAAATCACGCCAGCTTGCTACTCTCTTTGACGTCTTCTGTCAGCCATACCTTAATGAGCGATTGATAGGGCATGTCTCTTTTATTAGCTTCTACCTTGATGCGATCAAGCAGCCC
>JAUHWU010000221.1 GCA_030427065.1 Gammaproteobacteria bacterium | reverse complement strand
GGTGCTGATTCTATGTCCAGGGGCTGAATTTGGTGAAGCAAAAAAATGGCCGGCATCAGGTTATGCTGCTGTCGCCAGTCACTGGTTATCCCAACATGGTCAGGTGTGGATTATGGGAACGGCCAATGACAGCACGGATGCGGAAAAAATTATCAGCGCTTTACCCCAGGATAGCGTCAGAGATTGTGTTGACCTGACCGGTAAAACTTCCCTGGGGGAAGCCATTGACCTGATGTTCTGTGCCAGTCGGGTGATTAGCAATGACTCCGGTCTGATGCATATTGCTGCAGCACTGCAGCGGCCCCAGGTTGTCATTTATGGATCAACCTCCCCGAAATTCACGCCACCACTTGCAGATAAAGTAGGCATAGTTTCACTGGGGCTTGCGTGCAGTCCCTGTTTCAAGCGCACCTGCCCACTGGGGCATACCAACTGCCTGAAATTACTCGAACCTGAACAGGTCATTCGCTCGTTGCATGAGCTGGACTCCCAATGAAAGTCGCGCTGGTATTGTTTAACTGGTTTGCCCATGGCGGCTTGCAGCGTGACTGTTTGGCTATAGCCAATAGTCTGGTTAAAAAAGGGCTTGAAGTAGACGTCATTTGCATGAGTTGGGAAGGAAGGGTCCCCGAGGGAATCAACCGTGTGATTCCTTCCTTCGAAGTCAAAAACAAAGTGGCGGCAAGAAAAGCTTTTGCTGAATTTGTCCTGCAGGTTACTGCTGAAGGGGATTACGTGTTTGTGCTTGGCTTTAATCGTCTGCCTGGCCTGGATTACTATTTTGCTGCAGATACCTGTTTTGCCTGGAAAGCCAGGCGGGAACGAAGCTGGTTATACAGACTGGCACCGCGAAGTCGACAATACCTGGCGTTTGAAGAGGCGGTTTTTGGTCCGCAAAGCGCTACCAAAATATTCATACTCTCCCCGGGGCAGAAAAAAGAATACCTGGCCTGTTATCCCAAGGTCTGGAATCGCATGATAAATATTCCTCCCGGTATCGAGAGAAATCGTATGGCCGGTGAAGATGCGCCAGAACTCAGACAATCGTTGCGCCATGAATTTGGTATTGGCGATGAGCAGTTGCTGGTCTTGCAGGTAGGATCTGGGTTTCCGATAAAAGGTGTTGAGCGTTCTCTGGTGGCGCTGGCCTCCTTGCCTCAAGCGCTAAAAGACAAGACAAGACTATTTGTCATTGGCAGAGATAATTCGCAAGACTATGAAAAAATTGCTGCAAAAAAGGGTATAGCATCACAAGTCACCTTTTTTAAAAGTCGTGATGATTTGCCGCGCTTTTATCAGGGCGCCGATCTTCTTTTGCATCCTTCTGTAAAAGAAAGTGCAGGCATGGTTCTGATCGAGGCTATCGTCGCTGGTTTGCCAGTTCTGACAACGGCCTCCTGTGGTTATGCTTTTCATGTCAGGCAAGCACAGGCCGGACTTGTCATTACAGAGCCATTCAGTCAGCAAACGTTGAATGAAACACTGCAGAAAATGCTGGAGAGTGAGGATAAAAGCCGTTGGCGCAACAATGGTGTTACTTACGGACAACAAGAGAATCTTTATGACATGCCGGAAGCGGTAGCATCAATGCTGATAAATGCGATCAGGGAGACCAATGATGGCAACTGACGTCTTTATCAGAGAAGACCTGCAGCCATATCTGCCAGAGGAAAATGTATTTGCGTTTATAGCCGGGATGGAAGGTGAAGAATTTCGTGCACTGGAATCCCGGCGCACTATTGCGGTCGATCTGGGTGGCAAGCGTTACTTTGTTAAATATCATCGCGGTATCCCCAGTGCAGAAATTCTGAAAAATCTTATGCAGTTGCGCCTGCCGGTGGTTAGCGCCCGCAATGAATGGCTTGCTCTTTCCCGTCTCAAGACCCTGGGCATTAAAGTGCCGCAGATAGCTGCCTATGGCAAGCGTGGTCTGCTACCCCAGACATGCGAATCCTTTATTGTTACCGATGATGTTGGCACCCAGGAAAATCTTGAAGATCTTACTCGTGACTGGCACAGCAAGCCGCCAGCGTTTACTGACAAGCTGTCCTTGATCAGGGAGGTAGCGGCCATCAGTCGTCGCATGCACAGCAATGGTATCTGTCATCGCGATTTCTATATCTGCCACTTCATGGTAACCGGCAATATTGCGCAGGCTGGTGAAGATGGGCAAACACTTACGCTTATCGACTTGCATCGCGCCCTTGTAAAGCGAAATCTCGAGCGTCGCTGGGTGATCAAGGATATTGGCAGTTTGTATTTCTCGGCAATGGATATCGGCTTGACAGCGCGCGACCTGTTTCGATTTGTGCGCTTGTACTCGGGCATGTCTGTGAAAAAAGCGTTAATCCGGGAGCGCGATTTCTGGGAGCAGGTGCGCCAACGTGCGAAAAAACTGAGAAGCCGGCATCCCTGACAGGGTGGGGTCAATTATCCCTTTGCATCCCTTTACGGGGATACACAGTCCTGGCAGTCTTTGTTCAGGGCAACACCTGGTAGATAACAATGGCATCATCGCGCCTGTTAGCAAATCTTGCTATTTCTGTTATGCCATTCATCGTGCCAAGTACTTCCCTGCTGCCAGTGTCATCATGGGGCAACTCCAGCACCAGATAATCATTATCTGAGTAACGTAAAAGACTTTGGGCAGGATCGGTTTCGATAGCATCATAATCGGCTACCAGACCACTGAAATAGGCCACGGCAAAACTGTTAGTCTGCACCTTGCTGCCCTGTACAATATTCTCACGGGCCCAGTCACCGGCTTGTCTGATATAGAGTTTTGAATAACCGAAACTTACCAGACTGTCTGCTGTAAAAAATAACACCAGAACGACGAAGACTATTTTAAAACGCCTGACACGTTTTTCCTGGATGGCGTGCTGGTAGAGATTATCAATTAGCAGGGGTAACTGTGTTAGCAGTAACAGCGCTGCCAGCACCGCATAGCGTGTTGTCATGAATTGCATGATGGAAACAAACGTCAGTAAGACCAGCAAGGCGCTACACAGGAAAAACAGCCAGGGCCATTTGTTTCCAGATGAAAGACGTATCCTGCCGCTTAACCAGCCATAAAAAAGTAATAGACAGACCAGTGGGCTAATAGTCATTACCAGAGTACTTGCTACCGTATAAACATAACCAAAAATAAGAACCACCATCCCCCTGCCGGTGAAGTTCTCGACTTGTTCAGAAATATGTGAAGACAGGACC
>JAUHWU010000220.1 GCA_030427065.1 Gammaproteobacteria bacterium | reverse complement strand
CCATCATCCACCAACATCTGCAAAGCCTTGGCCACCGTAATGTGATTGATTCGATGCTCACTGGATATTTCCCTTATAGAAGGCAAGGCATCACCTTCACAAAACACGCCTTCAAGAATCAATTCCACAAGACGCTTATGTAGCTGTCGAAAAATTGGCTCTTTGTCATTCCAGACTATTTGCATGAGTAACCTGTGTTTGCCCTGTCGGTATTGAACCCAGCACCAACAACCGGAAAGTAAAAATAGATGCTGGTATATGGTGTTATATATGACTATATCACCAAGAAAAAAGAAAATACAAGCTCTTATTTAACCAGGAGAGTTATAACGACTTACCAATGAGGAAAAAAAGGGGATGAATTGAAGATCTATTGAAGATCTATTGAAGATCTAGAGGTATCTTCCTCTGACAATGATGTCGAGCTTGCAGGACCCATGCTCAAGATTCGCCCAGTCCATATCGGTTTCCAGCACGGCCACTGTAGCAGTTGGCATGACTTTACCGTCTTCCGGAATATCCAGCTCTTCACAGAGATAAAACAGCAGATCTTCAAGACCCGGATTGTGTCCGATTATCATCAGGCTGGTGCATTCCTCAGGGGTGGTCGCGATAGCATCCAGTAACTCACTGACATCAGCCATGTAAACTGATTCATTCCAGAATATGTTTTCCTCGCTGTAGTCCATATTACTGGCAACGGTTTCCGCAGTATCTCTGGCCCGCCGGGCCGGAGAACTCATCAGTAACTCAGGGACCAGTCCCTGTTCACGTAACCACAAACCCACTCTGGCTGACTCCTGAAAACCGCGTTTTTTTATAGGACGCTGGTAATCAGCCAAGGCTTTGGTCCAGTCAGACTTACCGTGACGCATCAGAATCAGTTGTTTTCTCATAGTATCCTTAAGCCTTGTTTCATCATTAATCTGCCCATCACCGTTACCCCTTTAACCCAGACCCGGAACAGTCTGTTTTCCAGTTTCCAGCCTGCCATAATCTTGGATTGGATTTCGCCCTGTAGGGCTTATATACTGGCCAGTCCCTGGATTACTGCCAAATAAAAAAAATCAGTCACCAAAACAAAAGATTATCTATTATTCCAGGTCTGAACAAATAAAATATACATTAAGAAGTACTTTCGCAATCGATTCTTTAAAGA
Source organism: Gammaproteobacteria bacterium (assembly GCA_030427065.1). Classification (GTDB taxonomy): domain Bacteria; phylum Pseudomonadota; class Gammaproteobacteria; order Pseudomonadales; family Pseudohongiellaceae; genus Eutrophocola. The sequence continues at coordinate 2,086 of JAUHWU010000220.1, read as the reverse complement.
GGTCAACTGTATGAAAAAACTGTCCATTTTCATTCTTGGATTATTCCTGGGGACTTCAGTTCTGGCGCAGGTCCCTTACCCTTTTGTATCAACGCCAATCGCTGAATTAAATGAACCCTGGGCTATCGAGTTTCTCCCTGATGGACGCATTCTGGTCACCGAAAAAGGCGGCACTATTCAGCTGGTCACCCAGGATGGTCAGAAAACTGAAGTCGCCGGTGCCCCTGAAGTGGATTATTTTTTCCAGGGCGGCCTGGGTGACATAGTTCTTCATCCGGACTTTGAATCCAACAATCTGGTCTATATCAGTTACGTTGAAGCAGGCGCTAATGAAACGCGCGGTGCGGTAGTAGCACGTGGCACACTTGATCTTTCGGTTCCTGCCATAGAAAACCTTGAAGTTATCTGGCGTGCATTCCCCAAAGTAGATGGTGGGTTGCACTTCAGTCATCGTATCGCCTTTGATGACGAAGGATATATGTTTGTATCGGCCGGAGAGCGCAATAAATATGATCCCGCCCAGGACCTCAATTCCACGCTTGGCAAGATAGTACGATTAAACGATGATGGCTCGCCCGTTTCCGGCAACCCTTTTGCCAGCCAGGGTGGTGTTGCCGCTGAAGTCTGGTCTTATGGCCATCGCAACCCATTGGGCATTGCTTTTGATAATGATGGCCGACTCTGGAACATTGAGATGGCGCCTCGAGGTGGGGACGAATTAAACCTGGTCATTGCCGGTGAAAATTATGGCTACCCGATTGTCTCCAATGGAAATCACTATACCGGTGAAATAATTCCGGATCATGATACCGATACGGAAGGCCGATTTGAAAAACCCAAGGTCTGGTGGAATCCGGTAATTTCGCCTTCCAGCCTCATGTTCTACACCGGCGACGCATTTCCCGAGTGGCGTGGTAATGCATTTATCAGCGGACTTTCTTCCATGTCAATTGTACGTATTGTGGTGAATGGCGATAACGCCGTTGAAGCACAGCGCTTTGTGATGGGACGCCGAATTCGCGGTATCGAACAGGGTCCCGCAGGGAACATCTGGATTCTTGAAGATGGCCCTGAAGGTCGTTTGGTAAAACTGACACCCCGAGGCTAATCAATCAGATAATCTGATAAAAAACCCCGTTCCAATAGCGGGGTTTTTTATGCGCCTGATATACGCACCTGAAAAAACATAAGAGAGACAACGGTTAAGGAAGAAAATTATGGATAGCACTGGTCATGCCCGGCGCAGGTTAATGCAATTTTTAGCCGGCAGCCCCTTATTCACGGGTATCCCTGCTCTACCTGCCATGGCAGCACAACGTCTTGACGACACAGACTATATTGCCGAATCCGCCCGCTGGGCAGTCAATGTTTTTGATATGGAAAATGTCGCCCTGCGTAACTGGAGCCAGGCCCACTGGACCTATATCTCCCAGGGCGTAGATGATGAACTGACTTTGCGCGCCAATCGTGAAGGCTATGAGCGCCTGCATTTACGTGCCCGGCGTCTGATTGATGTCAGCTCTGTCAACAGGCAAACCGAACTTCTTGGTCACACTTTACCCTCTCCCATTTTGCTTGCTCCGGTGGGTGGACTGGGCATGGCGCACGCCGATGGCGATATGGAAGTAGCGCGAGGTGCCAGGGTTGGCGACCACAAGATGATCATGTCTACAGCCGCAACCTTTGGAATTGAGCAAATTACCCAGGCTCGCGGAGAACCTGTTTGGTATCAGTTATACCCAACAGATGTGTGGGCGATTACCCAGGCAATGCTGCGTCGGGTCGAAGCCACAGGGTCAGACGTGCTGTTTTTAACAACCGACATTCCTGCTCGCAATCAGGATCGTATGCGACGCTTTGATCGAAGCTCCGATGAATGCAGTGAATGCCATATTCCGGGCACCAGCTTTGCGGATAAAGCCATGCTGGAAGGCTTGAATGCACCTGCCAATATTAACCCCAGCAATCCCGCCATGGACTGGGACTTTGTGAAAAGGCTGCGCGATTCTACTGATATGAAACTGGTTATTAAGGGAATCACCCAGCCGGAAGATGCCAGACTGGCACTGCGCGCCGGCGTGGATGC
>JAUHWU010000064.1 GCA_030427065.1 Gammaproteobacteria bacterium | reverse complement strand
TGCATGATCTGATCCAGTGGCAGCACCATCATATTGTTGCCGCCGCCTTCCACATCAATCATTACCTTGGTCGCATTTGCCATAACTTCCTGAAGAGCATCCAGATAAAGCCTCTCGCGGGTGACCGCCGGGGCTTTCTGGTATTCCACCAGGAGTGCTTCAAAGCGTTGAGCCTCACCTTCGGCCCTGGCAATAACCTGTTCCTTGTAGGCGTTGGCGTCGGCCAGCTGTCTGAGCGCATTACCACGGGATTCGGGAACCACCTGGTTCGCATAGGCGCGGGCCTGGTTTTGAAAGGATTCACTGTCTTCATCTGCCTTGATCACATCATCAAAGGCGTCGCGCACCTGTTGTGGTGGCAGGGATTGGTCAATATTCACCTGGCTCACGGTAATACCCGTGCCATAGAGATCCAGGTAATCCTGCAGTCGAAACATGGTGTCCTGGGCGATTTGCTCACGTCCGGTAGTAATGGCATTGTCCATTGTGGAGCTACCGACCACATGACGAATGGCTGATTCTGCAGCATGTTGGAGCGACATTTCCGGGTCTTCGACTTCGAGAAAATAACTGCGGGCATCCGTAATGACGTACTGCACGGACATGGTGATATCAATGATATTGTCATCTTCGGTCAGCATGGTGTTACTGAAGTCGCGGTCATAGACACGGGTGACATTGATCAGGGTTACTTCATCGATCAGGGGTGGATTCCAGTGCAGGCCGGGCAGTACCACAGACTCCTGAGCGACACCGAAACGCAGTACGACACCGCGCTCCTGCTCATCAACAGTATAGAAACCGGCACCAACCCATATAATGGCAAGTATCACCAGCACCCCCACAACAAGGCCGCCGGAAATGGCTTCACCGCCATTGTTTCCGCCGCCGCCAGAGCTACCGCCACTGCGGCCACCAAACAGTCCGGAAAGTTTTTTCACGAAATTATTGACCAGCTCCTCTATATCCGGAGGACCCTGATCTTTACCGCCAGAACCATTACTCCAGGGGTCATCCTTGCGGTCATCGTTGTCTGGTTCATTCCAGGCCATCAAATACTCCTGATTCTTTGAATTCAAAATCTTTTTTTTTGAAATATTAATTTAATACTTCACTAAAAAGCGAAGCGGGATTTTAACGAATTTTCGGTTCCATTGACACTGATTTCGCTGGACAACTTGCAGCATTGAGTCGGCCAGAAAGCAATAATTACCGGGATAAAGGCTGTTTAGTTTACTGTTTCCGTCTCTTCAGCAGTGTCAGTTGCGCTCGGGAATTTTTCAAGATAAGGCGCAGGATTCATTCCTTCTTCGCTCAACAGACGGGTGAAATCCTGTTTTGGTAATCTCAGGGACAGGCAGAATTGTCCACTTTCTTCTACTCTCTCATTTTTCACCACGCCCTCATGGTACAAACGGGCACGGAATTTCCCTTGTGCAGGCTCCAGAATCAGCTCGGGTTCAAACAGGTCTTCACCCAGCAGATCACTTATGGCCTGGAACAGTTCCGGCATGCCTTGTCCGGTTTTAGCTGAGACCCAGACGCGCCAGGGTTTACCTTTATCATCCAGATCAACACAGGGGAGCTGGTTTTCCAATAGGTCAATCTTGTTATAGACCAGCAGGGCCGGAATATCGCCGGCACCGATGTCAGTAAGTACATGATCTACCTGGTCTTTCAGTAGCGCCCGTTCATCATTGTTGCAGTCAATAACATGCAGCAGCAGTGAGGCTTCAATGGTTTCTTCAAGGGTAGCGCGAAAGGCATCTACCAGTTGATGGGGCAGTTTGCGAATAAAACCAACGGTGTCAGCCACAATGGCGTTGCCGACATCCGGTAATTCAATTTTCCGTAGCGTTGAATCAAGCGTCGCGAACAACTGGTCGGCTACATAGATGTGCGACTGTGTCATGCGATTGAAGAGGGAAGATTTACCCGCATTGGTATAACCCACCAGTGATACCGTAGGAATTTCAGCGCGTTTCCGGGAACGCCGTCCCTGATCCCGTTGTTTGCGTACCTTCTCCAGGCTCTTGTGGACAGCCTTTATGCGGACGTTAACCAGACGTTGGTCAATTTCAAGCTGGGTTTCACCGACCCCGCGCATACCGATACCGCCTTTCTGGCGATCAAGGTGGGTCCAGCCTCTTACCAGCCTGGTAATAGAGTGTTCCAGTTGCGCTAGTTCAACCTGCAACTTACCCTCATAGGATCTTGCCCTTTGGGCAAAGATATCAAGAATCAGACCGGTTCGATCCAGTACCCGGCATTTCAGTGCCTTTTCGAGGTTGCGTTCCTGACTTGGTGTCAGGGGGTGATCAAATAAAACCACTTCTGCCTGATGCAACTGAATAAGTTGCTCAATTTCTTCCAGCTTGCCTGAGCCAATAAAATAGCGCGAATTGACCTGCTTCAGGCGTCCGTTGACAATTTCGACCGGACAGGCGCCAGCAGAGAGGGCAAGCTCTTCAAATTCCCGTGGGTCGGGAATATCAGACTCGTTAGCCAGGTGCAGTTGCACCAGGATGGCAATTTCGCCACTTTCGGGACGTTCGAAAAAAATAGCAAAACCTCATCGGAACCGCACAGGGTTCCATCAGCGAGTACCAGTGACAGACTAAACTAAACCAATCGTGATTAACTAGATAGTATTGCCTGGAGAATCGTTGTCAGCACTGTCAGCTGAACCTTCGCCCTGCATTGGAACACGAATCTGGCGACCGGGGACAACAGTGGAAATGGCATGTTTGTAAACCATCTGGTTTACCGTGTTCTTCAACACAATAACAAATTGATCGAACGATTCGATCTGTCCCTGAAGTTTAATGCCGCTAACAAGGTAGATAGCAACAGGTACCTTTTCCTTGCGCAGTACATTCAGGAAAGGGTCTTGTAATGAGTGCCCTTTTGACATGGTGATTCTCCATAAAATTATTGTTGTTAATTCTTAAGCCTAAATAAGCCTTAATCTGAATCAATATACGCCGATTATAGTGCTTGTGGATTACCAGCCTTTACTTAATGGTGTTGAGTTGGAGAGTTTTCAAGCACTTATTCACAATATTTTCACTTTCAGCATGCATATCAACATCAAAGCGATACAAATCTGGCCAACTTCTGAGCCAGGTCAATTGCCGTTTCGCCAATTGCCGGGTTGCAGCAAGCCCCTTATCCACCATGGTGTCGTAGTCATACTGGCCATCAAGATAATCCCATATTTGCCGGTAGCCTACCGAGCGAATAGCGGGTAAGTCACGATGTAGATCGGTTCTTTCATATAAAACTTTCACTTCATCGACAAACCCTTGCTCGAGCATTTGCCTGAAGCGCACGGCAATGTGTTCATGTAAAGTGGCGCGCTTTTCAGGGTGAATGGCAACAAACACGAGATTAGACATGAAGTCTGGTAAATCGTTCTGTTTTAATTTTTCATCACGGTGATGTGCGCTTAATGCCTTGCCGCTACTCTCAAAAACTTCCAGCGCCCGCATCAGGCGCTGCGGGTCATTAGGGTGAATCCTTGCAGCAGCTTGCGGATCCACTTCAGCGAGTCGCCTGTGGACTGCTTCCCAGCCGCTTTCGTCGGCCAGCGCCTGTATCTTAAGTCGGGCTTGCGGGTTGGCCGCCGGCATCTGCGCCAGACCATCTCGCAATACCTTGAAGTAAAGCATGGTGCCGCCAACCAGCAGTGGTTTTTTACCGGCATGCAGAATTTTTTCGACAGCCCGTATGGCATCGTGGCGAAATTCTGCAGCGGAATAGGGCTGGACGGGGTCGCGAATATCCACCAGATGATGGTGGAACTGTGCCAATAATTCCCTATCAGGTTTGCCCGAGCCAATATCAAGCCCGCGGTAAACCAGCGCAGAATCCACGCTGATAATTTCAAAATCATGATCCCGGGCAAGTTCCAGTGCAATACCGGTTTTACCTGCTGCAGTAGGGCCGGTCAGGCAAAGTATTGGAGCGGAGGATGTTTGCTTTCTGTTTTGCTGCAAGGTGGCCTTCAATTCTTGAGGGACTCTGGGAGAAGATAAAGGATAAAGGAAAAAGGAAAAAAGGGCTAAACTTTCAGGTCTCACTGAGCCTGCCCACCTTTATCCTTTATCTTTTATCCTTTTTCTTTAAAAACTTGTCCTTTGCCTAAGCTACAATGCAAATATTGTTTTATTCGGTACTCATCAATGAGCTCTTCCTCAAAAATAGGTGTATTTGATTCCGGAGTTGGCGGCCTGTCGATTCTTGAAAGAATTCATCAGTTACTGCCGCGCGAATCTCTTCTGTACGTGGCTGATTCTGCCTTTGCCCCCTACGGTCCGAAAGGGGATGAATTTATCATCCAGCGTAGTCGCCACATGATGGAATTTTTTCTTTCGCAGCAGGTAAAGGCTGTAGTGGTTGCCTGCAATACGGCAACAGCGGCGGCAGTAGCACAATTGCGGCAAGAGTATACGCTTCCTATTATTGGTATGGAGCCTGCACTTAAACCAGCCGCCTCAGCCACGACTACAGGGGTTATCGGCGTGCTGGCTACTGAAGGCACCCTGGCCAGTGACAAGTTTGTTGACCTGAGAAGTCGTTTTGAAGGTGATATCGAGATTATCACCATGCCCTGCCCGGGGCTGGTTGAACATATTGAACAGGTCGTTCCAGATGAAGAGGCTATTGCTCAATTGCTGGAAAACTATATGTCACCTTTGCTGAAAAAAAATGTGGATACTATTGTGCTGGGGTGTACACATTATTCATTTCTTGCTGAACAGATTAAAAAAATAGCTGGCGATGATATTGCCATTGTTGACACAGATGATGCCGTGGCCCGACGTTTGCACAGTGTGCTGGCGCAAGCGGATCTTTTGAAAGAGTCTGATGCTTCGGGAGAGATTGTTTTTTATTCCAGTGGTAATCCTGGTACCCAGAAGGAAGTTATTTCAAGGTGCTGGGGTGAAAAGGTTGAGGTCCTGTTTTTTTGAGAAATAGATTTTTATAGTTTGTAGTTTGCCGGTCTTGATATAGTCACTACTGCCCTCTCATAAAAAGTTTGTCCAGATCACTCAGGCTCATCTGGGTCCAGGTCGGACGGCCATGATTGCATTGTCCGGATCGCTCGGTTCTCTCCATATCCCTCAATAATGAGTTCATTTCAGGAAGTGTAAGCTGTCGATTGGCGCGAACTGAACCATGGCATGCCATGGTGGAAAGAATTTCGTCGCGGTGCGTCTCAATTCGATCGCTGCTGCCATGTTCAAGAAAATCTGACAGCACATCGCGGACCAGTTGCTCCACATCGGCTTTTTTCAGAATTACGGGGACTTGTCGAATGCTGATACTTTCCGGGCCAATACGGTCCAGTAACAGACCCAGCTTTTCCAGCGCGTCGCGGTTTTCATCAGCGCAGTCGGCTTCGCCTTCACTGACGGCCAGGGACACCGGTACCAACAGGGGTTGAGCCTTGATGCCGGCTTCACTGATGGCATTTTTCATGTGCTCATAGGTGATGCGTTCATGGGCAGCATGCATATCTACCACCACCAGGCCATGGGCATTCTGTGCCAGAATATAAATGCCATGTAGCTGGGCAACGGCAAAGCCAAGGGGTGGAATATCTTCGTTCTCGTCAGGCTGTGTTAAGTCCGGCTGGGGAGATAAGGGTATGGTGCCACTCATATCACCGTAGGCATTCAGGTGCGACTGTATAGTGTTTCTGCCAAGGGGCCCGCGATCAAAATTCCTCGAATAATGTCCAGTGCTATTACTGCCAAAGTCACTATAGCGAATGCTGCTTTGCTGATAGTCGCCCTGGGACTCGTGGACTTCACCACTGTCCTGAGTGGAGAACTGATCTGCCGGGCGCACAGCCGCAAGTGAGCGGTGCAGAGCGCTAAAGAGAAAATCATGGACCAGGCGATTGTCGCGGAAACGCACTTCATGCTTGGTGGGATGAACATTCACATCCACCAGGGCTGGATTGACCTCAAGGTAAAGTACAAAGGCTGGATGGCGACCGTGGTAAAGGACATCGCGATAGGCCTGCTTGATGGCATGGCTGACCAGTTTGTCACGAATGGCTCTGCCGTTGACGTAAAAGTACTGCAGGTCGGCCTGGGAGCGTGAAAAGGTCGGCAGACTTACCCAGCCGGAAAGGCGCAGGCCGCTGGACTCCATGTCGATAGTGACAGAGTTGTCCATGAATGTCGGGCCTGTTATCTGGGATACCCGACGCTTTATTTCGGTTTCGTTGGTGGCGCGCTCAAAACGATGCACGACACGCTGGTTATGTTGCACATTAAAACCGACATCGAAGCGGCTCAAGGCCAGACGCTTGACCATTTCATCAATGCGCTTGTATTCGGTTTGTTCTGTGCGCATGAATTTGCGGCGCGCCGGGGTATTGAAAAACAGATCTCGCACTTCCACGTTGGTGCCCGGAGGGTGTGCTGCCGGGCTCACCTTGGCGTCCATATTGCGGCCTTCCGATTCAACCTTCCAGGCTTCACTGGCTTCAGGCGTTCTGGAAATCATCTGCAAGCGTGAGACTGAACTGATACTGGCCAGCGCTTCACCACGAAAACCCAGTGAACTCACACATTCCAGATCGTCCAGTTGTGCTATTTTGCTGGTGGCATGGCGGTTGAGCGCCAGGGGAAGGTCATCTTTTTCCACGCCCATGCCGTTATCGCGAATACGGATAAGTTTGATACCACCTTTTTCAAGTTCGATATCAATGCGATCAGCGCCGGCATCCAGACTGTTTTCCAGTAGCTCCTTGACCACGGAAGCAGGCCTTTCGACGACCTCACCGGCGGCTATCTGGTTGCTCAGGCGTTGACTAAGAAGATGTATGCGGGGCCTGATTTCAGGGGCAGGCGTTGATTCGGGCATAGGCTATTCAGGATGAAGGAATTTTTATGACTTGTCCTACCCGAATGATATCACTATTTAGCTGATTAGTTTCGCGAATGCGTGCCAGTGGAATGGAATAATTCGAGGCAATTTCTGACAGGGTTTCGCCCCTGGCAATGGTGTGTTCAACAAAACTGATAGTCGCGGGACTGATCATGCCATTGGGGAGGGTGAGTTTCTGGCCGACCCGAATAGTATTGGAATTCATGTTATTGGCCTGCTTTATCGCACTCATGGAGACATTAAAGCGATCGGCGATTTCTGACAGTGTATCGCCACGACTCACCGTGTAGCTGGCAGGCCCGCCACCGTTTTCCTTGTGCCAGGCGATATAGGTTCCCCGTGGCGGAGTGTCGTAAAAATACCCGGTAATACCATTGACGATGGCATTGGCAAAACGTTGACGCCAGGCGCTGGAGTCCAGGTTGCTGGCGTCGGTCGGATTGGTGATATAACCAGACTCCACCAGTAATGATGGAATATCCGCACTCCGCAGTACAACGAAATTGGCTTGTTCAACATTGGTCCGACGCATACGGGTAACATTACTCAGCGATGAAATGATTTTGTTACCTGCTTCCAGGCTGGCCGCAATACTGGCTGTCATACTCAGATCAATCAGCACGCTGCGCAGGTCTTCATCCATGTCTGCCAGTTTGACTGTCCCGACACCGCCAATCAGGTCTGCGGCATTTTCTTTTTCTGCCAGCAAACGCGCCTGTTGACTGGTAGCACCACGTTGGGACAAGGCGTAAACAGTGGTGCCGCGCGCTGAACTGCTTTTGTAGGAGTCGGCATGAATGGCAATAAAAAAATCCGCGTTGTTCTCATGCGCAATGCGGGTACGCTGACCGAGGGTCATGCCATAGTCGCCGTCACGCACCATGACCGCCCGGTAACCCGGCGTGCTGTTAATCTGCTTTTCAATTTCCCGGGAAATGGCCAGCGTTACCTTCTTTTCCTGCAGGCGTTTGACGCCGATGGCGCCTGGGTCTTCACCGCCGTGACCGGCAGAAATAGCCACTACGATGTCGCGTTTGTTATTGTCTATTTCTTCACTGGATTTCCGTACTACCGGCTTTACAGTACTGATGCCCGGGTCATAAAAATCAATCACCAGACGCTTGCCGTACTGATCGTTAGGCTCAAGGAGGAAGGAGCGGGGCTGGACCTTGTTTTTCAGATCGAACACCACGCGGACGTCATTGGTATTGCGAGGTGCGCTGCGAATACTTGTAATCGGGGTGTTGACGATATCCAGACTGGCAAAGTCCGCTTTCAGACTAACATCAGACAGATCAACGACGATGCGCTCAGGATTGTCGAGAGTGAAAATCTCGTGTTTCACGTCCGCGCTGAGGTCAAACACCAGGCGGGTATACTCAGGGGCACGGTAGGAACGGACACTTTGTACCACGGCAGCCTGTGCCACACTGGTGACAGCACAGCAAAATAAAGCAATAAACACGGTTTTGAAGTACCTCATCCGTCTTATTGTCCGCCATAAATACTATAAAGTCTATAATTTACATATATTTACACCATATATCTACAATAATTTCTAGAAACTGTGAGGCAGGTGCTACTTGTGCATGGAGGGGGGTGACTAAGGGATATGATGGATAAGCACTTATTCTAGTACGGGTCTGCAGCAGCGAGTTTCATCAGCATGGTTTCACCTGGTGGTGTGTCTGCAGTACAGGTGATTTTGCGGCCTTGTTCCTGTTTATCCAATTGTATGACCAGATCAGCAGGCGGCAGGATTCCACAGGCTTTTTCCGGCCACTCGATAATGATCAGGGCTTCCTCTGCCAGGTAGTCCCACAGTCCAATAAATTCCAGTTCTTCCGGGTCTTCCATGCGGTAGAGATCAAAATGATAAATACGCTTGTCGCCAATTTCGTAGGGCTCTACCAGGGTGTAGGTAGGGCTTTTTACCGCGCCGATATGGCCATAGCTTTGGATGATCCCGCGGCTCAATGTGGTTTTACCGCTGCCCAGGTTGCCACTCAGGGTTAGTAAGCCCTTACTATTAAATGCGTTGGCAAGATCTTGGCCAAAAGCAATGGTGGCAGCCTCGTCAGCAAGGAAAGTGGAATGATTCATACCTGTTCTGGCTCCAGCGGCTATGGGAAGTCAGGGGTTAACCAGCAGGCGTACTGAGTCCAGCAGGTCTGTTGCCAGTAAGCCACGCTCGCCAGACAGTTTTGCCTGTAGGTCAGCAGCTTTACTGTGTATGCACACGCCAAGTCTGGCGCTGTCTACCGCAGAGAAGCCCTGAGCCAGCATGCTGCCCAGTATCCCGCTAAGTACATCGCCCATTCCGCCGCTGGCCATGCCGGGATTACCGTGGGCACATTGATCAACCTGCTGGCGTTCTCCCCGGGTATAACAGATCAGGGTGCCGGCTCCCTTGAGGATACTGATGCCGGCATAGCTTTGCTGGAGTTTGCGCACAGCGCTGACACGATCTGATTGAATGTCAGCATTGTTGATATTCAGCAAACGTGCCGCCTCACCGGGGTGGGGAGTCAGGATGACATTATCCACATGGCTCAGCTCGGCTTTTCCCACACCTTGTGAAAGCAGGTTTAATGCATCAGCATCCATTATAAGTGGGGCAGGTTGCCTTGAGAGTGTCTCAAGGGTGAGCTTCATGCATAAACGTGACCAGTCGCTTTGCCCGAGACCAGGGCCCAGAACAACAAGGCTTGCTGCGCAAACAAGATTGACCAGTTCTTCACTTTCCTCGATGCCCTTCACCATCAGTTCCGGGCAGCGTGCCAGAAAAGCGGCACAGTGGTAAGGATGAGTGGCTACAGAAACCAGACCAGCGCCGCTACGGGCAGCACTCATCCCTGCCATCAGGGCAGCACCGCCAAAGCCTTTGTCTCCCCCGATGACCAGAACATGACCAAAATCGCCTTTGTGGACATCGGCAGAGCGCCGCGTCAGCAAATGCTTGATAGCATCGTATTCGATTTTTCGGGGAGTGATAAGCATGGGTTGATTGTAATCCGCTCAGTAAATGAAGGTTGGGTGGTTGTTGTTCGCTGTTATTTTTTACAAACGCAGTTCATGAAATAGTGTTCATCAATACGGTACGCTACAGTAAATCTCTGGCCCGTTTAGATTATAGTGATTTCTGGCCGATGTCAGAAATGAAAAAGGGAATAAACGTCATGAAAAATCGTCACCAAAAAAAAAGGCCCGTGTTCAACGGGCCTTTTTCTTGTCAAGAGAGTGTCTTGCGGTCCTGTGTTCACAGGAAAATTCTGAAAGGCTGCTGCCGGGTAATGCAGTTGCCCTGAACATAGTAGTGGAAATAATTTCTGTGTTAACCGCTGTGGCGTTTGCCAAGGGTAATGTGCCGGGGACCTGAAGTCGCAACCTGGCCGCTTACACCCAAAGGAATCTGCTGTATTTCGCCACCTGAGGCTAAAAATTCCTCAATATGGTTATCAATTTTAGCGCTGGTTACATCGTCTGCCAGGTCTTTAACGGGTTTGCTTTTAGAGGTTTTTACAGTTTTTGCAGCTTTTGGAGCTTTTGCAGCTTTTACACTAGCCATATTTATCCTTGTTGTATCTCTTGTTTATTACTGGTTTCTATCTTGCTTGTTTCTGTATTGCTTTTCTTTGTTGCTTTTTTCCGGAGGATTTTCTTTCGTTTGAAAGCGACCCAGGGCCGTCTGATTAACGCGCTGTTTTCCCCTCAGAAATATCGCGCGGGCACGCATTATAGAGGAAACTGCTTATTAATTCATGTTCAAGTGAATAATTGAGCGCTCCTCGTGCAGAGACACAGCGATAAAGGATTGATTTAATAGAGATAAAAGCAGGTAGGCGAAAAATATGAAAGCATTAACAACGCACTAAAAAGCGCAATTTCAGCGTGAGACAAAAGCCAGACGAATTGCCAGGCCGGCAAATACCAGCGCCGAGATCCTGCTTAAGATGACCTGGGCTTTGGCTGAATGCTTGAAGAGATCAGCAATCAATCCCGCCAGACAGGCTATGGCAGAAAAAACGATCAGGGCTACCATAATAAATACGATCCCCAGCAAAAACAGCTGGAGTGTCATATTGCCGGTGTCAGGATTGGTAAATTGCGGCAGAAAGGCGAGAAAAAAAATGGCGACTTTAGGATTGGTGAGATTCATCACAATGCCGCGCCGATAAAGTGCCAGATGTCCCGGAAGGGCGCTTGCAGTCTTGCTGGAAAGTGGCTGCGCTGATGCCCTGAGTGCCTGCCAGGCCAAATAGAGCAGGTAAGCTGCCCCAACAAGCTTGAGAATGGTAAAAGCCGCAGTACTGACCATGAAGATCGCGGCCACACCAAGTGCGACAGCGCTGGTGTGAACGATCAGGCCAGTACAAAGCCCGAGGGTGATAATGATCCCGGATTTTCTGCCATACAGCGCTGACTGTGTCAGAACAAAGAGGTTGTCCGGCCCCGGTGCCAGGGAGAGCAGGGTTGAGGCCAGAATAAAGGTTGTTAGTGATTCAACATTCACCGTTATAGCCGGAATTAGTCGTGATGTCCGATTTCACCCTCGGTAAACAAAGAATCTCTCAGCTCCTTGTCCATGATGGGGTCCTGGCGACGAATCCATTCCAGCATCATGGCCGCATGTTCTTTTTCTTCATCGCGATTGTGTTCGAGTATTTTTTTCAACGCAGGGTCCTTACAGGCATCGACACGTTGGTTATACCAGTCAACGGCTTCCAGTTCTTCCATCAGGGAAACAATTGCCCGATGCATGTCCTTAGTCTCATCTGAAAGATCTTCTGCTGCTTCATGGAAACCTTCATTGGCCATTATTTATTCTCCTTAAAGTGAATTTACTAGTGAAAATATTCGAGAGTGATGATTCGCGAAGCTTTCTGTAGAAAAGGGTTGGTTTGAATTGTTTATGCGTTGTTATGCCTGTTTGTTGCTTCATATACATTGAATATAGAAATCTTGTATTGCTGTCGTCGGGTCAGTTGCTCGCTTTGATAAAGTGCGTGATCACAGGCTCAGTGTCCGCTACCAGAAAATTTCTGACGGTAGCCTGAATCATGGCGTCCTGATTGCTGATTCTCTCATGCTGACGTAAATGATCAAGCCAGGAGTGCACCAGAAAAAATTCCTGGAAACTGCAGGGCTTGCTGATATTTTCCATAATCCCCCATTCCCAGGCGCCGTCGCGTCGTCTTGATTTACCTAATTGTTCCATAGCCAGCAGGAATTCCTGACGTGATTCGGGTTTTACCTGATAAGTGATATTGATCATCACCGGGCCCTGCTCATGTTTTATCTCAAAAGCGGGCTGCGGCAGTCTCCAGTGTTTGGAGGGCGTATGATCCAGCCCTTCATTGCCGCTGACGGGCCAGCGCTGAGTAAAAAAGGCTGCCAGTACCAGACATATTGAAGCGGTATAAATGGCAATCGGAATTGTGGTCAGCTGTGCCAGTCCACCCCAGATAGCCGGGCCGATGGCCAGTGAGCCCATGAAGAAGGTCAGGAAAACGCCGATGCCCCTTGAGCGTACCCAGTTGGGCAGGGCGGTCTGGGCGGCGGTCTGGGCACAGGTCATCACGGTAATCCACGCCGAGCCACACAGGGCCAGGGTAAACAGAGCGATAACATAGAGCTGGGTCAGGGCGGTAATGATCATGCCTGTGGCAAACACCAGTGAGGCGCCGGTAATTAACTGATCATGATTAAAGCGCGCACGTAAACGTGGCATAAACATGGCATTGATAATGGCGCCGATGCTGATGAAAGCGAACAACATGGCATAACCGAATTCGTCAGCCCCCAGCAGGTCCCGGGCAATGACCGGGAACAGCGCCCACATCACACTGGCAAAAAAGTAGAAGCCGATACTGCGATAAATAGTAAACAACAGGGCCGGGGAGTGACGGGCATAACGCAGACCGGTACGCACTGCGGGTATTAAAGGTTCTGGCGGCAATGTCACTTCCGGCGCCTGGCGTTTCCAGCGCACCAGTACAATGATGATTAAAGTGAAGGTCACCGCATTGGTCATAAAGACCGCGCCTGGTCCCGCTGCTGCGATGATCACGCCGGCAATAAGCGCACCTAATACACGGGAAATATTCATGCCCATGGTGTTCAGGGCGATGGCGCCGGAAAGGTTTTCGCGTTTGACTACCTCGGGAATAATGGATTGCCACGCCGGCATCACCATGGCGGTACCCATGCCCAGCATCAGCGTAAGCAGCAGCAATGACCAGACTTCTATCAGGCCGCTCAGTGTCAGGAAGCCAAGGGTGGCGGCCACTGTGGCCTGACCGATATTGGCAGTCAACAGGTACAGACGTCGATCAAAGATATCCGCCAACGCGCCGGATGGCAGCAATAGAAAAAAGGCAGGCAGGGAGGTGGCAGTTTGCATCAGCGCCACCACAAACTCGGAATCAGTCAGACTGGTCACCAACCAGCCGGCACCCACATCATGCATCCAGGTGCCGATATTGGAAACCAGGGTGGCAATCCAGAGGAACAAAAAGACGCGGTTATTACGCAGCGGTGTCCAGGGCGACATGGAGGGCTTTACTGCAGTGTCAGACATACCCGGGACAACCTGTTCAATAAAAAGTTGGTAAATAATAAATAAAGCAGCGGCATTATAGCTTAATAGTCCTGTCTGACTCTTAGCCCTGCACTTCCTGAATTTCAGTCAGGCGGGGATCCTTGTCAAGCTTGCGCAAGGTGGGGCTGAGCATGAAAAAGGCCAGCACTACAATCACCAGCATGATGCAGGCGACGAACATGGTATTGGCAATGCCGTAAAACTCGGCAAAGTAAGCTACCGGTAGTACGCCCAGTGGCGTCAGGCCAACGGTGAGCATCATCAGGGAAGACATGCGTCCGCGTACTTCGTTGTCCGCCAGTAATTGAATCAGCGTTTGATTCAGGGTCTGACTCATGTTGGCAAAAATATTCGACACCAGCAGGATGGGCAGTGCCACATAATAGTAGGGGCTGATGCTGAATCCGGCGAGGAATACGCCAAAGATCAGCGCGGCAAACATCATGACCCGGGCACGTTTCATGGTGTCGCCCAGACGTGCCACCAGCAGCGAGCCAATAATGCCGCCAACGCCCACACTGCCCATCATGATGCCAAGGGCGGTTTCACTTACGCCCCAGACGGACTCCGTAAATACCACCAGGAAACTGATAATCGGCAGCGCCAGCAACATGGGGAACAAGCCGAATATGAGGCACAACAAAATTGCCCGATTATTGGCGACATATTTGAAGGAATAGGTCACATCCTCAAAAAAGCCCTTCACGGTTTTATTATCCGGGTATGATTTAGGTAGGCGAACCATGCCATAAATGGAAAAACCATAGAGCAGTATGGACACCAGGTATGCCCCAGGCATGGTAATCAGCGGTATCAACAAGCCCATTCCTGCCGGGCCTACGATGCGCGCAATATTCAGGGCGGTGGCCTGCAGCGCCATGGCATTGCCGAGCTTTTCGCGACCAACCAGGGAGTAAATCATTGCGGTACGTGTTGGCATCAGAAAGGGAAAGTTCACGCCAAGAATAAAGGCGGTGGCCAACAGGTGCCAGAATTCCAGTACACCGGCCACCAGCAGTACCAGCACCACCAGTTCATTAACAAGCACGATGCTCTGGCTGATAATGGTCAGCCCGCGGCGTTCCACCCGGTCAATAATGGCACCGGAAAACAGCAGGCCAATAGACATCGGCGTGGCAATCACCAGATTCACCATGGCCAGGGCAAAAGGACTTTGCGTCAGTTCATAGGCCAGCAGGGAGCGCACCACCAACTGACCCTGCATGGCCAGAAAGAAAGTACCCAGGCTGGAAACCAGCCAGCGAAAGGGAATGGATTCCAGGGCCGCGAAAGAACGCGGTAACTTGCGCACTGGTTCGGATTCCGGAGTATTGACTGATGGTGGAGAATCATTTTTAGGCATAAAGCTGAAAGCCCATCCTGTAGACAGGGGCGCGATTCTACGCCATCCACCGGGTCGCAAACAAGGAATCCGGTTATGGGCACATGAATAAGGCGGTTCAATCCGTTAAAGTGGCGTCAGGCTTTCCAGTACAAAAATGCCAAATCCGTTATCGGGGGTCAGCCTGAAAGTTGCCTGATATTCGGTGTCTTCAAGACTATCTATCATAAGTGAGCCTACAGCAATGCGCGGTATGGTCAGCAGATCATCAGTGACTCTATACCTGGCATGGATAGTATTCTGGATTTTACTGGTGAGAGAAGCATTCTGCAGCTGAAGTGTCAGTGGAATGATTTCTACAATACGGAACAAGCCGTCATAGACCACCGTTTTGCCCTTTCTGCTGGTGACATCAATGGCGGGGATATACATGGATTGACTGAAGGGTTCAAACAGGGTTGTGCCATCACCGGGACCGTAGCTGTTGCCGGGTGCGCTGCCACTATCAAGCAGTTGTAACTGATTGGTGAAAACGGAGTAGTGATTCAGGGAGCCTTTTAGCAAGTTGCGGTAGACACGCAGGATCGGCGCTTCATCCGTTGCTGCGATAGCATCCTGAAGGTCATTGATATCATTTTCCTCGACAATAATAGACGCTGCCAGCGCCTCAATAAGTGAAATTGAACCCTGGGCAAGCAGCGCGTCATATTCTTCCTGTAATTGAATATTGGAGAACTGACCATCCGCTTGCCCTGCAGCAGGATCAGCAATACCGTACAGTGATAAAAGATTTAAGACTGCATCCATATGGCGCTGCTCCGAGGCGGCAATATTGTAAAAGATGTTTTTTCGCCACAATGTATAAAACTCCCTGTAAAGATCACGGGCCATCTTTTCCTCTTCCCGCATATAGACAAGGTTTTCAATTTCGAGATCACTCAGGGCACTTTGCGCAGACAGGGCAACAGGGCTCCCCAGTGCAATGAGAAGCAAGGTTTTGCAAATGACGCGATTCAGGGCCAAAAGGTTGACTAATTTATGCATGGTAATTTCCTCCAGATGAACAGCTACAGGTTAAGGAGGAAATAAAATGTTGAATTGATGGTGGTCAATTTATTGAGTACCTGACCGCATCAGGCGCCATAGTGAAACTATCTCTGATATTTCTAGAGGAACAGGCAGTTTTTAAGTATTATTGGCACACTTTGAAAAGTGTCTGCTGTTCAGTTACGAGAAAAAGCAAAATAACTGTTGCATGAAAACAGGCATATTCATAATTGAATAGAAAGTTACAGTTTAATGCGCCCGTAGCTCAGCTATGGGTAAAGAGAAGTCACTGGCCCAGGCCAGTCAGAATTAGAAAGAATAGCTACAGTCCAATGCGCCCATAGCTCAGCTATGGGTAAAGAGAAGTCACTGGCCCAGGCCAGTCAGAATTAGAAAGAATAGCTACAGTTTAATGCGCCCGTAGCTCAGCTATGGGTAAA
>JAUHWU010000219.1 GCA_030427065.1 Gammaproteobacteria bacterium | reverse complement strand
TTTGGCCAGCATGTATTCTAGACATGCTGGCTAAAAAAGGGTGATCAATTCTCTTCAATCCCTTCTGCAAAAGGGTACAAGTCTGTCTTGATTTTCATCTTTGCAAGGTACTTATCCTGAGCGTAAATCTATCTTGAAAAAGTACTTCTCCTGCAAGCATTTCCCTCAGTGTCAGCAAACTATTGTTAGTTAATTTTTTAAACTGATATTCAGTAAACAGGACACTGACTCTATGAAAGCTGATTCCACTTTTGCAGGATTGCTGCGTTTGCTTTTTCTATCCATTCTGCCCATCGCCAGCAACAGCGTTTTTGCACAACAATCTGTGCCTGACTTTTCGCGCATTCAAGCGGATACTTTTGGCGGCAATATGGCACTGTCCAATGCCTGGGGTGATTATGACAATGATGGGGATCTGGATTTGGTGATCGCTTTCAAAACCGGAGACGTCAGACTTTACAACAACGAACTGGGGGATTTTATCAATGTAGGTCCGGTTCTGGGCTTGCCCACTGAGGGCAAAGAGCGACGTGCTATTGCCTGGGGTGATTATGATGCCGATGGTTATCTTGACCTTTATATTGGTAGTAACCGTCAGGGCAATGAGCTGTTTCATAACGATAAATCCCAGGCCTTTACCGAAGTCGCCAGTCAGATGGGGGTCGACATTCCCCAGGTTAGTTCCAGGCAAATAAGCTGGGTAGATTACGACAACAACGGCAGCCTTGATCTGTTTGTGGCTAACCGGGTCGGTGGTAATTTTTTGTTCAGCAATAACAATGGACAGTTCATCGATGTCAGTGAAGCGACCGGGTTGAATGATCCGCGCGCCAGCGTGGGTGCCTGCTGGTTTGATTATAATCAGGATGGTTTGCTGGATTTATTTCTCGCTAACCAGGGAGTAGGTAAGGATGCCCTGTACAAAAATAATGGCGGCACTTTTACCGATGTGGCGGCCCAACTGGAGTTGGAAGGTGGGCCTCGCGCTCCCGGTGATGGCGGTGTTGATTGCAGCGTGGGGGATTTCAATAATGACGGGCATTTCGATGTATTCGTTTCTACCTATGGCATTAACAAACTTTACAAAAATAACGCTGACGGTACCTTTGACGAAGTAAGTGAAGCCATGGGCATTTCCGGCAATGATCATATGGTGAGCGCCAATTGGGGCGATTTTGATAATGACGGCCATCTCGATTTATTTGTGGCTGGCTACCATGATGAGGGCGGTGTGCGCTCGCCCCATGATCGCCTGTTTCATAATCATGGCAATACCTTCATTGAAATCGATACCCGTAAAACCGCCTTGAGTGGTGCAGACCATGGCGTGCAATGGGCCGATTTCGATGGCGATGGTGATCTGGATGTTTCACTGACCGAAGGTTACAACATCGCCGGCCGTCATCCCCTGGTCAGAAATAATCTTGAGGCTGATGCGAGGCAACATTCCCTGCAAGTGTCAGTCAGTGATCATAATGGCATTTTCAATCGTGCCGGCGCTGAAGTTCGCGTCTATAGCAATTCCGGTGACCTGCTTGGGCTGAGACTGGTGAATACCGGAGAAGGTTATAACAGCCACAGTAATTTACCGGTTCATTTTGGCTTGCCGGACACTGATGAAGTTGATGTCGAAGTCACCTTCCTGACCAAAGAAGGCAGAAAATCGCAAGGTTATGAAAATATCAGGCTCTCTGATTTCGTCGGCAAGTCACTTAATGTCCGGCAGCAGTAAAAAAGCTTAATACACTACTGAAATTATCTTCACACTTCATTGCTAACTGCACTGCCAAGGCCAGTGCTAACAAAAGGTTAACACCATGCTAAACAGATTTATAACGTTCACCATTGCCGGCATTTTTACTGTGCTCCCTATATCGTCTGCATATGCCCAGTCAGACTCCTCCACGCCGCTGTTTGAATACAGCGCGATTAATCATCCGGTGATGGGGAAGAAAGGCATGGTGGCGAGCCATAATGCACTGTCCAGTGAAATAGCTGCAGACATTCTTGCCAGGGGCGGCAATGCCATCGATGCCGGTGCAGCGCTGGGGTTTGCTCTGGCTGTCACTTTACCCCGTGCTGGCAATATTGGTGGCGGAGGTTTCATGCTGATTCATGTCGCCAAATTAAATAAAACCATCGCTGTGGATTTCAGGGAGACGGCTCCGGCTGCTGCCCACCGTGATATGTATTTTGATGAAAACGGTAATGTTGTGATGGATGAAACCTATCGTTTTTCCCACAAATCTTCAGCCATTCCTGGTTCCGTTGCCGGACTGGCACATATAGTAGAAAAGTACGGCACCATGACCCTGGCTCAAGTGCTGGAGCCAGCCATTCGTATGGCCCGCGATGGTATTGTCGTGACCTATGATCTGGCCGACGATTTGGCGCGCAGCCAGCGTTTGAAAAATAACCCTGCCAGTCTGAAAAAGTTTTATAAACCTGATGGATCAAACTACGAAGTGGGCGAGCTGTTTAAACAGCCTGATCTGGCCTGGACCCTGTCTGAAATTGCCGAGCATGGTGTCGATGCCTTCTACAAAGGCAGCGTAGCGAAAAAAATTGTGGCCGATATGGAAGCCCACAATGGCCTGATTACCATGGAAGATCTGGCTAATTATGAAGTGGTAGAGCGTGAGCCGGTGCGCGGGACTTTTCGTGGCTATGAAATTGCTGCCATGCCTGCCCCCAGTTCGGGCGGTACTCATGTCATACAGATGCTCAATATTCTGGAAAATTTTCCCTTGGCTGAAATGGGTGCAGAAAGCGCCGATGCCCTGCATGTCACCGCCGAAGCCATGAAATTCTCCTATGCTGATCGCAGTAAATACCTCGGAGATCCTGATTTTGTTGAGGTGCCAACCAGTGCATTGGTCAGCAAGGCCTATGCAAAATCCCTGGCCGATAAAATTTCGCTGGATCGTACCATACCGTCTGATGAAATAGCCCCGGGTAATCTGGCCATTTATGAAAGCGATGAGACCACGCATTATTCGGTGATGGACAGTGAAGGCAATATGGTAGGCAATACCTACACCCTGATGTTTACGTTTGGTTCAGGTGTCGTTATCGAAGGTACCGGCATTCTCATGAACAACAACATGGGTAATTTCACCTTGCGGTCGGACATTCCTGATGCCTTTGGTCTAATGGGAAGCGAAAACAATGTTATTCGCCCCAATCGTCGTCCGGTCAGTTCGATGTCGCCAGTGTTTGTCTCCAAAGATGGCAAACCGTTTTTTATCACCGGAACGCCGGGTGGTTCGAAAATTATCAGTGCCAA
>JAUHWU010000218.1 GCA_030427065.1 Gammaproteobacteria bacterium | reverse complement strand
ACAGCAGGAAAATCCGGCATTCCATTACATTCCAATGTTCACCACGGCTCGTTCAAAAGAAGACCTGCTTCACAAAACCTTAACTTCCAATGTGATCTTCATCACAACACAAATGCGTGTTACGAATTTGTTACAAATATGAAATCAAACTGCATAGGTCCTCAGATATAAAGCCCCTCAGTTTAGGGTGTTTCCCCTAAATTCAATCTGGAACTGCATCGCAGGAACATGCCCATTTCCCCAATTTTATGAAGGGTCATTACAATGAAGAAGTCACAATCTAAAAGCCGAATGTTCAGTAATTATTTTCTGGCATTTGTTATCTCAATCATCCCTCCACTGCTTAGTGCGCAGGAATTCCCGGGAGGATTTACCGAGCAGACAAACTCTGCATCTCCACGACTCGAACTCAGTCGCTCTGAAATCGTCAATTTGTTACCTGACAGGGGTAAATTTACTTTCCCCGCCCCCTATAACACCGAAGCTATAAGGCTTACCAATGCAAGCGACTGTAATGGCTCTGACTGCCTGTGGTATGTAGGCTACTCATACTGGCGCAATATCAATAATCATGTAGGCCAGGACTCAATGCTGATTTTCCTGAGCCTGGACAGAAGAGGTGGTGGCTCCGGGCCAACTTTATTTGAATACAATAAAATTACCGATGAGCTAAGCAATCGAGGCCCGCTATTTGACAGCAACAGCAACTTCAGCTGGGCGACTGGTGAGGGCTGGTATTTCAGTGGCACCATGCCTACCAAGCTTTATATGCTAAACGGCTCCAGGCTGATGCGTTATGACGTTATTTCTCATCAATTTGAAAGCGTATTTGATGTCAACACCGCTCTTGGCGGTGGATACAGCCTCTGGCAGACGCATTCCAGCAATGATGACCGGGTTCACTCAGCCACAGTAAAAAATGGCTCCTCCTCTGTGGGATGTGTCGTTTATCAGGAAGACATTAACCGCTTCCAGTATTTCCCCAAAATCGGTTCTTTTGATGAGTGCCAGGTAGATAAAAGTGGACGCTGGCTTTTGATCAAGGAAGATGTCAATGGCGCCCAGGGTGAAGATAACCGCATCATCGACCTGCAAACAGGGAATGAGCGTTTTCTTGATGACCCGGATGGTGCTGCTGGTCACTCCGATATGGGGTTTGGCTACATGGTGGCCTCTGACAACTGGGCCAACAATGCCAATACACAGAAAGTCTGGGAATTTGGTAACAACACGTTAAACGGTGTTACGGTCTATCAAAATTACGATTGGGGAGTTCAGGCACCCGCGCATCTGAGTCATTCCAATGCTGTAAATTTACCTCCCGAAGATCAGTATGCCTGTGGTAGTAGTGCCAACAGCAGAAATTCCCTGCATGCCAACGAAATTATCTGCTTTCCTCTGGACGGCTCCGGTGATGTTCTGGTGGTTGCTCCTGTGATGACTGACAAGGGGGCTTCAGGGGGAGGCGATTCCTATCAACAGTCCCCAAAAGGAAATCTGGATGTAACTGGGCGGTATTTTATCTGGACCACCAATATGGGCAGCAACCGCCTTGATGCTTTTCTGGTCAAGGTGCCGGGACATCTTCTTGTCGGCGACAATGTGCCGAGCCCCTCTCCTGCTCCCCAGGAGCCAACGGTTGATACAACCGCACCGGTAATCAGCGCAGTATCTGCAGGCAACATCACTAGTAACAGTGCGGATATCAGTTGGACCACAAACGAAGCGGCAGAGTCCATGCTGGAATATGGACTTACCAGTGCCTATGGCAACGTTACTGAGCTCAGTACTAATCTGACAACCAGTCATGCTTTCAGCCTGAGCGGACTCGATGCCGATACAACTTATCACTACCGGGTATTTAACAGGGATGCCGCTGGCAATTCTGTCTCGTCGGGTGACCTCAGTTTCAAGACTGTCTCATCAGTGGGGACTGCTGACCCTGAAGGTCCTGCTCCAGAACCTGTACCCGAAGATCTGACGGCGCCGGTGATCAGTGCTGTTAGTGCTGGCAACATCACAATCAGTACTGCAAATATCAGCTGGACAACAGATGAAGCAGCACAATCTATTGTGGAGTATGGTCTGACTACTGACTATGGCAATGCCACTGACCTTAATTCAAGCCTGGCGACCAGTCACAGTTTTTCATTGACCGCACTGGATGCGGATACCAGTTATCACTTTCGGGTACATAACCGGGATGCCGCTGGAAATATTGCCTCTTCAGATGATTACACCTTCACCACAAAAGTGCAGACAATTGGCAATGGTGAGGCTGAGGCTGTCATCTGGACTGACAAGGTCAATGTCAGCCTGGATAACGGTGTGTTAAGAAAGATAAGTGGTTGCAATGGATGTGGCGATGCCGGCGCGGCTTCCCTACAACAGATCATGGCAGGAAACGGCTATCTGGAATTTACTACCAGCAACGTTGCCCCCATGCTGTTTGTCGGTCTTTCCGCCAGCAACAACGGAACTGCGGGCAACCAGATAGATTTTGCCCTGCGGCTGCAATCCGGTAATGCTGAAGTGCGGGAAAAGGGTAGCTATCGTAGCGATATCAAGTTTTCTGCCGGCGATAAATTCCGTATCAGGGTTGAAAATTCAGTGGTGAGTTACCTCAAGAATGGCGTGGTCTTTTATACCAGTTCTCAAGCAGCCGGTAATTCATTAGTTGCAGACACTTCTTTCTATAACCTCAACGGTGAAATTATCCAGGCTGTTATAGCGGCCGGTACTGTAGACGATTCTCAACCGGTAACGCAGCCTGAACCGGAGCCCCAGCCTGAACCAGAACCTCTGCCGGAGCCCCAGCCTGAACCGGAACCTCAGCCTGTACCTGAAATCCAGGTTGGCGCTGTTATCTGGGAAGATCTGGTTAATGTTAGCTTCAGCAACAACACGCTATTGAAGTCCTCTGGTTGTGATGGTTGTTCTGATGCTGGTGCTGCATCCCGCCAGATCATGGAAAACAATGGCTATCTGGAATTCACCACTACCAGTACCGGCCCTTTACTCATGGCAGGCCTGTCCAGCAATCACCGTGGTACGAAAGGCAATGAAATTGACTTTGCCATTCGTCTGCAAGGGAACAACGCCGAAGTAAGGGAAAATGGTGCTTACCGTTCAGATACCCGATTTAGCAGCGGAGATGTTTTCCGTATTCAGGTACTTGACGGGAAGGTTACATATTCAAGAAATGGCTCAGTGTTCTACACCAGTAAAAAATCTGCTGATTCGCCCCTGCAGGCTGATACAGCTTTCTATAACTTGTACGGTGCAATTACC
>JAUHWU010000217.1 GCA_030427065.1 Gammaproteobacteria bacterium | reverse complement strand
TACTGGACTTAATCAGAGGTTCCCTAGAAAAAACAGAAGTATACATCGCAGTATGGGGTATAAGCTTGTGCTGCTTCGTTATTGTTGCTGTGTCACTGGAGTAAAGTAACGTAAATCATTGAAGGTACTATAATTTACTGCTATATTGCTGGCCTGTTCCGGTTTACGGATGACCTTTAAGCCAAAAGCGCTGAGGCAAAGTCGGGACACAACAGAAGCAAAACAGTAGTTATGCAACAATTTAGATAAAATATTGATCAAATATAGAATAAAAAGTAACAGACAGGTAAAAGGCCAACCAGTAATAAATTTCGTTCTGGCGGAATCAGGTTAACCCAACGCTGTCTTTATAATGATTATTTAGCCGCTAAACACACGTTTATAACCCGGCAAGCAACAAGGAATTATTACAGGAAGAAAAAGCAAAATCGAATTACATCAGAGCCTGATACTTGCCGCTTAAAAAGACGAGCAATTTAATCAAGGCCTGACCCAAGCCGCTAATCTATTAAGCTGCCTGCTTAAAGAGAAAGCGCAAAAAGACAGTATTCATGCCCTGCCTGAAAATAGGGCCAGTTAAATCCCGGAGAGCTCGGGTGAAAGATATAAAACACTAGTTTTAAAAGGATTAACACCGCAATCATGCGGACAGGAGTTTAAAAGCAATTTCTTGCGGTGACTTTTTCCCGGCAAGAAATGGCAAAGGAAAAACAGAATTAACAGCGCCAGGAAATTGGCGGCTATTGGCAAAAACAGACAGCCAAGCTGAATCAGATCAGTCATAGTAAGCAGATGGATCCGATCTGATCAAAAAGTGAAAAACTTCAGTTTCGTTGTATTTAGGACACCAGGCGAACCCTGGTAATGCAGGCAAAACCCGAATCCGCAGGCATAAGTGCCTGCTCAGATGATTCATTCAGTAAAAAGGAGTAATTAAGAGCAAAGCAAAGCAGGATCAGCCCCGGGATAACTCTTGTTGTGGCAAATCCAGGCTCTTAATACAAATTGCCAGCAATCCCAGGCCATAAATGTCGTGTAGTTTTCCGTCGAAATTCTGCTCCAGAACTTTACCTCTGCTATTTTTTAAAACTTGATATAATATAAATAAATCAATAATTTATATTATTTAGTTAATCCAACCTATTATCTTTTGCCCTGCTTTTCCCACAGAGAAAAGTAGAAGGTAATATGAAAAGAATGCTAATCAATGCAACTCAAAAAGAAGAGTTGCGCGTCGCCCTGGTAGATGGTCAGAAGCTTTATGACCTGGACATTGAAAACCGTGCCAGGGTTCAGAAAAAAGCCAATATCTATAAAGGCCGGATCACCCGAATTGAACCCAGCCTGGAGGCTGCATTTGTCAATTTTGGTGCAGATCGTCACGGCTTTCTCCCCCTCAAGGAAATTTCCAGGGAATATTTCTCCAAGCAGCCTAAAGACATCGGTGGCCGGATCAATATCAAGGATGTTGTAAACGAAGGCATTGAAGTCATTGTTCAGGTGGACAAGGAAGAGCGTGGCAACAAAGGCGCTGCCCTGACTACCATGATTTCACTGGCAGGTCGTTATCTGGTTCTGATGCCCAATAACCCAAGAGCTGGTGGTATTTCACGACGCATTGAAGGTGAAGAACGAGCTGATCTGCGCGATGCCCTGAGCAGTCTTAATCTGCCTGATGGCATGGGTACGATTGTGCGCACAGCGGGTGTCGGCAAAGCTCCGGAAGAATTGCAGTGGGATCTGGATTATCTTCTGCAGTTATGGACTTCTGTGAAGAAAGCGGCCGAGGAAAAACCGGCGCCGTTCCTGATTTTCCAGGAAAGTAACGTTATCATTCGGACCATTCGTGACTATTTACGCCAGGATATCGGTGAAGTCATTCTCGACACCCCGGAAACCTTTGAAGAGGCCCGTAACTTTATTCGCCAGGTCATGCCTCAATATGAGGAAAAGGTAAAACTCTATGAGGGCAAGGTGCCTTTGTTTACCAATTACCAGGTTGAAACCCAGATCGAGACGGCTTTTCAGCGTGAAGTGAAATTACCCAGTGGCGGCTCGATTGTTATTGACCCTACCGAAGCACTGATTTCCATTGATATTAACTCTTCCCGGGCCACCCGTGGTGCGGATATTGAAGAAACCGCCCTGCAGACCAACCTTGAAGCGGCTGATGAAGTCGCACGTCAAATGCGTCTGCGCGATCTGGGCGGACTGGCAGTCATTGATTTTATCGACATGATGTCGCAAAAAAATCAGCGCGAAGTGGAAAACCGCATGCGTGACGCCCTTGCTATGGACAGAGCCCGCGTTCAGGTTGGCCGCATTTCCCGCTTTGGTCTGCTGGAAATGTCCAGACAGCGCTTGCGCCCTTCTCTGGGAGAAACCAGTGCCATCGTATGTCCCCGCTGTAATGGTCAGGGCAGCATCCGCGATATCGAATCTCTCGCACTCTCGATTCTCAGAATTCTTGAGGAAGAGTCCAATAAGAACAATTCCAAAGAAGTGCGCGCCATTGTGCCTATCAGCGTTTCCTCGTATCTGCTGAATGAAAAAAGGGATGTTATCGGCGCTATCGAGAGCCAGAGCTCCACCAAATTAGTCGTGATTGCCAATCCCAACATGGATACGCCCCACTACGAAATCCAGAATATTACGGATGACAGTGAGGAGAGAAGCTATAACATTCATGCCGATGATGCGGAAGAAATCGATGAATTTCTTCCCAAACAACCTGAGCGTGCTGATGCCCCTGCCATTCAGGCGCCACACATGGTTCCTGCCACACCGCGGGCAGACCTAGCTAAAACCCCGGCAACAGCGGCCAAAGCCAGCGAACCAAAACAAAGCAGCGGTATTTTAGCCAGCATCAGTGCTGCATTGGGCAGTCTGTTCAGTCCTTCAGCCAATGATGAAAAACAGAAGAAAGGCAGCACAACAGCCAAAACAGAGAGCAAGGAAAATACTGACAAAGGCGCAGCACGGCCTTCACGTAACCGAAAACGTCCTGCCAAGGGAGAAAACCCCAGGCGAAAACCAGCCAGAAATGCTGAATCTGGAAAAGCCGACCGAAATGCTTCCCGTGACCCCGCCAACAAGGAAGATTCTCGCAAGAGCAGTAATCGTAAACGCACTCGAAAACCACAGGCAGCAGGCAACGAAGATAATGGTAAACAGTTGGCCGGAACTAACGCGTCTATTGAGGATAGTCCCTCTGAAGCATCAACCGCGTCGGATAATAAAGACAAACCACGCAAGCGTCCTTCAGAAAAACGCCAGCGCTCACCAAGAGAACGTCGC
>JAUHWU010000063.1 GCA_030427065.1 Gammaproteobacteria bacterium | reverse complement strand
ATGAAGCCCGAAAAGCCAGCCTCGCCAAGAGTCAATTCCTGGCCACCATGAGTCATGAATTGAGAACCCCCCTGAATGGTGTTGTGGGTATGAGCGATATGCTCAATGCTACTGACATGACGAATGAGCAAAGGGAATTTGCAAACACCATTCAGTCTTCTTCAAAAATATTACTGGCCTTGATTGAAAATATTCTGGATTTTTCAAAAATTGAATCCGGCAAAACCGAACTTGAAGATGTTGAATTCGATTTGCATGAATTGATTCATTCCATCACTGGCATGGTTTTTCCGCAGGCAACGATTAAAGGCGTGTCATGTAGTGTACATATTTCCGCAGATGTACCCTATAGCCTGCGTGGCGATGCAATCCATCTTCGACAAGTGCTGCTCAATTTATTAGGTAATGCAGTCAAATTTACTGACAAAGGGTCAATAGAGCTGAACCTTTTTTCACTTGATTCAGAAGATGACCGGGTAAGGCTCAGATTTGAAGTAATAGACACCGGCATTGGTATGAACAAAAAGGAGCAGCTATCTATTTTCGATAATTTTACCCAGGCCGACCAATCAATCAGCAGAAAATTTGGCGGTACCGGACTTGGTACAACCATCTCCAAAAAACTGGTGGAACTGATGGATGGAAGCATCGGGGTAGTAAGCGCACCCGGGCGTGGCAGCAAATTCTGGTTTGAACTGGAATACCATTTCAAAGCCAGCGAACCGGGGCCGGTAGATGAAGAGCCGATCATTTCAAGCACATCGTCGATACTGATCATCGGTATCTCCGGAAAACGCCGAAAAGCCCTCACCCAGAACCTGCAGGAATGGGGTTTCGACTGGGAGTACAGCGAAACCATGGAAGAAGCTTACAGCAAAATGCAAACCGCACAGGATAGTGCCAACCCTTATAACGTGCTTTTAATTGATCATCTCAGTCTGGGAGAGGAAAAGGAAATAGATCGTCTGGCCTTGAAAATCGCCAATGATCCGAGAACGAGTCAGAGCAACCTGATACTGATAAGCTCCCCGAGTCTTTTACAAAGCAGACGGGCTGCACTGTTAGCCTCCGGGTATTTTTGTATTCTCAACTCACCTGTTGAAAAGCGTTTTCTGTTTAACGCCCTGCATGCGACCAGCACGGCGCAGACCAGGGAAACAAACGTTACCCGCTTGTGGAATTTCAAATCTGATACAGGGAAAAAGCACAAGCTGAAGATATTGGTTGGTGAAGATAATGATACCAACCAAAAAGTTATCCGCACCATTCTTGAATATGCCGGCTATGCGGTGGATATCTATAAAAACGGCAATGACATTCTCAATGCTATCGAAGAGAAACCCTACGATCTGGTAATCCTTGATATGCATATGCCTGAAATTGATGGCATTGAAGCCGCCAAAGCGCTGCGCTTCCTGCAAATCAGTAATAAGCGAACGCCTATTATCATGCTCACTGCAGATGCTACAGTGGATGCCATTGTTGCCAGCAATCAGGCGGATATTGATTTCTTCATGACCAAGCCTTTGGAATCGGAAAAATTACTCAAGGCAATAGAAAAACTTACACAGCCGAACGAGGAAGCATTACAGGCTGAATTATTCGAATCCGATCAGCAGGTACTGAACCAAAAAACCCTGGACAATCTATCTAAAATCAATACAAACCCCGATTTTATGAGAGAACTGATCAATGGTTTTATTGGCGACACCAAGAAACTGATTACCAAAATAAAATTGTCCATAGAAGAAGAAAATTTTGAAGAGGTACAGGAGCATGCACACGCCATCAAGGGCAGCGCCCATAACATTGGCGCTCTGGCCATCGCAGAATCTGCTTACAGAATTGTTATTGAAAGCAAAAAAAGAACTTATACAAACATGCCGGAGTTTTATATCAATCTTGTGCAGATAAGCGACATAACCTTTTCAGCCTTGAACGCCTATCTAGATGAGCATGAATCTGCATCTCTATAGGATAATGATTTATAGCAGAAGTGCATGAAGGGTAGGTTTTCTGGAAATGTTCCAGAAAAATCTGCGGGAATGTTGGGGGGAAAAGTTAGGGAAAAAGTTGCGCAAATAAATAGCTGCGAAAAATTCTTTAACAACGATAACAAAATGATCAGGCAATATTCTGATTGATCATTTCATTACCAGCTTCAGTATGATCATGACCAGTAACAGCACTCTCAAGCTCAGCAGACTGAATTTTCCTGTCTTGCGCCTTCACCAACCTGGTCATCATACGTAAATCTTTTTCTGAAAGTTGCATGGCTGCTTTTACCCAGATCTGGCAGACATCCAGCAACTCGTCGTAATCAACCGGCTCGGTAAGAGCCATGACTTTCTGCATAGCCATTCTGCCCTTTCGGTGTTTTTCACATTCGGCAATTTTTTCATACAGGGCCTGCTTACCTTCGCCAACTTCGGCAAGCACATCAATCACGCCCATCTCATGCATTTCTTCAGCACTATAGACACGACCATTGAGAAGCATCTCTTCTGCTTTGGAGGGATTGAGCCGGCGTTTCAGCAAGTGATAACCACCCATGCCCGGAAACAGATTAAACAGGATTTCCGGAAACCCCATCTGCACACCCTTCTCGGCGACAACGATACTGCTGCTTAAAGCCACTTCACAACCTCCGCCAAGCGCATCTCCCCTTACCAGTGAGATAGTCGTAATAGGAAGATTGAAATTGGTCATAATTGGATGGATGCCATCAATACAGGATTTGGCATATCTGTACATGCCTTCTTCATCCTGCGCGGTAATCAGTTGAAGAAATTTGGCCAGATCACCACCAAAGTTAAAAATGCCCGGCGTCAGGGAATCCATGACATGATATTTGATTGGTACCAGTTTGCCATTACAGGGCAGCTTGCCTTTATAGAATTTGAGCATTGTCTGAAGATGTTCAACTTCAGTAATCAACCGGGAATTGAAGCAGGGTCTGGGGAAGGGTTTCAGATATTTCCAGACAATACCTTTATCAGGTTCAATGTCTATTTTGATCTGGCTGAATGTATCAAGAGAAACATTCTTGCTGTGGGTAATATTCGTCATAACCCTGTTCCAGAAATGTAAGTGGCAATTGATATCACCATGCAATCAAGGTATTTAAAATTTATGCATTTTCAGAAAAATATTTTTACTAAAAAAAAATTTCAAAAAGACGCTTATTTTTTCTATAAACAGTTCTTTAAAAAAATTCAAAAGAACTTTTTAAGCAAATGCTGAAACAGTGTAATAGAAAGTTTCCCGAAAGCATAGTTATTGAATGATCTTGTGAACGTACTTCTTCTGCCATTGCTAGATGTTGTGTTTATAGCCCAGCATAAACACAATGCATCTGAATAAATACCAGCAAAAGATTTATGGTTATTTGGAGTCCAGCCATAGCATTAAATTTTTTGTTTAATAGAGGTAACTTTGTTCTAATATTCAGGATATGATTACTGCTTTTCGACTGACGAAAATTCCATTTATATCCAGAAATAATTATCTGAAAAATGACTCAACAAACTCAAAATTCCATTCTTTGGTTTAAGGACATCTCCCTGACTGATCGTCCTCTCGTTGGCGGTAAAGGCGGCAGCCTGGGTGAATTATGCAGTGCCGGCATCAGTGTGCCGAATGGTTACGTGGTAACAACCGAAGGGTTTAAAGCCTATCTGGATATCCTTGATGCTGGACATGGTATTCGTCAAAAAATTGCTGCGCTGGATCCAGATGATGTGACTACCCTGAACACGGTTACCAGTGAGATACGTGCCCTGGTGGAAAAATCCCCACCTCCCGAATCCCTGGCTCAAGTCATCACTGAAGCCTATCTCGAACTGGGAGATAATATACCGGTGGCTGTTCGTTCCAGTGCCACCAGCGAAGACAGCGAGGAAGCCAGTTTTGCGGGACTGCAGGACACCTACTTATGGCAAAAAGGGGAAGCTCAACTGCTGGATGCTGTGCGCCGCTGCTGGGCCAGTCTTTACAACCCCGAGTCTGTTGCCTATCGTTTGCGGCTGGATATTCCGGAGGATGACCTGGCCATGGCCGTCGTTGTGCAAACCATGGTGAATTCACGCTGTTCCGGTGTCATGTTTACCCGCAGCCCCACTACCGGTGATAAATCTGTTGTCACTATCGAAGGCAGCTGGGGACTGGGTTCCAGTATCGTGAGTGGCGAAGTCACCCCGGACAAATTTGTCGTCAACAAGATCACCAGTGAAATTACCGGAAAAAATATAGCCTCCAAGGCTATTGAACATCTACCGGACGAGAACGGCGGAATTATTGAAAGGCCCGTTGAGGAAGAACGCCAGGTGGTTTCCTGTCTTAGCGATGAGGAAATCAGGGAACTGACCGCTGTCGCCCGCCGCGTGGAAAAGCATTACGGCTGTCCCCAGGACATTGAATGGGCCATACCCCATGATAGCGATGCCAATAAAACGGGCGTCTTGCTACTGCAAAGCCGTCCGGAAACTGTTTGGGCAACAAAAGACAAGGCCCCGGTGGCCAAACCAGCGGCTAAAGCCTATGACCATATTTTTAATGTCATGGGCGCCCAATTAATCAAGGACAAGAAAAGTAAATGAGTCTAAGTCACAAAGATGTACAGGAAATCCTGCGCTTACTGGAAGAAACTGACTACCGGGAATTAACTCTGGAAACCGAGCACTTCACCCTGAAATTACAGCAGGATGATGAGGGCTGGACACAGCAGACAAATACCGTGGCAAGTGACAAGACTCCGGTCACCAGTGCTGTTGCCAGTATCGCAGAGAGCGAGTCAATCGAAGCTGCGGCTACTGAAGAAGGTCTGCTGGATATTCGTGCGCCCATGGTAGGCACTTTCTATAATGCGCCAAAACCCGGTGCTGCCCCCTTTGTAGAAATCGGCTCCAGTGTTAACAAGGATACTGTTATTGCTATCATTGAAGTAATGAAACTGATGAACTCCATTCCTGCCGGGCTCAACGGTGAAATCATTGAAATTCTTGTTGAAGATGCCCAGTTTGTAGAAAAAGGACAGCTGTTAATGCGGGTCAGGCCCTCTTGATGACTGCTGTGAAATCGATCAACCGTTTGTTGATAGCCAACCGTGGTGAAATTGCGGTACGTATTATTCGAACCTGTCAGACACTGGGCATCGAAACTGTGCTGGCGGCATCCGCAGCAGACCTGGATTCCGTCCCGGCACGCATGGCAGACCAGGTCATAAAAATTGGCCCACCCCCTTCCCTGCAAAGTTACCTGAATGTGAATGCTGTGCTGCAGGCGGCCCTGCAAACCCAGGTTGATGCGATCCATCCCGGTTATGGTTTC
Organism: Gammaproteobacteria bacterium; assembly: GCA_030427065.1. GTDB lineage: Bacteria > Pseudomonadota > Gammaproteobacteria > Pseudomonadales > Pseudohongiellaceae > Eutrophocola. The sequence continues at coordinate 11,207 of JAUHWU010000063.1, read as the reverse complement.
CTCTCGGAAAATGCCTCTCTTGCCCAGGCTTGCACAGACAACAACATTATTTTTATAGGCCCAACCGTAGCCCAGCTCAACGCCATTGGTGACAAGCTCAAAGCACGGGAAAACGCTGTGGCGGCAAACCTGCCCATAGTACCCGGTGGTTCAGTGAATACTCCCCGGGAAGCGGAAAAGCTAGCCGCAGAAATCGGTTACCCGGTCCTTATCAAGGCCGTTGGTGGCGGTGGCGGCCGTGGTATGCAGGTTGTGCATGATGTGGCTGATCTCGCCAAAACCATGACCCTGGCTCGCGCAGAAGCGGAAAATGCCTTTAATGATGACCGTATTTACCTGGAGTGTTTTGTCGCCAGCGGACGCCATGTCGAGGTTCAGGTACTGGGTGATGGCAAACAGGTTATTCATCTGGGCACCCGCGACTGCTCAATTCAGCGGCGCTATCAAAAGCTGGTGGAAGAAGCGCCAGCCCCCTGTCTCAATGACGACTTACGCGAAGAGATGCAAAGCGCTGCTGTGGCGTTTGCCCAACACCTGGATTATCAGGGCGCCGGCACCGTAGAGTTCCTGGTCGATGTCGAGCGTAACAGTTTTTATTTTCTGGAAATGAATGCACGCATCCAGGTGGAGCATCCGGTCACCGAGGCTATTACCGGTCTCGATCTTGTTGCCCAGCAGATACGCGTCGCCGAAGGTCGCCCCCTGAGCATGACCCAAAAGGATGTTATTTTCACTGGCCATGCGATTGAGTGCCGACTCAACGCAGAAGACTGCCAGAATGATTTCCAGCCCAGCCCCGGTAAAGTAACCCGCGCACAGTTTCCGGCGGGGCCCGGCATCAGAATAGACACTCATATAGAAAGCGGTATCACGGTACCGCCTTATTATGATTCCCTGCTGGGCAAGCTGATTGTCTGGGGCGAAGATCGCGCAGAAGCGATAACTCGCCTGCAACATGCGCTGGCACTATGTCATCTTGATGGGGTTGAGAGCAATATCGTTTTGCACCGAGCCATTCTGGCACGCGGGGAATTTATAGAAGGCGGTGTGGACACGCGCTTTTTAAAGCAAATGCTGGATACCACGTCTGCAGGAGAACTTGCCAATGGCTAATATAAAACTGGTGGATGTGAGTATCCGCGACGGCAACCAATGCATGTGGAGCATGACCGGCATGGGCACGCACCAGATGATGCAGGCGGCGCCGCTGATGGAGCGGGTTGGCTTTCGTGCCATCGACTTTACTTCCAGTACCCATATGGCGGTCGGCGTGCGCTACCACCAGGATGATCCCTGGCAACGTATTCGTCTGATGCATCAGGCCCTGCCCAATGTACCACTGCAGTTTATTTCTACCGGTTTTCGTTTTATCTCCTGGGAAACGGCCGATCATGATTTCATGCGGCTGGCTTACAGAACCCTGATGAAAAACGGTATCGGCCGCTTTGTCCTGCTTGATCCCATGCATGACATGGATGCCCTGATGCAGGTAGCCCGCATTGTGAAAGAAGAAGGTGATGCCGAAAACATGGCAGCGCTGACCTATACCCTGAGCGATGTCCACGACGATGCTTTTTATGCCAACTGCGCCAGACAGATTGCCGCCTCCGGTGATTTCGACCTGCTCTATATCAAGGATCCCTCCGGTCTGCTGACATCCGAAAGAGCGCGTACCCTGATCCCTGCCATCAAGAAGGAGATCGGTAATCTGCCGCTGGAATTACATTCCCACTGCACCATCGGTCTGTCCCAGTTTAACTACATGGTGGGCGCCGAGCTGGGCATTGATGCCCTGCATGTGGCGATCGGCCCGCTGGCCCATGGCTCTTCATTACCCTGCGCCACACAAACCATTGCCAATCTGAAAACCCACGGACACACTGTAGATGTTAATGAAAACGCGCTGAAACAACTGGAAGACTATTATTTCGGTCTGGCAAAAGCCGAAGGACTCGCGGTTGGTAAACCCCAGGCTTACGATGCCTCCTATTTGCGCCACCAGGTGGCCGGTGGTGTGTTGACCACCACCCGCAGACAGCTGGCTGAGTTAAAGCTGGAGCACAGGTTTGATGACGTCATGGCTGAAGTGGAACGGGTCAGGGCAGAGCTGGGCTCGCCCATTATGGTTACACCCTTCCCCCAGATTGTCACCACCCAGGCCATGTTCAACGTGATGGGTGACGGCCGCTATGAACAGATACCGGATCAGGCCATACGCTATGTACTGGGACGCTTTGGACGCCCCACGGCGCCGGTGGATCAAAATGTGCTGGATCGCATCATGTCTCTGCCACGCACCAGGGAAATAGAAAAAGAACCGATCACCATGACGCTAAAGGACAGACGCAAGCAGTTTTCAAAGCGCATGTCTGATGAAGAGTTCCTGTTGCGCGCAGTAATGCCGGTGGACCAGGTGGATGCCATGCGGACTCGCTCTCCTGATGAGCTCCATTACAACCCGGCCATTTCACCAGTACTGCAACTATTGAAAGGCCTGCATCACGCTAAAGGGAAAAAATCGCCCGCGAATTTTTCTGTCAGTCAGAAAAACTTCAAACTGACATTAAACCGTTAAACCAATGAAAATTTTCATAACGTCCATACTGTTGTTATTTGGTCTACCAGCATCACTGCATGCACAAAGTGATGCCGAAACCCAGGCTACAGCAGTATTCGAACAGTTTCTCGATGCCATGACCAATACTGATATGGAGACTGTTACCAGCCTGTTTTCTGAAGATGCCCTGTTCTGGGGAACCGGGTCACAATCACTGGTGACAGATCCTGCTGGAGTCGCTTTATATTTCGAACCGGTTGGACTTAACCCACCGGGACAAACTATTGCCCGCGCCCGGGACTATGAGAGTGTCGAGATAGCCAATAATCTGGTGGCTATTTCAGGCATGTGGGAAGTGGTACCAAAGGGCCAAAGCGAAGGAACGCCGCTACGGGTTAGTATGGTGCTCGCCCTGCGCAACGGCGCCTGGAAAATTATCCAGTTTCATAATTCCGCGCTTCCCCGCTAGAGAAAGCCGCGGTCAAAGGCAGTTAATTGACCGACTCTATCCTTAACACGACGCCATCATCTTCATCGGTAAGCAGATAAAGCCTGCCATCGGGTCCCTGTTTTACATCACGTATGCGCTGTCTGAGATCCGACAGCAGTGACTCGCGGCGGATTTCTTCCATATTTTCATTGAACTTGATGCGGTGCAGTTGCCCGGTGCCGGGAATCTGCCCTTCCTGCATACCACCGACAAACAGATCGCCCTGCCAGCGCGGAAATTCATCACCGGTATAAAACGTCAGACCGGTTACCGAAATACCCGGCATCCAGAAAGCCATGGGGTTTCGCGCACCTTCCATTTGAAAGCTTTCGCTGTGCCAACCCCCGCCATAGGAGATACCAAAACTCACCAGCGGCCAGCCGTAATTGCCACCTGGCACAACGAGATTCACTTCATCCCCACCGTTAGGCCCCATCTCGGTATTCCAGATATCGCCGGTTTCAGTATTCAGGGTCAATCCGGTGGGTGTGCGATGGCCATAACTGTATATTTCCGGCAGGAAACCTTCGCGACCGACAAAAGGATTGTCATCGGGAATACCGCCTTCGGGCGTGAAGCGCAGAATTTTGCCCTTATGGCTCATGGTTTCAAAACTGTTGGAATTATCCGTGGTGACATAGACTCCCACGTACAACATGTCGTCTGCACCAAACAGCAGGCGCACCCCGTTGGTGGTGCCTTCCTGGGCAACAAAGATATCCCGGGTATCCTGAATATTGCTGCCGTCCCAGCGTCCCCGAGCCACGGCTATGGCTTCCTTGCCAGCAGGCAATTTCTTGTTATAGCTCATGTAGATATAGGGCTGATTGGCAAAGTCAGGGTGGGTAGTGATATCGAGCAGACCCTTATATTTGCTGACCATTATGTCGGTGGGGGCGCCCTGAACCGGCTCTTCCTGCAATTGATCATTGATAATACGGCGAATTCGTCCGACATTTTTTTCTGTCACCAGGGCGCTGCCATCAGGTAGCCAGGTAATACTCCAGGGGTGAATCAGACCCCGCGCAATTACCCTGACACGGATATCCATACCCTCTGCGGTATCGTAATAAAAAGGGCCGGTGCCCACCGGATCAATATGCAGACCATCAGGGCTTGCCGGGGCATTTTCAGCCGCCATCAGTCCATGCTGAAAGCCCATTGGAAATAATAGTGATAGACAAAGCGTGCCAGTGAGACGCCAGAGTGTGGTGATTTTCATTCCCCTTTCCCCCAACCCGTAAACCAGGTTTTTCAGTGCCTGTCATTCAGGCTGATAGTGTTCAATCGACCCAATTTTACACACTTCAGGCCCACAGACCAGAGGGACAGCCCGACCCCATTCAGGCGAATGCAGGAATGGGGATTATTATACCGGCGTGCTGAAAAAATCGAAAAACAGGGTCATGATGACCGTACAGATCACCAGGGTGAACAGCATCACCGGTGTACCCTTGCGAAACCATACCGCCGGGGTAATGGCATAATCCGGATTGCCGGAATCCTTCGCCAGCTTTTCACTAATGGTGACAATGAATACGTTCGCTGTAGAGCCCAGATGGGTACCATTACCTCCCATACCTACGCCGGCTGCCAGTGCCCACCACAGAGGAGCCACATTAATACCCTGGGCTTCCATACCCAGAATGATGGGAATCATCGCTGCCGTGAAAGGAATATTATCTATCATGGCGGAAAGTACTGCCGCCAGCCACATCAGCAGAATTGAGGCAGTCAGCAAATCTTTCTACTCAAAGGGCACGATGAACTGACCGATAAATTGCAAAAACTGACTATGCTCAACGCCACCAATCAGAATAAACAGGGACATGAAAAAGACCAGCAGGGTAATTTCCACTTCAGAAAAATAATCGTCCATTTCCACATTACTACCCAGGAATACCAGCGCGGTAAGTCCCAGTGCAGCCACGAACCAGGGTTCCCAATGCAGGTCATCATGGAGAATGAAACCCACGACCATTGCGGCCAGAATCGCCAGCGCCATTTTCCAGGTTCTGGGATCAGCAATTTCCTCTTTCTCACTGAATTCAGGCATGACCGGTTTAACCGCCAACTTTTTTCTGAACAGGTATTTAAGCAGAAACAGGGTGCCTACCCAGGCCACAAACACAATAAACCCCATATGCATAAAGAAGGTATTGAAGTCGATTCCGGCAGCAGATCCTATCATCAGATTGGGAGGGTCACCTACCAGAGTAGCCACACCTCCGGTATCGGACAGCAAGGCTGCTGCCAGCAAAAAAGGAATCGGATTAACCCTGAGGGCCTGACAAATAAGGATAATCAGCGGTCCAAAGATGACAACCGTGGTGACATTATCCAGCAACAGGGAAAGTACCGTTACCAGGGTTCCCATCATTACCAGCAGCAAAAACAGGCGTCCCTGGCTAAGATCTGCAATAGTGTAGGCAAGGTATTGAAAACCGCCGGTGGGAATCATGATTGAAACAATAGTCATCATGGCACCGAGCAGGAAAACCACATTCCAGTCGATAGCTTCTATGGCCAGTTCGGGATTGTAAAAGCCATAAAACTGGCCACATAACACCATGGCTCCTGCTCCTGCCAGGGCAAATTTGGCGCGATGAAAGCCATGCACTCCTTCAGTAAAAATACCGACAAAAGTAACAGCCAAAATAATTCCTGACGCCAGCATGGCGTTATTCCACAGCAAAGGTTCCATAGCTTCCTCCGCGGGTACAACCAGGAAAGCGACGTAATATAAGTCCGCGTCTTAAGGAATAGATAGCTGAATGTATTAATCGTTTACGTAAATTTTAAAGGCTGAAAAGCCTCGCCACTTTCTATAAAATACCGAAATATTTTCCATTATCATTAACAAACCTCACCAAAACCTTACGAATGGTTCTGTACAGTTAGAAATTTCATGCTGAAATTTTCTCTGTCCTCATATTCCGAACTTTTATTCTCAATCTGAAAGGCAATTCTAATGCGACTGGATTCAATCACAATCGGCGACAAGCCACCGGAAGATATCAATGTCATTATTGAAGTCCCCATTGGCGGGCAGCCAATCAAGTATGAACTGGACAAGGAATCCGGCACCCTGGTGGTGGACCGTTTTCTCTATACGCCGATGACCTATCCCGGGAATTACGGCTTTGTGCCACACACCCTCTCTGATGATGGTGACCCCATTGATGTACTGGTATGCAATACCCGTCCGCTCATCTCTGGCTGTGTGATCAATGTACGTCCAATAGGCGTGTTGATCATGGAAGATAATGCAGGCATGGATGAAAAGATTATTTCTGTGCCCTCACCACACCTGACGCGACGCTATGAAAATATCCACAATTATACCGATTTGCCGGAAATCACCATGAATCAGATCGAGCACTTCTTTGAACATTACAAGGATCTTGAGCCCGGTAAATGGGTCAAAATCGGGGGGTGGTTTGATGCAGAAAAGGCCCGCGAACTGATTCAGGAAGCCATTGAGCGGGCCAAAAAATAAAGCCTGATACGCATCAATAAAAAAGCGGGCAATTAATCGCTTTCAGGAAGGAGTAGTTCTTCACCTGCAATGGGTAATGTCTGAATAATTACCTGGCCGACGCGCAGATCTTCGATATCCTGAATTGTCAGCCTGAAATTATCTATTTCTATGGTATCGCCCGGTGCCGGCATACGTTCCAGCTGATTCATTAACAGGCCTGACAAACTGTTGGCCTCTTCTTCAGTTGGTACTACCAGGCCCACGACTTTTTCAATATCGCCCAGTGATGCCAGGCCATCTGCCTGCCATTTACCTTCTTCCAGAAGCGTAATAGGCATGGTGGATTCCTCGGCATCGGTTTCGTCCTCGATTTCACCGACTATCTCTTCCAGTAAATCTTCCAGAGTAATGATGCCAAGAAACTTGCCATATTCATCAATCACAAAAGCCATATGGGCACGATTGCTGCGCATATCCTCAAACAGGGTAGAAACGCGTTGGGATTCCGGTACCACCATGGGTTGTCTGCAAAAACGGCGCAAGTCACTCCAGGGTTTTTCTTCTCCATCCAGCATGGCTGCATAGAGATCGTTGGTCAGTAACAGCCCTACTATCTCATTATCCCTGCCGCCATCCACTACCGGAAAACGTGAATGTCCACCTTCGCGGATTTTTTTCAGGTTGTCGTCCTCTGAATCAGTAATGTCCAGAAGATCCACCGAATTAACCGGAATCATCACCCTGCCAATATGACGCTGATCGAATTCAAACAGGTTATTAATCATGTTGGCTTTATCGTATTCCAGCGCACCATGTTCCTGGGAAGTTGTCACCATTCCCTTGAATTCATCGCTGCTGAACACCTCGGCATGGGTGGCTTCTTCCACGCCAAAAAGCGCCAACAACGAACCGGATGACCAGTTCAGTATCCAGTTAAGGGGATAAACCAGCAAATAGGTGAAATGCAGCGGGTAGGAAATCCACACGGAAACCGTCTCAGCCTTGCGAATAGCAAATGTTTTGGGTACCTGCTCTCCGATCACAATATGCAGTGAAGAAAAAATCAGAAAGCCGGTTATAAAAGCCGTTGTGTGGAGAATGGCATCAGGAACGCCCGCCCAGTGAAACATGGGCTCCAACAGTGCGGCTACGGCAGGCTCACCGACCCAGCCAAGACCCAGAGAGGCCATGGTAATACCGAGCTGGCAGGCCGCCAGATAGGCTTCGAGTTGGGCCTGTATCCTGACCGTTAGTTTTGCGGCTGCACTGCCGCTATTAGCCAGTGCTTCTATGCGAAATCCCCGCGCTTTCACCAGCGCGAACTCGGCGGCCACAAAAAAACCATTGGCGATCAATAAAATTACGATGGCAATCAGACTACCTGATAGATTCACTTTTTATCCTGTTTTTCAGTTACATGTGCTTATGCTTACCCACCTCAATGAGGCCGGGAGGCGTATTGTACATTTTACTACGTGTTTTAATAGTAAATGTAGCATGCCACAACAAACATAAAGAGAGCATAAGCAATTGAGCAGACAGTGATTTTTCCCGGTAAAGGAAAAATCGTGCAGCTAAAAGTCCTGTTTCTACTCTAATGAAAAACCTTAACGAACAAAGTATAGTACTGGGCTGAATTTTCAGCTGGAAAAACCTGCATAATGACAAGTCAAATGAATGAGAAATTTGCCCGTGTAAAGGGCTTTGTTTTCGATATGGATGGCACGCTGATTCTTGGCGACAAGAAAAACAACAATATGGCGATGCTGCCCGGTGCCGCAGACTTTATCAATCTGCTTAAGGGTAAAGGCATTCCCTATGTGGTGATGACCAATGGCACCGCGCGCTCGCCTTCCGACTATGTGAAGGTGCTCAGCGACGCCGGTATTCCCATGAACGAAAACACCATGATGACCCCCAGCAGCGTGGCTGCGGACTATCTGGTCAAACAAGGCTACAAGCGCATCATGGTGCTGGGCTGCCCCGGTGTGTGGGAGCCTCTGGCTGATCTCGGTCTGGAGATTGTGTTGTCGAGCATTGAAAATCCTGGCCCTGTCGATGCTGTCTATATTGGCTGGTATCGTGAATTTGGCTTCAAGGACATCGAAAATGCCTGGCTTGCCATCAGGGATGGCGCCGAATTATATACGGCTTCCGACGTGCCTTTCTTTGCCACCGCCAACGGTCCCGGCATCGGCACTTCCTGTGCATTAGCCGCGGCGCTGAAACCCTTGACGGGCAAAGACGCCATCGTACTTGGCAAACCGTCTTCCCATGCCATTGAAAGTGCTGCCCGGCATCTGGGCCTTGAGGTAAACGAGATCGCAGTAGTCGGTGATGACGCCGATCTTGAAGTACCCATGGCAAAAAATAACGGTGCACTGGCCATTTATGTGCATACCGGCACTGGTGGCCCCAATGCCTTTGATGACCGACCGCAGGCAACCTGGCCGGATATCTCCGTTACCAATGTGGGTGAACTGATGGCACTTTACCAGGACAGTGAATAAACCTGTCCCCAAGAATCCTCAACGAGTCGTACTGGTTAATCCGACCAAGTACCTGGGCAATCTGTTGCTGGCGGGCGGGCTCATGCAGGCCTATGCCCGTTACTGCCAGGTTCAGGGCATTCAACTTAAAATAGTTATTGATGAAGGCTTTCAGGCACTTTGTGAAAACAGCTTTCCCGCCGACACCCTGGTCTTTTTTCCGCGCAAAACAATCAGCCAGTCCGGCCTGTTTAAAAAAATCTCCCTGTACCGCGCCTGTCTGAAAGAAATCCGCACATTCAAACCGGACATGGCGTTCAATATTGAAGAAGACTCCGCCACCAGCCATCTCACACGCCTGTCCGGGGCCTCATTCAAACTGGGCTGTAGCGGCGCACGCCACCGCAGCGGTTACGATGCCGTGATTCCCGTAGAGTTTGAAAACCGCGAACCCGGAAAACGTCATCGCTGGTACAGCTATTATGATGTCTTTGCTGCCCTCGGCATGCCGGAACCGGAAAAAAATTATTTAGACCTTAACCTTGGGCCACTTCCCGACACCCTGACAGCACAATTGCGTGAGTGGGGCTGGAATCCTCAGTTAAAAACTATCGCCATTCATGCCGGAGCGACCAAGGACTATAAACGCTGGCCAGTGAAAAGTATGGCCGTGCTGGTGGAAAAAATAATGGCTGCCGGTTTGCAGCCGGTGTTGCTGGGTGCAGGACCTGTTGATGAGGAAGCCAATCAGGAAATAGCACGCCGGTTGCAAAAGGCTGGCGTGAATTCCCCTCCCCTTGATTTATGCAACAGGTTGTCACTGGTAGCACTGGGGCAGTTCATGAATACCTGTGCATTGATGGTGGGCAATGACAGCGGGCCTTTCCATCTGGGTTCTGCACTGGGACTGCCCGGCCTGGTATTATTCGGGCCCACCAGGGATGAAATCTGGGGACCCATTGGTCAGCAAAGCACTATTGTACGGGGAGACTTTGCCTGTGATCCCGCCTGCAACAAGGGCTATTGTCTGCATCAGCATCGCTGCCTCAAAGATATTATGCCAGAGGGAGTTATGGCTATTATCCAGGAGAAACTTTCCGCCTGACAAATACCTGGGGGGTAACTTATCAGCTAGTCCACTAAAGTGGTTTTATTGAAAGCTATAGTAATAGCGCATCCTGATTTCATCTTGCGCTTCCGGATTCCCATCGATAATGACCGGGCGAAACGGTGAATTTCTCAGGTAACGTCTGAGGCGGTCCTCAATATCGAAAGCGTCACTATCACTTTTATCCAGTATTCTGATTTTCCCGGCGCTGCCATTGTCGGTGATGGCGTAGGACACATCAAAATAACCGGCATAGTCAAGCGGCGTATCAGGGCTGATGGAAAACTTTTCCCGGCTATTGGGTCTGGCAGTAAACAGGGGAAGTTGTACCGGTCGATCGGGATTAAAAAGCTGCGTCATGGGTTCGGGCGCCAACCTCAACTCACTGGCCAATGCATACGCGCGGGAATATTCTGCACTGGCCGCATCATGCCAGCCAAAAACAAGATGCCAGTCTGCCAATTCCATCCTTGCCCTGACCCGCTCCATGTCTGTCGTACTTTCATCCAGCTCAAGATAGGCAATAATTCGCTCAAAGGTTTTAATACCCAACTCATAGCCCTCATTGTTTCGACGCAGGTAGGTCCAGCGATTGGGCAGATTGGCACTGATACGCGCCGAGGTCAGGTAATAATGGGGATTAAAGACTAATTCACTTGTGAACCCCGCCAGAAAAATCGTTTCCAGATATTTATACTCAAGTTCCAGAATTCGCGGATGTTGAAATCTTTTATTATCAACAAGTGTCGATATCGCGTCAGCATAATGTCTTCTGGCTCGATATAAACTTTCCAGAGCAAAACTTCTGGCGTATTCCGGGGCACCAGGGGCATCCATTCCACCAGGCCTGAACATGGAAATCGTATCGGGATCAGTGGTTACCAGTAAGGACTGTGAAAACGTATGCATATTGAAGTCAGCGATTTCAGCCAATGCGGAGACTCGCTCCATACTGCCTTTATCATGCAGCTTCTGGTTCAAAAAAAGCAGATATCGCTGTTGCTCATTAACCGCCTCAAAGTCTTCCCTGGCCAGAAAGCTTTTCATCAATGCCTCAATAATCGGTAACTGGCCTGAATCAT
>JAUHWU010000216.1 GCA_030427065.1 Gammaproteobacteria bacterium | reverse complement strand
TCATCGATACGAATAATGGCCTGCATGGGAATGAAACTGCGTTTAACCCCGGCAAATTCGGCTTTCAGTTTTTCCTCGCTGGGATCAACCACAAGCTGGGAGCGTTCGCCAAAAATATAATCTTCTATCTCTATAAAGCCATAGAGATCGCTGGAATATACCTGTTTCGCAAAGACTTCATATACCTCTCCCTTATTCAGGAACGAGATTTTATAGATTTCTCTGGGTTCTTTTGTGGAATTAGCCATTGTTGCCTGCTGCCTGATGGATTTACGCTTGCTAATATCAGGTTTATTTCTCTGATTTCAAGGGCAGTGTAACGACTTTAAGCGTCAGTAACGACTTTTCTAGAGAGTTTTTCCCGATACCGCTATAATCCGCCCTCTTTTCGGCAAGTCCCCTTGCCAGACCGGCTAATTATTACGTAACAAGACAGGCTTATGGCTCAGAAAGTATTTATCAAAACCCATGGTTGCCAGATGAACGAGTACGACTCAGCGCGTATGTTCGACCTGCTGCATGAAAATCGCGACATGGAGCGTGTTGATACCGCAGAAGAAGCTGATCTGCTTTTGCTAAATACCTGTTCTATAAGGGAAAAAGCACAAGAGAAGGTGTTTCACCAACTGGGCCGCTGGCGTGAACTGAAAAAGGCAAAACCGGGACTAAAGATCGCCGTGGGTGGCTGCGTGGCCAGTCAGGAAGGCGAAATGATCGGCAAGCGGGCGCCCTATGTGGATGTGGTATTTGGTCCACAAACCCTGCATCGCCTGCCGGAACTGCTGGATGCCTCGGGCGGCAGCAAACCCGTCGTGGATATCAGTTTTCCCGAAATTGAAAAGTTTGACCGTCTGCCTGAGCCCACCGTATCCGAATGCCAGGCCTTTCTGACTATTCAGGAAGGCTGCAGCAAATACTGTTCTTTTTGTGTCGTACCCTATACCCGGGGTGAAGAAGTCAGCCGGCCTCTGGATGATATTCTCGCAGAAGCAGTGCATCTTGCTGAACAGGGCGTGAGGGAAGTAAACCTGCTGGGCCAGAATGTGAATGCCTATCGCGGTTTAAGCCATGACGGTGAAATGATCGACATGGCCACCCTGGTGACTTATATCGCCGCCATAGACGGCATTGATCGTATCCGCTACACCACCTCCCATCCGGTGGAATTCAACCAGAATCTGATTGATACCTATGACAGTGTGCCGGAACTGGTCAGTCATTTGCATCTGCCAGTTCAGCATGGCTCCGACCGCATACTGGCTCTGATGAAGCGTAATCACACGGTGCTGGAATACAAATCGATAATCCGGAAACTGCGGGCCATCCGCCCCAACATAAGCATTTCCTCGGATTTCATTATTGGCTTTCCCGGTGAAACCGATAAAGACTTCGAAGACACCATGAATCTGATCAATGAGATTGGCTTCGACCACAGCTTCAGTTTCATCTATAGCGCTCGCCCGGGCACCCCGGCCGCTGACCTCACCGATGACACGCCAATGGAAGTGAAGAAACAGCGCCTGAATATTCTTCAGACACGGATATTGCAGCATGCAGCCACTATCAGTGAGGCCATGGTAGGTACCATTGAACCGGTGCTGGTCACCGGGGTGTCCAAGAAGGATCCAGGCGAGCTGCAGGGCCGTACTGAAAATAACCGGGTGGTTAATTTTCGGGCCGAGTCCAACGACACTATCGGCCAGATCGTTGATATGAAAATAACTGCCGCGCTGCCAAATTCACTGCGCGGTGAAATGGTTTAGGCTAAGTTCCCAGCGCTATGAATATAAGCAACTCCTGAGCAAATTATTGGCCTTAATAGCCAACAATGACCTTAATTTGCCTGTGGCGGCTATCCCGCCTGCGACATATATTGCAGGAATTTAATTACATATCAACAAGTTAGCCTGAAACGCCCAAAAACCGCTTGCCTAAAAATTAATACAAAATTCGCATTCACTTGGTATACTAACTTTATCTTTACTGCCGTCGGAGGCCTGTTTTCTCAATACATGTCTAGTCAAAACCTTTCCCAGCGTCTGGTGCTGGAACCCGAAAATCCCCAACGTCTTGCTAACCTTTGCGGACGCCTTAATGAACACCTGAAACAGATAGAAAAACGCCTGCTGGTGAAGATCAGAAATCGCGGCAGTGAATTCATGGTGACTGGTGCCCCCGAAGCGGTAAAAAGCACGTCCAGTATCATCCGTCAGTTATACGCAATGACCCGGAATTCACCAAACCTCGCCCCGGATAATATTCATATGGCTATACAGGAAGGCATCAATGTCGCCGCTCAGGAAAATTCTGTTTCTGAAAACTCGTCCAGTGAAGAATATGTCACCGGCGAAAACAATGACGACAATAACGACGGTTTTTTGATATTGCGCACACCCAAGGCCTCGATAAAACCCAGAGGCCACAATCAGAATAATTATGTACGCGACATTGTGCGCCATGACATTAATTTCGGTATTGGCCCCGCCGGGACCGGCAAAACCTACCTGGCCGTCGCCTGCGCTGTGGAAGCCCTGATAAAGGAGCAGATCAGTCGTATTCTGCTGGTGCGCCCTGCGGTTGAAGCCGGCGAAAAACTTGGCTTTCTGCCGGGCGATCTGAGCCAGAAAGTAGACCCCTATTTACGCCCCTTGTATGACGCGCTCTATGAGATGCTGGGTTTTGAACGGGTCGGTCGCCTGATTGAGAAAAATGTTATTGAAGTGGCCCCGCTCGCCTATATGCGCGGACGCACTCTGAACAATGCCTTTATTATTCTTGATGAGAGCCAGAACACCACCACCTCACAAATGAAAATGTTTCTGACCCGCATCGGATTTGGGTCTACTGCAGTCATCACCGGGGATGTCACCCAGATTGACCTGCCCAAAGGCGCAGGCAGTGGCCTGGTTCAGGCCAGTAAAATACTGCAAAATGTCGATGGCGTAAGTTTTACCTATTTCAAATCACGAGATGTCGTCAGGCACCCGATAGTGCAGCAGGTTGTCGAGGCCTATGATGAATTTGACCGACAATCCATCACTGAACTCAAGTCAGACTCCAACTCTTCACAAGCCTCTACTCACAGTCAGGAAAGTGATCGTTTCAATGAACGTGACCATTGAGTTGATGAACGCCAGCACAGAAACCACACTGCCCTCACTACAGGAATTTCAACGTTGGTCTGAAGCCGCACTGAAAGCTGTTCCCTGTACCAGTGATGATATTGCTGAAAATACCGAACTGAGTATTCGCATTGTTGACGAGAGTGAGTCCGCCAGCCTGAACGAAACTTATCGGCACAAACAAGGACCTACCAATATTCTGTCGTTTCCATGCCCCAGAGTTACG
>JAUHWU010000062.1 GCA_030427065.1 Gammaproteobacteria bacterium | reverse complement strand
GGGCCATGAAGACTTTATGCAGATACTGCGTGAATACCGTAATTCGCTGCCCCGGGGTGTAGTTCATTGTTTTACCGGCACTCAGGCAGAATTATGCGATTATCTGGAGCTGGATATGCATATTGGCATCACCGGCTGGATCTGTGATGAGCGCCGCGGGCATCATCTGCATGAGTTCATTCACCTGATTCCCCGAAACCGTCTGATGCTGGAAACGGATGCCCCTTACCTGCTGCCGCGAACCATACGGCCGAAGCCAGCTTCGCGCAGAAATGTGCCCGCGAATCTGGTCCATGTGCTGGCCACGGTGGCGCAATGTTTGGGTACAAGTGAAAAAAATATCGCTGAAGTAACAACAACGAACGCCAGGGATTTTTTCGCTCTATAAACTCTGCTATATTCGTCGCAATTATGAAAAAACGAGATTTCTTGGCAGCACTCATGGCGGGAGGAGGCATTTCCTTCCTGAGCTCGCGCCTCTGGGATCAGTACAAGAATAATCGTTTATCCTTTCCAGACTTGCCTGATCTGGCGGAACTGTCAACTTTCAAGACAGCTGCTGATATCACTCCCTCGGAAATAGCCTCCATGCCATCGGTCAATATCGATGACATCCCTGATCCCAATGGTCCTGGTATTGTGGTTGCCCCGGAAAATGATCTCGAAGATGGCTTCAAACACACCGAGCGAGTCGTTGATGTCGACACGATTGATGAACTCCAGGAAGACGAAGTCAATTTTTACCTGGAGAAAATCCGTAACTTCGACGGCGACTTTCCCGGTGATGTTTACCTCAGTGAAATCAACCAGCTGCTCCTGCAGCCCACCATCGATCGCCTGGAACGGGTTCAACGTTTTATTGGCCATGGCAATTTCAACCTGATTGCCTTTGATGAAATGCTCTACTTTGCCCGCAACTATGAAGAAATTGGTGAATTTGATCCGGCCGAACTGGCTTTTATGGAGGAAATATTTTTCAACGATGCCACCGAATACGGCTTCTTTGGCGAAAAAGTCAATCCCCAGCTGACCCACCGCATTAACCAGAATGAAGTAGAAAAAATTGGTGGCAGTGGTCATTACCTCCTCAAGGGTGATTCACTGAACCAATACCAATTGATCCATAAGGATGTGGGTGAAAAACTGCTGCTTACCTCCGGTATTCGCAACGTGGTAAAACAGATGCATCTGTTTCTTTCCAAAACCCGGCAATCCAACGGTAATCTGTCGAAAGCCTCACGCTCACTGGCTCCCCCGGGCTACTCCTTCCATGGCATTGGCGACTTTGATGTGGGCAAGATCGGACTGGGAGAAGCAAATTTCACTATCGATTTCTCCAATACTGAAGAGTTCAAACGTCTTATTACACTGGGGTATGTCGATATTCGTTATACCGATACCAATCGCTATGGGGTTCGCTACGAACCCTGGCATATCAAGATTATCTAGGCTTTTCGCACACGCTGTAGTGGCACTCAGTCACCGGCAAAGGCCAGAAACTCCTCTGCGCTGAATGGCCACCCCAGCTCCTTTCCTGTATCCCCCCCATCTGCAAACTTCAGAACCGGAATACGAATCCCGTAACGCTCAATCAGCAAATCCGATTCACTGATATCCACTTCCTCGATGTCTATCTCAAGTCGGTCGAGAAAAGGACTGATCAGGGCATGGGCAGTTTCGCACAGATGGCAGGCGGGGGTGGAATAAAGAATCAGGGTTTTCCTGCTGGCAGGCATGGTTTTTTCCTTAAAATAATCACAGGACAGGGATAGACATTGCGTATTGGCGGTCACACTATATACAGCAGGCTGGTTGCCCTCAAGTAGTGGGCTCGACCAGGCCTGACAGCTCACTTATATAGCAGATACGGGCATTTTCAATTTTCAATACGCAGGGATTCACTATAGAATCGACGTTTTATTCGGGCAAGCTGCCCAACCAATCAAAGGCATAGCCTCCTGTTTACTCTCCGCTTTACGGCGCTTTATGGTCGGGGCACTGGCGTAATACAGGGTTATGTTGCTGGCACTTGATACCGGCAGCCAGGTTTTAACCAAAGCCTGACTTGAGATTGACTAAATCAGATTCAATAAAAGAAGTAAGAGACTCACCACATGACGCAATTCGAAATAATTACCACACTGCAAACCTGGATGTCCCAGCAGATTATTGGCCAGGAAAAACTGATTGACCGGTTATTGATTGCGCTCCTCGCCGATGGCCATCTGCTGGTGGAAGGTGCTCCCGGCCTGGCCAAGACCAAGGCCATCAAGAATCTTTCTGAAGGTATTGAGGGTGATTTTCATCGTATCCAGTTCACACCAGACCTGTTACCCAGTGACATCACCGGAACAGAAATCTACCGCCCGGAAGATGGCAGCTTCCGTTTTCAGCAAGGCCCCATCTTTCACAATCTGGTGCTTGCCGACGAGATCAACCGTGCCCCCGCCAAAGTGCAATCTGCCCTGCTCGAAGCCATGGCCGAACACCAGGTCAGTGTAGGCCGCGAAACCTTTAAGCTGCCCAAGTTATTTCTGGTGATGGCGACCCAGAACCCGATTGAGCAGGAAGGTACCTATCCCTTGCCTGAAGCCCAGCTCGACCGTTTCCTGATGCATGTCACGGTGGGCTATCCGGATACTGACTCGGAACGGAAAATCCTCAACCTGGTGCGAAACGAAGCACGCAATGAAGTCATAGAGCCACCCGCCATCGTGCCACAGGAAAGCCTGTTTAAGGCACGTCAGGAAGTACTGAATATTCATATGGCCGAGACTGTTGAGGAATATATTCTGCAACTGGTCATGGCGACCCGTAATCCAGGCCCCTACTCCGAGGAACTGGAAAAATGGATCGATTTCGGCGCCAGCCCCCGTGGCACCATTTCTCTTGACCTGTGTGCCCGCGCTCATGCCTGGCTCAAAGGCAAGGACTTCGTCAGCCCGGAAGATATCCACGAGGTTTTTCATGATGTCCTGCGTCACCGCGTATTATTGAGCTTTGAAGCGGAAGCGGCCGGCGTCGATCCTGACTCTGTACTAAGCAAAATTCTGGAACTTGTCCCTTCAGCCTAGACCTGAACGTATTGAAATTTTCTGGCCCAGCCCCATCAAGTCCAATGCACCAAGAGGAAAGCATTGTCTCGTAAACGTCAGCTAAATATTCAACAGGATCAGTATCGCAGTCGCGGTGCGTTCATTACGCTGGAACAATTATTTGACCAGCGTCATGTCGCCAAATCCTTTGAACTGGATTACCAGTCACGCAGTCGACTGGGGATGTCCGGTTCGCATATTTCCAAGCATAAGGGGCGTGGTGTCGATTTTGAGGAATACCGGGCCTATCAGGCAGGTGACGATATCAGACAGATTGACTGGCGCGTGACCGCCCGGGTCGGTCGCCCTTTCACCAAGGTATTTCGGGAAGAACGCGAACGGCCGGTGATTATCGGCGTTGACCAGTGCCATAACATGTTTTTCGGCAGCCAGGTGGCATTCAAGTCGGTAGTCGCGGCAGAAGCAGCCGCTATCATCTGCTGGACCACCGTGGATAATGGTGACCGGGTTGGCGGTGTGGTGTTCAATGACACGACCAATGAACTGGTTAAACCTCGGCGCAGTAAACGCTCGGCCCTGCGCTTTCTGGACACCCTGGCTCGATACAATCAGGATCTGGTGGAGCACCACACCGACCCTGCGCTGAGTGAAAAAAATTACCTGCTTAGTGCCCTTGAACAGATGTATCGCATTACCCGACCAGGCTCCAATGTTTACCTGATCAGTGATTTTCAGACCTTTGATGACAAGTGCCGCCAGTACCTGCACCAACTGGCCCTGCATAACAGCGTGACCTGTATTTTTGTTTACGACGCGCTGGAAGAAAACCTGCCGATTCCCGGGGTCTACAGTATTACCGATGGACAGCAGCGCAGTACAATCAATACCTATAAAAGTAGCGTCAGAACGCTCTATCACGAGCAATTTGAGGTCCGCCTCGGTATGCTCAGAGACGAATTCAACAAAATGAAAGTCCCCCTCATTCCCCTGCGGACTGACCAGGTGGTACTGGAACAAATGGAAACATGGAAGCAGAAGACCCGTTAAGCCAACTCCGCGATATCCATTTACCGGAAGCGGTCTCCTTCTGGCCGCCAGCCCCTGGCTGGTGGCTATTGCTGGTGCTCATTCTTATTGGCGTGGGTTTCATTTACCGGCAAGCGATTATTGCCATGATTCAGCGGCGTAAACTTGCCAAGGTGCTGGAAGAACTGGACCAGGCCTATCACCATTACCAGGAACAGGCCGCTTTTGAACACAGACGTAACCAGGCGGGTCTGGATTTTCTTGCCAGCATCAATATCCTTTTGAACAGGGTCGCGATTGTCATGTTCCCACAGGCGCCTTCCGAAAAACTCAGTGGCGCCCAATGGCTCGATTTCCTCGACAGTTTTGACGCTGGCTCGGAATTTTCACGGGGCGCCGGCCGTGTGCTGGCAGACGGTATTTATCAACGCCGCTTCGATGCCGACACTGATGCGCTTTATGCTTTGGTAAAACGCTGGATTGAAAAACGCTACCAGGAAAAAAGCGCGGCCCATGCCAAGCGCTTTGCGCAAACGGAGTCATCATCATGATTCAGTTTGTCTGGCTTTGGGCTTTCTTTTTTCTCCCGCTGCCCTGGCTTTGCCACCGCTTGTTACCACGCGCCGCCAATCGCGATGCGTCCCTCTATGTGCCGTTTTTCAAGTCACTTTCAACTATTGAAAAAACAGCGCCGAAAATCGGTGCACGCAACCGTCTGATCGCCGTGCTGGCTATTCTCAGCTGGTTGCTGCTGGTCACTGCCGCCAGTCGCCCGCAATGGGTGGGCGAGCCTATCCAGTTACCCACCACGGGTCGTGATCTGATGCTGGCGGTGGATATTTCCGGTTCCATGGAAGCCCAGGACATCCAGTTGAGCGGTCAGAATGCAACGCGCCTGCAGGTGGTGAAATCTGTCGTGGGGGACTTTGTCGAAAGACGTACCGGCGACCGTCTTGGGCTTATTCTGTTTGCGGCCAGAGCCTATACGCAGGCGCCCCTGACTTTTGACCGGGACACTGTGGAAACCCTGCTCTATGAAGCCGAGATCGGTATTATCGAGGAAAATGCCACGGCAATCGGGGATGCAATTGGTCTGGGCGTTAAACATTTGCGAGAACGCCCGGAAGCCAGCCGTATTCTGATTCTTCTCACCGATGGCGTAAACAATGCCGGTGAAGTCTCTCCTACCCAGGCCGGTGATCTGGCGGCTCGGGAAAATATTAAAATTTATACGATCGGCATTGGCGCTGATGCATCGAGTTCAAACTCACTGTTTGGACCACGCACCATCAATCCCTCCGCTGATCTGGACGAAGACAGCCTGACCCAGATAGCGGTGAATACCGGTGGCCAGTATTTCAGAGCCAGAGACCGTGAGGAGCTGGAAAACATTTATGGCCTGCTGGACGAACTGGAGCCGGTGGAACAGGAAGCTGAAACCTTTCGTCCCACCTCCGCACTGTTTTACTGGCCCCTTGGTGTGGCCGCTGCACTTAGCTTCCTGATCGCTCTTTTACGCATGCCCTGGGGAATATTGTTCGCCGGCAACCGCCAGCCAGCAGCGACCCAAAACAATGCGGCACAGGACAGCACCATGGAGGTCAAGGCATGAACCCCCTCCTGAGTCCGGAAACCCTGGAGAATTTCCACTTTCTCAGACCGGTGTTTTTATATGGTTTGATTCCTGCACTGATCCTGGTTTTCCTGCTGCTGTTTATACAAAGTACACGCAGTACCTGGTCACGGGCAATTGACCCTTCCCTGCTGCCATTTCTGCTGGACAAGAACAGCTCTCCGCGCCAGGTATACCCACTTTTCGGATTACTGCTGTTATGGACCCTTGGCCTCATCGCCCTGGCCGGCCCCGTATGGCAGCAAATTCCTGTGCCTGTTCAGGAACGTGAAGATGCACTGGTTATCGTGGCAGATATGTCGCTGTCCATGTACGCGAATGATGTGGCGCCGAACCGGGCTGTTCGAGCCCAGCGAAAGATAATTGATGTGCTGGCTACCCGCAAGGAAGAAGGCCAGACCGCGCTGGTGGTTTATGCCGGTGATGCCCATGCAGTGACCCCACTCACCGATGATGTGGAAACCATTAATAACCTGGTGTCCTCCCTGGAGCCCAATATTATGCCGATGCTGGGAAGCAGTCCTGACAGCGGCATCCAGCTGGCTCTGGAATTACTGGAAAACAGTAGCCTGCCCCAGGCCCAGATTCTACTTATTACTGATGGCATCAATGCCAATGATATTGGCGCCATTAGAAACAGCCTGCGCGGTACCCAGCATACCCTGTCAGTTTTGGGTGTGGGCACTGAGGATGGTGCACCTATCCCGATGGCTGAAGGAGGCTTCCTGCGCGATAACAACAACGCTATTGTGATTCCAAGACTGCAGCGCAATCTGCTGCAGGATCTCGCCCGTGAAACCGGAGGCCGTTACGCCGATGCCCTGTTAACCGATGAAGACATTAATTACCTGCTGGACCAGAGTGTGTTTGACGAAAATGAAAACCTGATTGATGTCGAACGCGAATTTGATATCTGGTACGAAGCCGGCCCCTGGCTGTTACTTCTGGTGTTACCTTTGGCGGCGCTGACTTTTCGTCGGGGTTGGTTAATGGGTTTATGCCTGGCCATCATCTTTGTACCGGAGCGCGATGTCTATGCCTGGGAATTGAAAGACCTGTGGGTCAAGAGGGATGTCCAGGGTACTGAAGCCTTTGCTGAGGAGGATTTTGAGCAGGCGGCCAACCTGTTTCAGGACAAGGAATGGCGTGCAGCAGCCAACTACCGTGTGGGTAATTATGAAAATACCATCGCCGATCTTGGTCTTCTTGAAGATGCCGAGTCCCATTATAATCGGGGTAATGCGCTGGCCCGCATGAATCGCTATCCTGAAGCCATTGCCGCGTATGACCAGACCCTGGCACTGGCTCCGGACCATGAGGATGCGCAGTTCAACAAGGCACTGCTGGAAAAAATCATGGAGGAACAGGAACAACAGCAGCAGGAGCAGCAACAGCAGGATAGTGAAGGCGAAAACCAGGATCAGGATCAGGAAAGTCAGCAGCAGGAAAACCAGGAACAGCAACAACAGAATCAGGAACAACAGTCTGAGCAATCGGAGCAGGAACAGGATCAGCAGCAGCAACAACAACAGGATCAGCAGCAGGAATCCGAGCAGGACAGTGAGAGCGAACCCCAGGACCAGGAAAGCCAGGAACCCCAGGAAGGTGAGCAGCCAGATTCCGAAGAGGAACAGGCCATGCAGCAATGGCTCAGGAGAATTCCTGATGATCCCGGTGAACTCTTAAGGCGAAAGTTTCAATACCAGGCCGCACGACGCCGCTTTGAACAGATTCAAAACCCCAGCCTGGCTGAACAGGAAGAAAACGGACAGATATGGTAAACCGATCAATACTGAAATTTTTTCTCGCAACTTGCATGCTGTTGACCAGCTTGCTGACAGTGGCTCAGACTGGCGCCCAACCCCTGAGTGCTTTTGTCGACAGAAATGACATTAGTCTGAATGAGCTGCTCACCCTGACCATCAGGGTTGATAACTCACTGGGTAATGCGCGCCCTTCCCTTGCCGGTCTGAATCGGGATTTCGAACAGATTGGTAACGTTACCACGCGCAGTTCCTACACCAATATCAACGGCACGGTGCAGTCCTTTGTGGATTACATCGTGCAGCTGCGAGCCCGCTCCACCGGTACGCTGACCATTCCGTCATTCAGAATCGGCGGCGAAGTATCCAGTCCGATTACCATTTCTGTTGGCGAAGCTGACCAGTTGAGTAATAGCAGCACTGATGAAATATTTATAGTTTCCGAGGTCAGCAAGGAAAAGATCTATGTGCAGGAACAGCTCCTGTATACCATTAAACTGTATTACTCCATCAGCTTTGACCAGGGCGCCCAGCTTACCTCGCCTCAGGTAGCCGATGCCGTCGTACAGCAGTTGGGCAGTGACGAAACCTATTCAGAAATAGTCGAAGGTGTGCGCTATAACGTCACCGAGCGCAAATTTGTCATATTTCCCCAAAGTAGTGGTGAACTGACTATTCCTCCGGTCTATTTCACGGCTACCGTCGGCAGACGCGGTGGGCTAACGCGTTTTTTCAATAATCGCACCACCGTGCGTGAGATCAATCTTGCCAGTGACCTGCATGCCATTGAGGTGCTTGGAAAACCGGCAAGTTTTCCGGGACAAACCTGGTTACCCGCGGCCAATATCGCCATTATTGAAAGCTGGAGCGGCCCAGTTGATGAGCTCACCATTGGCGAATCCGTAACACGCAATATTCAGATCAGCGCCAGTGGCCTGAGTAGTTCGCTGCTGCCGGGAATAAGCTATGAAGACTTACCCGGACTCAAGTTTTACCCGGATCAACCAACCAGTGAAGATTCAGCCAATGAGCTGGGCGTCACCGGTTCGCGTACCGAAGGCACGGCGATTGTGCCGTCTGAAGCAGGTGATTTTGTGATTCCCGAAGTGGTCATACCCTGGTGGAATACCACGACAGACTCTCTCGAACGTGCGGTGATTCCGGCGCGAACACTGACGGTTCAGCCCGGCACTGCCGCCAGTCAGCCCTTTAGCGGCAGTTTACCGAACATTCCGTTGAACCAGATCACGCTGGATACGGGCACGGCCTCACCCGCGACGCAGACATCGGGGCTGTATCTGTTCTGGATAACAACTACCGCAGTATTTGCCGTCGCCTGGTTTTTCTCCACCGCCATGTGGCTGCGTAGCAGACGAATGCTCGCCTTTGTCAGTACGGCGACACCCGCCATGATGCCGCAGAAAAAGGAGCGCAAACAGGACAAACCTGCTTCTGTAGATGCCGGTATGGCATTAAAAGTACTGAAGACGGCCATAGATAAAGGCAATGCGGCTGATATAAAACGTTGCCTCATTGCCTGGGCTCAGGCCTTTTATGAGGATGAAACACTCCTGACGCTGTCACAGATTTCCCGACGCGCAGGTTCCGATGAGCTGAATGAGTTACTGAACCACCTGGAACAGTCACTGTACAGTGACAAAACCGGAGAAACTCAGGAATCGGAGCCGACGGATCAAAAGAAACTGCTTTCCATTATTAGCAGCCTGCACAAACAAGGAGCCGTAAAAGGCAAGCCAAAAAACGATTACAGTTTACCTCCCCTGTATAAAAATTAGGGGTTTACAGGGCAAGCTATCTTGCCCTTAATCTGTATTTGCATGGTTATTTATAAAGTCGTAACTCTCTTTTATAGTTTTCTATAATAGTTTTCTATTTTCCTGCAGAATCTGCCAACCGGCTTTTTGTGCAGCCTGAGAAATTTGTTAAAGGCAATTACCCATGAACGCAAAACAAAACATGGCTCAGTTCATGTCTGGACTGAAACGAAGAAACCCCAGCGAGAAGGAGTTTCACCAGGCTGTACATGAAGTCGCCTTCGATATTCTTCCCTATATCGAAAGCAATCCAAAATATCAAAATGCACTGTTGCTGGAGAGACTGTCGGAGCCTGACAGAGTCATCAGTTTCCGTGTCTGCTGGGTAGATGATGATGGAAATATTCGCGCCAATCGTGGGCATCGGGTACAGAATAATAATGCCATCGGCCCTTACAAGGGCGGCATTCGATTCCATAACAGCGTCAATCTCAGTATTCTGAAATTTCTGGCCTTTGAGCAGACCTTTAAAAACTCCCTTACAGGTTTGCCAATGGGTGGAGCCAAAGGCGGCTCGGATTTTAATCCGAAGGGAAAATCGGATGGTGAAGTCATGCGTTTCTGTCAGTCCTTTATTACCGAATTAAGCCGTTATATTGGTCCAGACACAGACGTTCCGGCAGGCGATATTGGTGTCGGTGCCAGAGAGATTGGCTATATGTTTGGCCAGATGAAACGGCTTACCAACAAGTTTAGTGGCACCTTTACCGGCAAGGGAATTGAATATGGCGGCAGCCTGATAAGAAACGAAGCAACTGGCTATGGTGCTGTTTATATGCTGGAAAACATGTTGCTGCATCACAAGCAAGAACTGGAAGGTAAAAGGATTCTAATTTCCGGGTCAGGCAATGTGGCCATTTATGCGGCAGAAAAAGCCATACAGCTGGGCGCCAAAGTCATCACCATGTCTGACTCCTCCGGTTATATCCATGACAAAGAAGGCATCAATGCCGAGAAACTTGCTCTTATCAAGGATCTGAAAGTAAAACGTCGCGCACGGATTTCAGAATACCTGAATACCTTTAACGCAGAATTTTATGCAGACCAACGTCCCTGGCATGTGCCCGGTGATATTGCGCTGCCCTGTGCCACCCAGAATGAAATATCAATTGACGATGCCAAACTGCTGGTGAAAAACGGCTGCAAAGCGGTGGTTGAAGGCGCCAATATGCCTACCGTCAAGGAAGGTATAGATATATTCAAGGAGGGCCAGGTGCTGTTTGCCCCCAGTAAAGCCGCCAATGCCGGAGGCGTAGCCGTGTCCGGACTGGAAATGAGTCAAAACTCTGCGCGCCTGAGCTGGTCAGAACATGACTTGCAGGAACACCTGAAAAAAATCATGCACAATATTCACGACAAATGCGTCTCCCATGGTACCGAGAAAAATTACGTAAACTATTCTCGCGGGGCCAATGTTGCGGGGTTTATCAAGGTGGCGGATGCGATGTTGGCTTATGGCGTTATTTAATTTCAAAGGTAAGAAAGAGGGAGAAAAGAAAAAGGATAAAGGATAAAGGTGGGCGGTGCAGGTTGCGGCAGGAGGATAGAAAAAGAGGCAAGAGACAAGAGGCAAGCTAGAAAAGGAAGCCTGCTGATGTAGTTGTTTTTTTTAAACACAGTAAATATCCCCGGCATTGTTAAAACATATAACGGGTGGATCGATGAACACTTGCCTTTATCTTTTATCTTTTATCTTTTATCTTTTATCTTTTATCTTTTATCTTTTATCTTTTATCTTTTATCTTTTATCTTTTATCTTTTATCTTTTATCTTTTATCTTGCTTGCCTCTTGCCTCTTGCCTCTTGTATCTCCTAAAAAAAAAGCCCGGTTTTCACCGGGCTTTTTTGATCAAGCTGATTTCAGCAGTCTGCTGTTGTCGACCTTGCTGTTAATCGCAATCTGTCTTGGCTTCATGGCTTCGGGAATTTCTCGCTGCAGATCAATATGCAACAAGCCGTTTTCCATGGTGGCACCATTCACCTTGATATGGTCTGCCAGTTTAAATTGACGTCTGAAGTGTCTTTCAGCAATACCACGATGCAGGTAATTGCGTTCGGATTCTTTCTGTTCTTCCGAACGAATGGAAGAAACTGTCAGCGTGTTGTTTTCGACTTCCACGTTAATGTCGTTCTCGGAAAAACCGGCAACAGCCATGGTAATTCGATATTCGTCATCATTTATTAATTCGATGTTATAGGGCGGATACGTTGACGCAGTTCTTTCATTGGTGGAAATGCTGTCAAGCAAAGAGCCCAGATGGTCAAAACCAATGGCCGACCGATACAGGGGAGAAAAATCAAATGTTGTCATGTGTATATCCTCATTCAAGCAATATTATTTTAATCAAAGCCTGTTCATCTGGAACCAGGCTACTGGCCGGTATGACCCGGCAAGGTGAAGCTCATTTGAGCCTTCACGTCACATAAATAGGTCCTGCATGAGGGATTTCAAGGGGATTGGGAGAAAAAATTGTGAGCAGATTCCCCGGGATTTTGCAGGGTTTAACGGAAAGTTACCGGTTATTATTGTTGGCCTATTCCTGTAACCAGGCAATAGCGTCGTCAGCAACTTCAAAATACTCTACTTCACCTGACATAAACCGGCTGGCAATAGTGGCCATTTTTTCCTTCCATTTTTTATCGCCGACTATTGCCAGCTTATCGAATGCCCTGCCATGTTTGAGGCCAAGTTTAAAATCATCCCAGGCAGCACAGAGCTCCCACCCCTCTAATTCCGTCGCATCAAAAAAAGCGTTGATATGTGGGTCAGAAATTCCGGCATGTGAACTCTGCAACATTGGAATAAGTGCTGTTATCTTCATGGCTCAGCTTGCCAACAGCTTTCATGATCAGTTAAAAATTATTACCTACTCGCTCCATCCCGATTGAGAGTCCATGGCGTTTTATAGAGATGGTAAATTCTTCATGTTGTTATCAATGTTAGTAGCTATAAAAAAATAAAAAATTTATCTGTAGTGAAGTGCTTCCTGCATTAACGCTTTCGAATATAAACAAGAAAGCTCAAAAAAGGAAAATAGTAAGGTGCATTGCGTAAAATTCGTCCCAGCGAATACAAAATGATGTGTGAATCAGGCGCAACAAATGTTCCGCTATACCAGACCAGCCAGGTTAACAGCAAGATTGCGATGCCGCCCAGCAGTCGGCTTTTTTTGTCAGACTTTACCGAGGTAAGAAAAATACCTGCATGGATAAGTAGGCAGAGAAAAAAAATTGGAAGTTGTACTTGCATAGTAGTCCGTTGTGCCCGGAATTATTGCGACACCTTATCGTCCAGGTACTCAAATCTTGCCCTGGTTTTACCCTCTACAATGACCTCCTCTGTACACATGGCAAGTGGCCTTACCCAGTAACGGCGCTCGCTTTCATCACCGTACAGGGGATAATACAGGACCACATCTTCTTCAGTCTCTGTATGCCTGGCAGTGCCGACAACCTGGTAATCCCGGCCTTTGTAATGCCGATATCGCCCTGTTGGGATTAAAGAGTTCATATATTTCCCGATAACTAATTAATAGTATATTTAACAACACTTTATTTAATATTTACGCATTATACTGATAATCCAACGCCAATATGGCAACTAGACTATTCAATCGTCCTGGCCCATTGCTTAATATGATCCAGAACGTCGACACACGATTTTTTTACCGCGTTTTCCAAAACCGTTTACTAAGCACATACCCCCTGTTTTCCCGAGCTGCGCGCTTCATTTCTTTCACTGCTGACGGCTGGTTCTACAGCCTCATTATACCGCTTTTTATTGTGTTTAAACCCGGACAGGCCGATACCACACTGCTACTGGCCGCGGCTGGTTTTACAGTGGAGCGCGTCATATACACGCTTTTAAAAAGCACTATCCGCAGACCCAGACCCTCCAATTCCCTGGAAGGGATTACTTCACTGATTATAGCCTCTGATGAATTCAGCTTGCCTTCAGGGCATACCTGCGCAGCATTTTTCTTTGTCACCTTCCTGGTAATAGCACTTAGCCCTTTATTTATACCACTTTATCTGTGGGCACTGCTGGTCGGTCTGTCACGAGTGATACTTGGCGTGCATTTCCCCTGCGATATTCTGGCAGGCGCACTGATTGGAATAAGCATTGCGCTTTGTATAGCCTGCTAATGTAGCAGCAAAGTAGCAGCAAATTACCCCGCACAGGAAAAAACCAAGCAGTACAGCTTTAATTTATTAGCCTGAACTTTTGAATTTCCTGCTTTAGTTTGCGAAGTTTATCTTCAACACGGTCAGGCTGATTGTCATTGAAGGCAATATCCATATAGATATCGGTAATGCGTGAGACTTCATTGCTCCATTGAGGCTGCAAGGCACAGACCCGCTCCCGGTAATGCAGCGGCGGTTCCCCCGCTTGTCGGCTAATGCCATTATCAGCAAGAAACCTGCAAAATTTGAGGTACAGTTGATTGGCTGGCGTTTGTGGTTTTTCAGCGGGCTTGCGCAATACAATAATCGCAACAACTGCTATCAGCAGAAAAAACATCCCCAGCAAGGCATAGATAATTTTTTCTTTTGTGACAGCATTGAAAACACGACTGAATAAGGCAAACTGTATTCCCACATCATAATTCAGAACAAAGCGATTCCAGGAGTAATCAATCATTTCCATACGCAGAATCAGATCATTGATCAGAGAGCTTGTGCTGCGAAATTTCAGCATTGAAAACACTTCATCATCAAGAAAGTTTTCATCTTCCTGAAAGGTGAATTGGCTACCAAATTCGATTCTTCCAGGAGCAACCGCTGCAGTTGGGTCAACCTGGACCCAACCCTCTCCTTCCAGCCAGACCTCTACCCAGGCATGCGCATCATACTGACGCACAATGAGTGTTTCATTGTATTTGTTGAATTCTCCGCCCTGGTACCCAAGCACCACCCTAGCCGGTATTCCCACTGAACGCATAAGAAAAGTAAAGGCACTGGAATAATGTTCACAAAAGCCTTCATGGGTATTGAATAAAAAGTCGTCAATCGAATCCTCTCCCAGCAAACTGGGACTCAGGGTATAAAAAAACTGCTCATTGCGAATATAAGACAGTACCGCATCGACATAATCTCGATCAGAAGCAGACTGCTCATATAGCTTTTGTGCAAATTCACGACTGCGATCATTTCCCTCATCTGGCAGTTCGGTGCTGCTCTCACGCATTCTGTCCGAAATATCAAGATCTACAATATGTTCCAGATAGGAGTCAGCTTCATAGGTATAACGTTGCGAAATCGGACGCTCGGTACCTATCTGGAATTCACGTCGCATCCACAGACGCTCATTCATGATCGCTGGCATCATCAGGGTATAAACCCAGTTTTGCTGTGTTGGCTCCATAATGACATTGTAGGAAACCGGATCCCCCAAATACTGGATGTCTCTGAACCACGGGTAAATCTGTTGTTTGTTGGCTCCCAGATACTGAAATCCCTGAAAGCGCCCTCCACGCCCCCTGGTCCATTGTCGTCCATCAAATTCATTGAGGGTTAGCCCGCGCCAATAGAGATCACGATAATCTGGGATATAGGAAGTAAACTGGACTGTGAAAGCGATATCCCCGGAACGCGTCAAATCGCCTATATCACCCGGCGACATTTGATCAGAAAGCCCGGTAACACCGGAGGCACTTTGAAAAGGCACGGCCCAGAGCGGACCAATGCGCGGAAACAGCAAAAACAGGACCGCCATCAAGGGTATACTTTGCATTAATACCAGCGAAGACAGTTTCAGGGTGCGCATGGGCCGCTGGAACTCTTCAGTCTGGGTAATAGACATCAATGCTGACGTGATTATCACAATACAAAACGACATATAAATCGCCACAGGGATGGCCTGGGAATAGATAAACTCTGCAAGTACCGAAAAATAGCAGAGATAGATAACCAGCATGACATCTCTTCTTTTTTTCATTTCCAGCAGTTTCAGGGCAATACCTACTATCAGTACAGCAACAATGGCGTCGGTGGAAAATATATCGCGACCGTATTGCAGAATAATCGCCACCAGCACCATAAATACCACAGCTGTTTTTATTTTTGAGCCGGGGTGTGAAATACGTCCCTGGAAAATCAACACACTGATGCCAATACAAAACAGACATAAGCCGGTGAGCCAGAACGGCATTCTTATAATATGGGGAAGACTGACAACCACAAGGGAAGAAAGAATCCAGATCAGGGCGGTTCTGGGCAGGCGGTAGATTTCTTTGCCCACCTTTACTTGTGGCGATGCTGGTTTGAGCAAGCGTAAAAACATTTGCCTGATCATACCTGCTCCTGGTTTGATTCTTCAATACCGAACAGCGCAAGAGCTTTCATAACCCGGGCATAATGCTCACTGCCCTTGGCGGGCTCAATACGACTGTCAGGAAGATCCAGTCCGTAATCCTTTCCTCCGGCATCCAGTTGCAGTACACAATAGCAAAGCCGTGACAGACGCTCTTCTACACTCATGTCCGGAAACATATCCCACTTGAGCCAGATCTTGTCATCAACATTGGCAGAATATTCCTTGGTGTACATACCGCGTCCACTGGCAGCAATTTTCCAGGCGACATGGCGCAGGGAATCACCACGCTGATAATCTCGAAGGCTGTGAAAATCATCACTGCCGCGCGTGATAGTCGTATGACCGCTGTTTTGTTGCTTCGAAGTGAGCCAATCCAGATCACAGGGAAACGGCTTTGGATAGACAAGACACTGTAAATCCAGATCAAGCAGTGACCAGGCCCGGCAAATACCGAAAGGAAAAATAGTGTATATGGTCAGTCGGCCCGGGGAAAACCAGCCGCGTTGATTGGCCACGACGAACAGACTGCTGCGCTCCTCGGTATTCTCAATCAGGTTGGCAACTACATGCCGTGAACCAGGAAAATGCAGATCAATAGCTTCATAGATACGCTTGCCGTAACGCGACAATACGACACTGATCTCGGCATACTCACCGACAAAAATAGAACTGCCTGCAAGTGCAGAAACATGTAAACCGGAGAGATTACGAAAGGTGTATAAAATGGAAAGTATAAATAAACCGATAAGCCAGAACACCAGGGCAAAAGCCAGGCTGGCTTCATAATTTACAGCTCCGATGAACATCAGGGCCAATACGGCCAAAAAACCAAGACCTTGCCTGTTGGGAATGATAAAAATATTTCGCTGCGAAAGTATGATGTGACGTGACGGAGGTATACGACGCCTTACCCAGTTGTAATGATGTTTCTTCAAGCGCGATCCAAGCGTCTGGCGCCAGCTTGTTGGTATGTCCTGCACCCCTGTATTCATAGTAGTGGACCGGCTTTAGTCTTCGCTTTTAGCAGCACTTTGGTAGCGTTGGGGTTAAAAAATATCGACCTCATTAAGCAGGCGTTGTGAGTAAGCTTCACCACTTCGCCCGGAGTTGTCGGATAGTGAGCGCAGGCGATGGTCAACGACTGCTGGCAAAACCATCTGCACGTCTTCCGGAATCACATGCATGCGGTCATGCATTAACGCCCAGGTTCTGGCACTACGCATTAATGCCATGGCACCACGTGGTGACAGCCCGAACGAAAACAGGTTGTCCTGCCGGGTGTAGGCCACAATACGCTGCACATAATCCAGCAAGGTATCGGTAGCATGTACCAGCGAAATTTGTTCACTGATATGGGTGATGTCTTGCGGACTGAGAGTCTGTTTCATGGCCAGAATATTTTCACGCTGATCAGTACTGTTCAGCAATACCCTTTCTGCTTTCGGGTCGGGATAGCCAATCTGTATGCGCATTAAAAAGCGGTCCAGCT